>DATBTE010000033.1:0-46906 GCA_036559425.1 Pseudobdellovibrionaceae bacterium | reverse complement strand
GACGAAGCTTCATTTAATTCTATACTGGCGTTTTTATAGCCAAGAAATTCGTAAAAAGAAAAGGGCATTAATTCCAAGCTTAAATGACGGCCGGTCAAGTGAGTGGCAAGCTCCTTACTCAAGAGTTGTCCGTTGCTTCCTGTGACAATAATATTGAGTCCTTTACGCTTTAGTCGGTTTATAAAAAGCTCCCAGCTATCAATGTTTTGAATTTCATCAAAGATATAGAATTGGGCTTGAGGATTTAGTTGAGTCATGACTTCGTAAACTGTCTGTAAGTCTTTGGTGGTCAGTCGAATGAGTCGTTCGTCATCAAAATTGATATAAACAAACTGCTCAAAGGGAAGCGCATGAATACAGAGAGTAGACTTTCCTGAACGTCGAATCCCCATAACAACTTTAACTAGTTTAGAGGATAAAAGAGATTTGAATTCATGAAGCTTTTCCCTGGGAAGCCATTTCGAGTGAAGGGATTCAATTTCCTTCCTTTGATCACGCAAAATTTGCTGAAGCTCATGCTTGTTTAAACTATAAGTCATGTTAATAACTATAGCAATATACTGATATAGTTATCAACATAAACTATATCAGTATATTGCTATAGTACAGACTATAGACTTGTCATGGCTATGGTGTCGTTCGAGACAAAACCCTCACCGCCGCTTTATTATTAATAGACTTGGCGAGGTCAAGGGGTGTTTTACCAAAATTGTTAACGATTTCTTTTTTTGCTCCCGCATTCAGGAGAACTTCTAGAGTTTTCTCGGTGCCGAAACGTGCGGCTTCGTGCAATGGCATATCGCCGTTTTTATTTTTCATATTGATTTGCTCTGGAGCTTTTTTAGTCAGGAGCTGCAGAGTCTTTGTCGCATTGACCGAGGCCGCCATAAAAACCAAATTGTTTTTATCTTCGCCGCCGAGAACATCGACCTTTGCGCCGGCATTGATCAGGGCTACGGCGATTTGATCTTGTTCATTGCCAATAGCCATGGCTAGCGCGGTGTCGCCGTTCGCATTTTTCAATTCTAGATTCACTTTCTGCTGGAGCAAATAATCCACTACTTTTTTTTGTCCAGTGGCTACGGCCTGCATTAATGGTGTGAGGCCGTGAGAATCTTGTGCGTTGAGGTCGCCTTTTTTACTATGATATTTTTTTAAAGTAACCAGTTTTCCCGATCCAGCCGCATCCAAAACCTGTTCTATGGATAAAGCTCTGCCTTGAGCGTGAGCGGAAAAAGCGAAAAGTGTGAAGAGAAGAATATTGGTGGTTCTCATAACTACTTCAAAATCACCGGCATCAAGTCGACGGCGAAGCGGGCGCCATCTTCATAGTTATAGTTGATATCTCCAGAAAGGCGAACAGAATTGCTTTCTGGGTTATACAACCAACCCCCCTTTGCGCTTTGGGGAATGAGTTGGCCACGACCTGCAGCAAGTTCTTTGGGAGTTCCGTAGCGAACGCGAACTTGTACTTGTTGATTTTCGGTGACGACGGGAACTTGGCTTAAGAAGATTTCTTTGGCCATCGTCCTTATTTTGATGTCTGAACCTATGGTTGCAAGATCAGTTCCAAAGTTTTTACTAACGATGCTCATAATATATTTCTTGCGAATTTCTTTCGCGGGTAAGCCAGAGCCTTGGTTGGCAGTAACAATCAATTGCTCAATGCGATCCGGACCAAACCCTTTTTTACAGACATCATTTCTAGTGGGAGATTTCTTTGTTACATTGAAACACTCCGGATGATATTTTGGGTGAATACGCAGGCCCCAGTCTTTATATTGATCGTCGTCGTTGGCATTCACCAACACTCCGTAAACCGACAGTTTGTCGCGTTTTCCGCCTTTGAAATTAAGCAATTTTCGATCTAATTCATCCGTCGTCAATGCAGTGCTTGAATCATCGGCGTCGGTTAGAAAGATCACCACTAGCTGGGCGTTTGCGCGGAAGAATCCGTCGTTGACTCCACCGTTACCTGATTTTTCCATGGCCGCAACCAGAGGCGAAAAGAATTCCTCGTTCTCTGGCCCACCATCCGCATAAGATGCGACGCCGATGTCCAAAGTAGAAGCCATTAAGTCTTTTTCGGTACGGCTCACAAAACGCTTGTTGATCGTTTGATTTTTTGAGTCTTTCACGAAGTGAAGCTCGCCAAGTCCGTACTGGTCTTTCTTGGTAGTCAAGAAACGCTCCGAGCTGTCCCAGCTGGAAACGACACCGATATGGTAATCCACCATTTTATTTTTTATAATTCCATCAGCGAATTTATCTATATTGCGCACCAAGTTCGCTTGTGCGGATTTCATGCTGTCTGAGTTATCCGATACGAACAGGATATCCACTTGCGGATTGAAATCAAGTTGGCTTTGTCCCCCATCTTCTGTAATCCAACCTGATTTTTGTTCTGGCACAGGGGCATAAGTGGGGGGAGTCGGCTGAGCGTAAGGCTTAGAGGCTACTAAGGAACCGCTTTCAGGGCTGCATGCCGCAAGAAAGCTCAGGCTCAGGGCTGTCATAAGAAGTGTCGAATATTTCATCGGAGTTTTCACATTTTCCTCCTAAGATTTTGTGGGCAAGTTTTGGTGCGAACTTCATATTTATCGAGTTCATCAATCCACGGCCGACCGTCGTCCACAAAGACCAATTGGTCTGAATTGGTATTAGCGAAAGGACCTTTTTTGAAGAGACTCTTATCAAGATCCAAGTCGGCATGAAGTCTTTGAATAGCTTCAATTTCGACAAGGTTTAATTTTTGCACGATTTTAAAATTGTCATTGGTTTCTTGAACCGCCAACTCTTTGATGCGATTCTGTAATTGTGAGGCGCTTGCCGATTTCACTTTTTCAAGAGTGCTTTGCAGGGCGGATGCGCGATCCTCTGCTTTTAAAGCAGCCAGAGCTTGCTCGGATAATTTATATCTCATCAATTGACGTTGAAATTCGATATCTTTGAAGAAGAGATGCGGCAAGTGAGAAGCATTTTCTCCAACATCGGTAAATCTCATGGGGAATTTATCGGTTTCGTTCATCACGTTTTTAAGCGCCTCATTCATCCCGGTTTTGGAGAGAGCTTGAATTTCTGCCAAGTGAGTTTTTTGTTTTTCTTTAAAGAGACGATTGGTTTCAAAAACCCCTTTATAGTTACAAGACTTCAGCTGCGCCAGTGATTGCATAAAGTAGGATTCAGAGCCGACGTAATTTTCAAATTGCGGAGCCAAAAGAGTTTTGGCTTGGGCCATGGCTGATTCCAGCTCATTTTGACGGAAGTAAGTCCAAGCTTTTTCTTCAACCGCTTCTAACCAGTAAGCACTGCCTTTACTGACTTGAGCGTAGAGTGCGCGAGCCTCGTCGTATTGGCCTTTGGCGAAGAGTTTACGTGCTGTTTGCATTTTGCTTTTATTTTCACAGTCTTCACAAGCGCCAAGAATTTTCTTGTCGAGTTTTTCGAAATCAAGTGATGGAGTCTTGATAAAATCTTCAGACCATTTTTGCGCTGACAGACGATCTTCGGCATGAGCCATGCCGATCACCAAGGCTAGAGCCAATTGCTTAAAGATCGATAAGGTGATCATAAAATCCATCCGAGTCCGACTGTGGCCACCATGGCGTTAATGTCCCGTTGCCCAGTTACGATTTCATCTTGGTAAGCCTGATAGCGAAACTCCGCGCGGGCTGAAAGATGTTTTGTCATCCACAATCCGAAACCGACTCCGCCCGTAGCAAGAGGAGAGTTACCGCTTTCAAGTTCTATTTGGCCACCCCCGGCGAGGAGATAGATATCAAATTGAGCAATAGCCGCATCAAACAAATTGATTTTTCCATAGATAGGGTACCAGTTGATCACCGCTATTTTCGCATTCAGTGGAGAATCAATGTCGACGAGAGTTGCGCGGCTGCCAGCAGCATAATTGGCACGGGCTTCATCAAAGGCGCGTTCACCTTCTGGAGTAAGTTTGTTCTGATACTGATAATATCGTGCGCCCAAGGACCAGCGAGGGGTTATGTGAAAATCAAGAGTGGCCCCATAGCTTTGGGTTTGAAGATAGGTGGCTCCACCAAAAACACCACCGTAGAAAATGCCAGCTTCCAAACGAGTGTGGCGATCTACAAGGCGGTTTTGAACGATACGAGACTTTGATTCAGGATTGAGCTTTTCAGCCATTTCCATCAAAGCGTCGTTGCCACCCAGTCCATCAACGTCTTTGGAAAAATTTATTTCTTTCGCTTGTGCCGCCGGAGTCGCTGGCGAAGTTGGAGTAGCCTTTGAAGCAGCTGAGGCATTCCAAGAAACACTCAAAGAAATTAAAAGAAGAGTCCCAAGAGTGGAAGCTTTCAAGTTTTTCATAATTATTTACCTCCAGATTTTGGCTTAGTAGGACTTTTGGGCTTGGGAGCTTTCTTCGGAGTCGGTTTAGAGGGAGCAGGATCTTTAGGCGGAGCCGGAGCTGGTGCAGGAGCGGGGGCCACAGGAGTTGCTTCCGTAGCGGCGCGGATAATTTTAACTCGCACCACTGTTGCGGGACTCGCATTGAAGGCACCGAACACTCTTAGCCCTAAGCGAACTTGAGTGAAGTTCACTGCCGCAGCACTGCCATCTTTTGATTTTTGAGTTTCAACAGGGTTATTTTTGGTATCGAAAACAAGATTGAATTTCCATTTGTAATCACCAATATACTCCACATTCTCAATAGAGACATATCGAGTGCCATCCATTTCTAGATAGTTGGAGGCGACGACTTGGGTGTTCTTATCTCTAAAGAATCCAAGATCTGGCTTTATAGGAGCATTGGTATCCACACCAGGAAATCGAGCAATGACCGAGAAAGGCACTACTTGTCCTTCCTGCACATCCTGATCAAGGCCACTGAGAACCAACTCAGAAGGCTTATCCTGATTTCTAAAAACGTTAAAGGTGATAGTTCTGTCGAGCGAAAGACCTTTCACTGTTTCCGCTTTTTTCGATGTTTTAGCGGATACTAGCACCGGAACTAAAGTTGCTGTCATAATTTGAGGTGGTTGCTGGTCATAAGAAATGGTGTAAAGCGGCGGTGTCCAACGAAGTTCATAAGTGTTAGGATTTTTCGCCGTTGAGATATCTTTGAGCTCTGCTCCTGAAGGCAAGCCTTTCGCAGTCAGTTTCATTTGTAGTTGGGGATCTTGAACCCGAAGAGTGATTTTGTAGGCCGAAGGCTGGCCTTCATAAAAACTCATCATTTTTTCAGAAAGGTCGATTTTAAAGTAACTATCAGTTAGCGTCGCCTGCTCTTTAATCACTTCTTTTTCTTTTGTGACGTAAACGACTCTTTCAGGCGGCGGTTGCGGGCCTGTAGTCATTTCTTTTTTGGCGCGGGCGCGCAATTCAGAAATATCTTCAAAAGACTTATTGTCTGAGCTGCCGCCGCAGGCAGTGGTTAAAAGAAGGGCGGATAATAATGAGGATCGCAAAAAGTTATTCATAAATACTCCTTATCGGCTACTTACCCGCGTGAGTTCAAACGGGTAGAGTACGTCGACATTGACTTTTCCAACGGGTTTAGGGAACTGCCAGGTTCTCATTTTATCAAGCATGCAATTCTCTACGAATTTAGAACCTAAAGAAGTCTGGGCCACTTTTGCTAAAGTGATTCTTCCAGAAGGACCAATCGTGAAATCAACCGCGACACGGCCCCCAATGGAAGGTTGAGCTTGAAGACCTTTTTCATAGCAGTAGATAATTTGACCTTTATTTTTATTGATGACCGCGATGATTTGATCACGATCCAAGCCGCCTTCAACGGTGGCTTCATTATCAAGTGGTAAACTCACGGGGGTCATTCCCCCTACGATGGCATGTTTTCCATAACCAGCGCGGCCGCCGCCGACACCGCGAGTGCCGTAACCACCGGCGCTTTCTGCGCGTCCGCCCTCTCCGGCACTGCCGGCAATGAGGCCACTTCCTGGCATCATTCCTTTTACGCCACCGCGACCTGTGGCGCCGACGCCACCACCGCCTTGGCCTTCACCTGCAGAACGGATATTTTTAAGGGAATTCATATCAAGGCCCTCAGCTCCGCGATGACCTTTTGCAAGACCGCCTAAAGCGGCCAAAGCTCCCACACGTTGGACATCCGTCGCCTTGGCTGTTTTCACCTTATAAGGCTTCGTCAAAAGTTTCTTTTGAACTACAGGGCGATAGACTTTAGGAGTGGGTTTAATTTTCTTCTCAGAAACTTTCACATGGGGAGCCGGGGTCGCTTTTTCGATTTTAGGCTCAGGCTTTGTCATGACGATGGTCACTAAAGCTGGCTCTTCTTTTTTCTGTGAGAAGAACTTTGTGGAAATCCAAGCTCCCATCATCAAGATAAGAACTAAAAGGATATGGCTGATGAAAGTCTTTTCAAGAATAACCTTGAGTTCTTTTTTATCCTTTTCCGGAGCCAATTGATGGTCAGGGCTATCAACCGCATTGACGTCCATCATTCGCAACTGACCTAAGCCTTGAAGTTTTAAAGCCTTACTATCTAGGTCTTTAACTTCGAAAGTCTTTAAGAGAATATATTCGAGGTCCCTGTCCTCAAGGGTCTTCAAGTTTGCCACCGCATCAATGCGGCGTTGATCTTTGAGATAGACGATATTCAGGGAACGCGAATCCACAGCAAAGGTTCGAACCTTTTGTCCCAACGTGTTCTCAAGTATCAGCAGTTGTGTGAACTTTCTTGCAGTGCTCATGGTCCAACATCCTTAGTTTCGTTCTCGTTCTTTTTGATCTCGGTCTTCAAACTGAGTTCTTCCGCCCAAAAGATCTTCTAAAAATTTATCATTCTCTACTGTCGCGGTCGTGCTCAGGGAATTCTGATACTTACCACGCAGATTCGAACCATCGAACTTGAAGGAAGTTCCTAACTTCGCTTGCGAATTCTTTTTACTATGCTTCTTAACCATTGTCGCAGTGCCTGCGTGAACCGTTAGAGCTGTCGATAGAATGAGCAATAAAGAGGCCAAAGTTATTGTAAATTTCATAGGGTTTTGCCTCTCTGTAATCGACTGAGACGAGCTTCCAGGTAAGACGGCATCAGAGGATGACCGATTTTTGTCTCTAGGTTTTTCAATTTTTCAATATCGCTCATACTCTCAGGATTTTCCGCTACGTTTTTCCTGGCATTTACCAGATCGCTCCATTGGTTACTCCATGTTGAAGAGGAGTTCTCATTGAGGGCATCCACGATGCGCGAACGCATTTTGCCATTATTAACTGAGCCGGATTTATCCTTCGATAAGGCCGCTAAGAGCGTTAGTTCGCGATGCAGATACTTTTTGAGCTCTGGTCGGACACTTTCATAATCTTTGAGTAATTGGGGAATTGCTGGAGAATGGTCCCAGACTTCCGATTCTCTCTGTTGAGCGACTTTGGCCTTCATAAAGTAAGGTTTTGATTTTAGTTTCAAAATATCCAGGTATTGTTTCTGTTCTGAAGCCGTGAGTTTTGGCGGGATAGGCAAGGCCACAAGATCACGAACCATACGTTCATTCTCAGTGGAGATCATATTCAGAACCATCAACTGAGCCGTCACGTCTTTAAATTTTAAGCTGTTTGCCAAGAAGGTATCAGTTGATTTTAGAAGTTTAACCCGCTCTTTGATGGTTCTTTGCAGACTAGAGTCAGACCTTGAGCTGAGTTGATGACGCGAAATCTGCTCTTTAAAGGAAGCAACTTCCTTATAAAAACCTTGCTTATCAATGAAGTTTGGAGCGGTTCGAGAATGGAGTTCGCGCCTAGCTAAAACCGGCTTCAATGCTTTACCGTCTCCGGTGCGAGCATAGACTAAAAGTGTTATTTCGTTTAATAGACCTGGATCCTTTGCTAACTCATCAGCTTGAGCTTTTAATTCTCTGGTAGGATTTGTTGACAATAAGACCAAACGTGAACGCACAGAGCGCGCACTTTCTCCTTTAAGTCCGGCATTTAAGGAAGCGTGATAATGTTTTTGCGGTTTTAAAGTGGCTAAATCCGCCAAGGTTCCTAGACGAAGCTCTTTGTCTTTGAGACTGATTTTAGAAAACTTCATTCGTAGAGCCGTATGGTAGGCGTTTTTAAAGTCCAATTTCTTTTCATAATAGCTGACAATTTGTCCTAAGCTTTCTTCTCGCCGATCCGCGGACACTCCAGGAAGAGAGACCAAGGTCTGCAACGAGTTGATTAAAATGCCCTCTTCGCCAAGTCGCTGCGCTAGAACCGATAAATTAGTATAGAAAATGACTTTATCAGCAGGTTTTGCTGAGGCCATATTGGCGCTTTGCATTTGTTGCAAAGCTTTTTTTAATTCACCATTGCTGGAGTTCTTATCGTTGGCAATGCGTGCCACACGGTTTAACAAAGCTTTACGTGCCATTGTTTCATACTCGGCTTTGGCTTGAGGAAAAGCTGTCGAATACTGCCAGGCCCAATCTTCAAGGCTGTCCTCGTATTTCATTTGAACGAGGCAATCCAAGGAAAGATCCGCTGATTTCTTTCGAAGTTCGGCAGAACCAGATTTATCCATGGCTAGAGTATTAAAGGCTTGAGCCGCTTCGCGATAATTTTTCTGCTGATAAGTCATGTAGGCCATTTGATAGCGAACTTCAAAGCTTTTATTTCCTTGCGGAGATACAGCTAGATAATGCTCATAAGCTGCCTTTTGCAGAACTGGATTTTTAGATTTCTCGGCCACTGAAAGTTCGCTGACGAGCGCTGTTTGCTGGCTTTGAGGAAGAGCGGATTTTCTGTCGCTGACTGTGCGCAAGAACTGCATCGCAATGGCGTGTTTACCCATGTCGTCGGCAACCTGCGCTCCCAATTGAGCCATTTCGGTGTCGTTGGGAAAAGTCTTATTATAAATAAGATACGAATTCAGTAAATCCGCATCCGGTTTTAATTTCTTGGCTCGATGAATTTCGGTTACATAGTGTTTCATCGTTTTCCCAAGTTCTTGGCATTTTTCAGCTTCTTTGCAATTTTTTTGGAATTCCAAAGCTGCTTTTGCAAAATCTTGAGTCGATTTGGTAGCATCTCCACCGTCATAGTTTACTTGGGCCAATTTGACAAAAGCCTCTAAGCGTTCCTCTTGTGAAAGAGTCGTATCTTCTAAGTAATGATTATAAATCGCAGCTGCGGCTTTCTTTTGTCCAAGACGATCCGCTTCCGAAGCAAAAAGCAATAATAATTCTTTACGCTTTTCTTTGGGGGCAAAAGTTTCGTAGCTTGTGATTTCCTTATTAGTAATCGGACGGCGAGCATAGAAGGTCGCCAAGTCTCTGACGATATCGGCATGAAATACGGGATCGTATTTTGTACCATTGGCTTCGCCAGAGCCATCCGAATTTTCACGCACAATAAGGTCTGGACGTTTGAGCAGACCTTCCATTGTGGTGATGCCGGAATTCAATTTATCTAAATTGAATTCGCACCAGGCCATATTGTAAATGACCAGCCCTCGGCCTTTGAGATTCGTGTCTTTAAGAGAGATTTTATAATGTGTATAAGCTTCTTTGAATTTGCCTTTTTGGAAAAGCAGATCTCCAAGGCTTGCTTGAGAATGGCTGACAATATCCTTAGAGATTTTTTTAGCTTTCGCTTCTTTGATAATCCGTTCAAACAAGGCAATGGCTGCATCCGGCTGGCCAGCCATCTCATGCAAATGAGCCAACTGGAACAGAATGGGTCCATGATCATTCACTTTTACTTCTTGTAGAAGGTTTTCATAGATGGAAACGGCCTTAAGACGGTCGGCTTTAGAGCCTTTGCAAGCATCGCAATTCGCCTCCACTTCCTGCATGAAACGAAGGCGGGCTCTTTCTGATAATAAATCAGCGAGGCGTTGCTGGCTTGGCAACCAAGATTTATCGGATTTTTCCATTGCCGAAACAATCCGTTCCATTCTCTCAATAACCATATCCTGAGTTTGAGTATTCATCTTCTCTGCATAAGCAATGGAGATCCCTGCGAGGAGGGTCCAACCGAAGATGGCACTAAAAATAAGGAAGTGTTTTAAAGTTTTCATTTTGAAGGGATCACCGCAAAACGAAGTTTTTCGATACCGGCCTCAGAGCCGGCCTTTAAGAGTGGATCAAGTTCCGCATACTCCATTTGAGTATCTGCTTGAACCATCAGCTCCGTAGCTTCTGTACTTTCCTTTTTTAAATGGGAGAGTTTGGCACTTAAAGAGGCGCGATCCACAGGTTTCTCATTCAGGAAGTAATTTCCTTTTTCTATCCTCAGTGTCGCCACAGGCTTTTCCAAAGTTTGTCCGTGTTCCGCATTCGGAAGATTGATTTTTCCTGGCAGCTGGCTTTCCACACCTGAGGTCTGTGTTCCTATCAACAAGTAGATAACGATGATACAAAAAGCATCAATCAGTGAGGTCAAGGGCAATGCCAAACCGAGTTCTTTGGTATGGCTTGCGGATTTCTCTCCCGCTTTCAAAGACAGGGCTTGTAAAAGGGGAGAGCGTCGTTGTGAGATAAAAGCAGCTGTTTTCATAAGAGCCTACCCAAGAGGGGACAAACCCACTCCATCGAATTTGTTTTTCTTCAATTGATCCATAATATGGATCACATCGCCGTAAGAGACCCGGGCTTCAGGGCGTACAATACTGGTTTTGAGTTCTGGCCATTTGTTTCGTAGATCTTGAATCTTCTCTTCCAAAAGGGTCCAGTTTACTCCACTCCCAATCTTAGCAATGCTTTCTTCTAAGTTTTTAGCCTGAGGTAAATCACGTAAAGAGAGTAGCACGGTCCCATCTTTGCCGAGGGTCACCCACAGCGAAGGAGGATTCTTAGCCCCGGCGGTCGAGTTGTCACCGATAGCCTGTTTAGTATCAATCGTTCCGAGTTGTATCCACACCGCCGTCAGCAAGAGGAAGCAAATCAGAACCGAGAGAATATCCAACACCGGCAGAATATTGAGTTCGAAATTAAGTTCCTTTTTCATACGCAGCTCCAAGCCTTGTTAAAACATCTGGTTAGACTAAGCAAGTTAGCGTTAGTTACCTTTAGACTTCTTATCCGTAACTGGAGAGTAGTGAAATCCCAGTTGAATAAAAAGATTCAAGGCTGCTTTGTTCAAATCATCGGTTAAACGAGATGCGCGATTTTGCAAAACTGCATACATGATCAAAGCGGGAACGGCGACCAATAAGCCATAGGCCGTTGTGTTCATCGCCAGCGAAATACCTTTTGAAAGGATGCTGGCTTTTTCCGCCGCATTCGCATTGGCAATACCAGCGAAGGAGTTAATAAGACCTGTGATAGTTCCGAGGAGTCCCATCAAGGTGGCGACGTTGGCAAACATCGCGAGGAAGCCAATGCGTTTTTCAACACGCGTCGTTTCTTCAAGAAGCACCTCATCCATTTTTAACTGAATTTCCTCTTTGCCGCCCATATCAATAGCAGCTTGAATTCCAGCGGCGGCAACCACACCGAGTGGATCTTTGCTGCCGATTTGCTGAGATCTGCGGAGAGCCTTGTCGAGATTACCAGCGCGAATGTCTTCAGCGATTAATTTAGATAGAGACTTTTGGTTGTCCTTCCGTTTCACAAAAAGAGCAATGGCTCTTTCGATGATGATAGCCACAGAGACGATCTGTGCGGACAGAATAGCCCACATCCATATAGCGTCTGATGATGTAAATGCACGACCTAGTGATAAAAAGAATTCCATTTTTAATCCTCCGTTACGTTCTTCAAGCCACAGCAAGAAGCAATGAGAGTGCCAAACCACGAGATCGAATCCAGGGCGTCACGGAGCATTCTTTGAATTTTTTATAGAGAGAAAAGTGACGGAGAATGTCAGTCAGATGGCCACTCTTTGGTCACTTTTGAGCGAGTCGCTCGGAGCGTTCACGGAGGAGGTCCATAAACTTCTCTTTCTTTTGATATGACAAAAAGCTTTTTTCAACGAGGTCTTCAGCATCAAAGAAGGAGTCTAGCATTTGATCACGAATTCGCATGAAGACTTTAGGTGGGATTTTGAAATTGCTGGCAAGAGCGACGAAGTCCGACCATCGCAGTTTATTTTTTTTACCGTTCACAGGCAAGGCCAGCTCCTCGTTGTCTTCTTTGGCAGTGATCAACAGGCGTGTGCTTAGGAAATCGTAGCCAGGACTCATGCGAATGAGGCCACTTTGTGGATCCCGCCACAAAGAGAAATTCTTAAGATGCATATCTGAATTTCCGATCCAAAATGAAAATAAAATAATTTGAAAAAGAGTGAGTTTATCATCCGGGGCTTGATCGGAATATTTTTCAATGATCTTCGCCAAACTTTCGCTGGATCCGCTGTATTTCCTTTCAGTGGGTTTTTCGGCAAGTTGACAGAAATCCTCCACTTGAATTTTTTCGTTATTTGCACGATCAAAGCGCCGCGTAATATAAGCGCGCTCACCGCTGGCTAAGTAAACCAAACCACAATCAGCTACGGTGATGTTTTGTAATTCAGCTATCTTCATAGAGAGATGTTCCACCTCGGCCATTTCTGGATAGTCTTCAGATGCAGGTTTTAAAATAAACCGGCCATCCACACCTACAACGGTCAAACGCTCTTTTTTATTTTCTATTATTGGAGACAGTGATAATTTTCTTTGCACTCCGGTCAAGGTCAGCCGCTGGTTGATTTGCCTCAAAGCGAGTTCTTCTAGATCCTCAGAGACAACATCAATAATTGGCGCATGGGAAAAGCCAAAGAGATTCTTTGCGCATTTGCTATGATAGAGTTGCTCAGACGAGTTTAGTGCTTCCATACATACTAAACACCGATCCGAGGTAAAGGTATGAGCTTCGCGGTGATTCAGAGATGTTTTAGCGTGAGACTTCGACAGGGTGGTGTTGTCCTGCTCGCCGAGGACATGGGTGGCGCCTATGCAATCCTGGCAGGTGGTAAGCAGGAGGGCCATACGGTCATTTTTTGGAATCTTCCAGTTTTTCTGAACCAAGTTTAAAAGCCAACCCTCCGGGATGAGGCCGTCAAAAAAAGGAAACAGTTCTTCTGACTGGTAGTGAGTCTTAGAGGTTGGCAATGTTAAACTTACGGAAGGAGAGTGGGATTCGTAAGAAAATAAAAAAGATCCGTCCTCATTTTTTTCAATGACTCCAGAAAGCTGATTTTTAAAATAGACCTTTCCCTTAGGGTTCATTCACGACTCCGAGCCTTTACTTCTAGGGTGGCACCCAAGAATTCCAACAATTCAATGACTTTGTCTAAACGGACGGTTTTCTTCCCTCGTTCAAATTCTTTAAGAAATCGCACGCTCAACCCGGCACGGAAGGCGAGTTCTTCTTGGGTGTAACCCAATTCTTCGCGGCGATTTCGCACGAAAAGCGAGATTGTGGGAAGATCAGACTTTAATTCTTCTTTAGTGCGCCTTTTGGACGGAACAGTTCTTTTCTTTTTCATTTTGAATAGAATAGACCCCTAACGTGGTCTATTCAATATTAAAGATACATTATAGACCACGATCGTGGTCTTCTTATTACAAAATATCGATTTAGGACCACGATCGGGTACTATAAATAGCTAAAATTAGCGCTACTTATTTTTTTAGCCGGGTGCGGAAAATCCCAGGGAGCATAGCCGTATAAAAACCATTCCTTCGCGCTTCCTGGCATCATACGTTCTAAATCCGCTTCTGAATGATGCCACTGAGGTGGAATGAGTGAATAGAATAGATTATTGCCGAGGCTGCGAAGACGTCGTCTTCCTGATGAAGTTTAGCAATGGACCAGTTTTTTTGGTCGAGTTGAGCTAAATTAACAGAACCCGGGCGGCGCCAAGGAAAAATGCTTTATCTTCTAGACTTAAGCTGTAGGACTTGGGCGTTGAAAAACTAAATACACTGGTATGTAATGTTAGTAACCAGGACTGGATGTCCCTTATTCCAAAGGATTACTTCGTGAATAATCGAATATTGTTCGTTTTTGTAATGCTATTTACTCAGTATATTTTCGCTGATCAAAATATATCTTGGCCAGAAAACAATTCATACTCCCAGCTGACTTCGACTTTTAGAGGCTCAACTACATTTCAAGATTTTAGCAAGAAAGTTGAAAAAATAGGGTTTACTTCTACGACAATCCTTCCTGAAAGTTCTGAAGTTTGGACTCCCATTTCGGACGGAGGACCCATTTCACTGAAAGATGCTTATTTTTCGCGAATGTTGCACACCTATTATCAATCCTATCGAAAATATAAAGCACTTGATAGTGTCTCGAAGAAAACCCTCTTAATTAAATCTGATCTAAAAGCAGCGGAAAAAGATTTTTCAACAGCGACTCAAAATCTAAAGCTCTATAAACAAGCTTACCCTAATGAGTTTTCAAAACTTATAGAACGGGTGAAATTTCCTGCGAATGAGGGCTCGGGCTGGGGTTTCACCCTAAAAAGCCTGGCAGATATTCGAGAAGACGGATTAGAGTCTGACGATCCGTTGTTAAAATTGCTTACGGATCCCAACGGAATTTTTGCTGATCAAAACCTGAGTATTGCAAAACTCTCCTCAACTAATGTTGATGGTAAGTCTCTTGTTAATGGAGAGTCCCAGTCCAAATCAGAAGAGAAAATCAATGCCCCCATTAAAGATAAGGAGGGCTGTAACCTCAAAGCAATGGATGCTTACAAGCGTGAGATAATAAGGGTCAAGTCTGGATCTTACTATGGAGTTAGCAGAAACAATGGGATTTTAACGAGTAAAACACCCTGTTTGCTATTAGATTTATCTTTCAAAATTAGTAAAAATCCGTTTAAGCGAACTTTATTAGGCGGTAATATTATGGATATGAATGGAACAATAAAATCAATTAGTCAGTCAGAGTTCGATAGTGTTCTGAGTCATTGGGGAATTCTAAAAAATCCAGTTCCTGACACGTCCTTGTCCAATAAATATAAGCCTTCGTCACGGGAAATGAAGGGAGCCCAATAGCTGAAAGAATTGCTTCCTTCAGTTATTGAAATCGAATCAAAGCCGCTCGCATGGATTCGATTTGTAATTTGCTTTGCACCAGAAGTTCCTTGTCCGCGGCGACGACGTCCTCATCGGCGTTGGCTATAAACTTCTCATTTGAAAGCTTGTTGGTGAGCAGAGAAATATCTTTGCCCAGCTTTTCGATGGTCTTATTGATGCGTTTGATTTCTTCATCGAAATCGACGAGTCCTTCTAACGGAATAATAACCTTGATTTGACCTCTCTTGGTAGTGATCGGAGCCACCGCGCATTTTTGCAGGTTGCCGTCCTCACCAATTTCCAAGTTACCTAAACGAGCCATCGTCAAAATTGCATTTCGGTTATTACCCAGGATTTTTTGCATCTCTGCTTCTTCGATGCCAAGACGGATATTTAGTTTCTCAGCGGGACTGATACGGTTTTCGCCGCGGATATTGCGGATTGCTGTCACCACGTCTTTGACAATATCAATCTCATAAGCCGCTTGCGGGGACCCCAGCGCAAGGAAGTCCTTGTCGTTTCGAAGGTTCGGATATTGGTCCACGACGCAAGCTTTGCCACGAATCGGAAGCTTTTGGTAAATCTCTTCACTGATGAAGGGAGCAAAAGGATGCAGGAGTCTCATCATACGATTTAAAACCTGAGCCATGACTAACTGGGTTGCCGCACGCTCCTCTTTGTTAGAGCCTGAGAAAACAGGTTTGGTGAATTCAATGTACCAATCGCAGAACTGATTCCAGGTGAATTGATACAAAGCCGTGGCGGCATCAGAGAAGCGCTCTTGTTCCAAAGCTTCTTCAACCGTTTTCTCCACCTCTCCAAGTTTAGTAATGATCCATTGGTCGAAGACTGAGATCTGTAATTTATTGGGAAGTGCTTTTACCCCTTCTTCAGGTACTTGGAAATCCTGCAAATGGCTCAAGGCAAATCTGGCGGCATTCCAAATTTTATTCATGAAGTTACGATAGCCCTCAAGGCGCTGCTCTGCGAATTTGAAGTCTTTGCCAGAATACAAATGGGCCAGGAAAGAAAAGCGAAGCGCATCCGCTCCGTGCTTATCAATCATCTCCACGGGATCGACCGAGTTGCCAGCGCTCTTCGACATTTTCTTGCCTTGAGAGTCGCGAACTAGACCGTGAATATAAACAGTTCTAAAAGGCACATCTCGCTTGAACTCAAGACCCATCATAATCATGCGGGCCACCCAGAAGAAAATAATATCATGACCCGTAACCAAATAGTTCGTGGGATAAAAAGTTTTCAGGGTTTCGGTTTCCTCAGGCCATCCCATGGTCGAGAAAGGCCAAAGAGCCGAACTAAACCAGGTATCAAGCACATCTTCTTCTTGAGAAAGATTTTTCTTAAGGCACTTTTCGCACTCAGTGGGGTCTGTTTCCGCAACGGTGACGTGACCGCAATCCGCACAGTTCCACGCGGGAATGCGATGCCCCCACCAAAGTTGGCGTGAAATACACCAGTCTTCGATGATATTCATCCAGTGAAGATAAACCTTTGTCCAGGATTCAGGTTCGAAGCGAATAGTTCCGCTCTCTGCCACGCGACGGGCAGGAACCGCTAGCCCCTCAGTCTTTACAAACCACTGTTCAGAGAGGAATGGCTCTACCACAGCGCCCGAACGCGAGCAGTGACCCACGTTATTCACATGGGGCTCTTCTTTGACCAGAAGGTTCTGATTTTTCAAATCCTCGACCACTTTTTTGCGAGCTTCGATGACGGTGAGCCCTTGATAAGGGCCGGCATTTTCGTTCAGTGTCGTTTTCTTAGTAAGGATATTGATGAAATCCAGATTGTGAGTTTTGCCGATCTTATAATCGTTGAAGTCATGGGCGGGAGTTATCTTCACCACGCCGGAACCAAAAGTCTCATCAACATAAGTATCAGCGATGATTTTCACGTTGCGATTGATCAAAGGAACTATCACATTTTTACCAATCAAGTGCTTATAGCGATCATCCTCAGGATTCACACAAACCGCGGAGTCTCCCAAAAGAGTTTCAGGGCGAGTGGTGGCCACCGTGAGGAATCCAGAACCATCCTCCAGTGGATAGTTGATATGCCACAAAGAGCCTTTGACTTGTTTGTACTCCACTTCAAGATCTGAGATTGCGGTTTCCAGAGGGCCTGACCAGTTGATGAGCCGTTGGCCTTTATAGATCCAATTTTTTTTATAAAGGGAAACAAAAACTTTGCGAACAGATTTGGAAACACCTTCATCCAAAGTAAAAGTCGCCCGTTCCCAATCACAGGAATCCCCTAGGCGGCGCATTTGGCTGTAAATTCGATCCCCATATTGATTTTTCCAATCCCAGATTTTTTCAACGAATTTTTCACGTCCCAGTTGATGGCGAGTCACATGCTCTGTTTTTTTAAGCTCTCTCTCAACGACACTTTGGGTAGCGATACCGGCATGGTCTGTTCCAGGCAACCACATGGCATTGAATCCATTCATACGTTTCCAGCGAATGAGAAGGTCTTGGATTGTATGATCCAGGGCATGCCCCATATGCAGGAACCCTGTCACATTGGGAGGCGGAAGAATAATACTGAAGGGAGGTTTGGTGGAGCGATTTTCGGCTTTGAAGTAGCCGCCTTCCTCCCACCATTTATAAACCCGGCCTTCGACTTCTTGAGGATTGTAGCGATCGGAGAGTGCATTCTGGCTTTGGGATTTTTCTGACATAACCATTCCTTATTATCCTTGGAAAAATAATGGCTTAGGTTACCCCATGGGACGAAGCAAGACAAGAAACGCCGTCCTAATTCTAGATATTATCCGAGCCATTCAACAAGGGCCGTCTGTGCTTTTTTGATCTGTATTTCTTTTTTAGCTTTTTTATCCCGATGAAGCTTTTGGAGTTTGAGTTCTTCAATCTCAACTTCCGTTAAAGGTGGAATCAACGCAAAGTTTATGTTTGTTGGCTGGAAATGGGACGCTCGTATAGGATCGGTGATGGCTTCTAGTAAAGATCCCATCGCGGAAGCCCGTGGCGGCGGATTAAAAACCTGGTCTCGAAGCTTTTGATCCAGAAATTTTGCGACCAAAAGACCTACGCAAGTGGATTCAAAATAACCTTCCACACCTGTAATTTGGCCCGCAAAAAACAGCCACGGATCGCGCTTGCTGGAAAGATCACAATTGAGGCTCTTGGGTGAGTTAATATATAAATTACGATGGATGCTGCCGAGCTTTAAGAACTCCGCGTTTTCCAAACCTGGAATCATGCGGAAGACACGGATTTGTTCACTGTAAGCCATGCGAGTTTGAAAGCCCACCATATTGTAAGCGGTGCCTTCTTTGTTGTCTTGACGAAGTTGCACAATGGCATAAGCGTAGCGACCGGTTTTTGGATTATCAAGACCTACGGGTTTCATCGGTCCAAAACGCAGAGTCTGATCTCCACGTTCCACCATGGTTTCGATAGGCATGCAGCCCTCAAAAAAAGCAGTGGTTTCAAAATCCTTAGGTTCAATTTTTCGTGCTGCTTTTATTTCGGCGATAAAGCGTTCGTATTCTTGCTTATTGAGAGGACAGTTAAAGTAGTCCCCGCCTCCTTCTCCTTTGTCATAACGATCGGCTTTCCAAGCAATCTCGGTGTTGATGCTCTCTGTATCAATGATCGGAGCAATGGCGTCGAAGAAGTACATGAACTCATTACCAAAATGACTGCACATGCTTTCCGCCAGAGGAGGATGAGTCAAAGGGCCGGTGGCGATGACTGCGGGACGGGGAACCTCTTCAAGATTATTGATCACTTCATTGCGTACTTCAATATTCGGATGATTGCGGATCATCTCTGTCACTTTGGACGAGAACGCTTCACGATCAATGCCCAGAGCCTGGCCTGCGGGAACTTGAGCAAAGCGCGCGACCTCAAGAATCTTTGAGTTTAATTTTTGCGCTTCCCATTTCAATTGCCCGGGAGCCGAAACCTCGCCCATGCTGCCAAAGGAGTTTGAGCAAACCAGTTCCGCGAACTTACCGGTTTTGTGGGCCGGGGTCATAGTTTTATCGCGCATTTCAAAAAGAACCACTTGATAACCCATTTCAGCTAACTGCAAAGCGCATTCGCTTCCAGCAAGTCCGGCACCCACAACTGTGATTTTTTTTTCTGTTTTCAAACTCATGGGACCTGTTTATCGGTACTTAGCTCCATTGACAAGGAGTGATAAGGCCATCTCTAGAGTTTTTTCACAGGATTTCAATCCGGGGCTGTGCTAAGTGTAAGAAATGCGTGAAAGAGATCCTAAAACAAAGTTTAGCCTCGGCTCTGAGGTCCTTCAGAAGTTGTTTGAAGGTGGTAATTCGCCATTATCCGAACAATTTATGCGTTGGAAGCTATGGGCTCATTGGGGGGATTTTGCGGGGC
Organism: Pseudobdellovibrionaceae bacterium; assembly: GCA_036559425.1. Lineage (GTDB taxonomy): Bacteria > Bdellovibrionota > Bdellovibrionia > Bdellovibrionales > Bdellovibrionaceae > JACMRP01. The sequence goes on along the minus strand of DATBTE010000033.1, from coordinate 27,571 downwards.
CGACAATCGCGCAAAACACAGAGCCTGTGGGTTTTAATCGCGGCGTTCTCTATCTTTGGGTTCGCAGCAGTCCGTGGATGCATCAACTTTCTTTCATGAAGGATCACATTCAGGAGACTTTAAATAAAAAATTGGGCAAACCGGTGATTAAGAATATTCGCTTCACTCTCGATCGGCGGGAAGTTCCTAGCGATAATGAATCCCAAAATAACTTTAGAAATGTGATTCAAAAAATAGCTCCGGAAAATGAAGACAAGGAATAGCCTTGCCGATATCTTAACTAAACTATTTTTGCTCGGTCTTCTCAATTGAAGTGCGCATCAAAGATTTTATATAGCTCTTACGGTTGGAGCCACCTAACATGGATTTAATCTGTTCGTGAACGGAGGGGTCATTGATCAAGGCACCCAGAGTGCCTTGGCCGCGATCCAATTTGGTAATCACGCTTTCCAAATGATCCAGTGTCGATTTTAATTTTCCATCACTGAAGCTTTCAGCGATCTTCTGAGTCGCCGTAGCGGTCTTATCCATTTTCGTAGTGGCGGAAGCCAGGCTGGATAAAATTTTATCCGTGCGGTTTTCAGCATTGAGTGTCTTAGAGAAATGGTACATCTCGTTGATGATATCGAAGATTTTTTCAGCCTCGTTGCCGCGCTCAGAGAGAATCCCCAAGATGTCCGTCGCCTTGGCAACCTCAATGGTGCTTCCATCCGCAAGAGGCTTCGCTTTTGGATCGCCAGGAATAATAAATACAAATTTATCTCCCAAAGCTCCTTGGGTACGAATCTCCACCTGAGAGCCTTCAGTCACACGCGGCATGAATTCATTATCAATTTTTAACACTAAATCGATCAGGTTTCTTTCAGGCAAAATTTGAATTTTTTTAACGTTGCCAATGGTGATTCCTGAAAATGAAACCATCGAACCTTCCGCTAAACCTTGGACTTGTTCAAAGTGAGCGTGCAAGGTGGTGTATCGTTTAAAAAATGCCCGGTCTCCTCCCAGCATGAAGATGGAGCCTAAGATCAGAATCAGGCCGATGGAAAGAAAGAGTCCTACACGAAATTGAGTTTTTAAATTGTTTTCCATCAATCCTCCTAGAGTTCCTCGCCAGCGATAAACTTAGTAATGACTCCTAAGCTATCCTGGTCCAGTTGAGACAAGGTTCCTTGAGCTTCAATTCGGCCATTTAAAATCATAGCCATCTTATCGCAGACAGCGTCCGCGGTCGGCATGTCATGAGTAACGAGAATGGAAGTCACGCCTTTTTCTTTTAACCGCAAGATCAAATCCTGGATTTTCCGAGTGTTAAACGGATCCAAGCCCGCTGTGGGTTCATCATAGAGGATAATCTGCGGGTTCATCATCATGGCACGCACCAAGCCCACGCGTTTTTGCATGCCGCCTGAGAGACTTCCAGGGTAAATATTTTCATTTCCTTCAAGGCCAAACTCAGCAAGACTGGAAAGTACACGTTCGTGAATTTCTTTTTCGCTATAATGGAAATGTTCGCGGAGAGGATAAGCAAGATTTTCAAACACAGTCATAGAATCAAAAAGTGCACCGTTTTGAAAGGCGTATGCGACTTTTTTTCGGATCTCGAGGAGTTGCGGTTCAGTCATTTGGGTGATGTCAATTCCATCAATAATGACTCGGCCACTGTCAGGTTTTTCAAGCCCAATGAGGCTGCGTAAAATCACACTCTTTCCGGTTCCCGAACCGCCAATGAGTCCTAGACATTCTCCCTTCTGAACGCTGAAGGTGACATCTTGATGGATGACTTTTTTTCCAAAAGATTTTTTAAAGTGGATAACGTCTATTACACCCATTTTGCAATCATCCAAAATACTTTTGAGAGGAAGAAGTCACCGACTAGAATCAATATGGATGAGACCACCACAGCCTTAGTCGTTGCGATCCCGACTTCTTTAGCTCCATTTTTGACATTCAAACCAAAGTAACAGGATGGCAGCGAAACGAAAATAGCAAAAAAGAATGTTTTGCCAAATCCCGAGAGGTAGTCGTCAATGCTCGCGGTCGACATGATTTTGAGGTAAAAGAAATGGGGGTCAAGATTCAATTCTGTGGCGCCCACCAAAAGGCTGCCTAAATTTCCAATGATATTTGCAAAGGCCACCAGTACGGGCAAGGCGAATAAACACGCAAGCACTCGTGGAATAACAATTTTTTTAATTGGGGAGGTGCCGAGGGCACGGATGGCATCAATTTGTTGAGTCACCATCATAGAGCCAATTTCACTGGCCATACCTGCTCCGATACGAGCAGCGAACATAAGGCTGGTGAACATGGGGCCAATTTCCCGCAGGATGGTTGCCGCAACCAGTTTTGGAACATAGAGCTTGCCGCCGAATTTTTCAAGACCCAATCCAAACTGGAGAGCCATGACCATGCCGATACTGCCAGAAGTGATAAGAATCAGGGGCAGCGACCTGTAACCCACTTGATAAATCTGTTCAAGAACCAGTTTCCAGTAAATTTTTCCTTTGAAAGTTTCGCGCAGAACTTGGCCGGTCAAAATACCCAGACCGCCCCAGAAACGGATGATTTCAACTAAGAGTGTGGCAACAGGGAGTGCATCCATTAGGGCGCCTTAAAGCTTTCAGTGAATTTATCAAAATATTTCTTCTCAGTATTAAACCTTTTAAGAACGCCGCCAAAACTCAAAGTGTAGTTACAATTATTCTTTTTAAATATGAGAAGTTCCATTTTTACGGGTACACCATCGACTTCACCTTGAGCTTCCGTGCGCAGTGCTTCGCGGCCATTAAATTCCAAATTTTTTGCTTGTAAAATTTTAAGTTTATCCAGAACAGTCAGAGATTCATTTTGCAACTGTTCCAGGGTGGGGTCTACGTTTCCATTGCATTCTGAGAGAAAAGAAATTGTATTTCCAGTCTCGGCACTGAGCCATGCTTTGTCAGCAGTGAGAACTTTGATTTCTTGAAAAGGTTTCTCAGGTACTTGGAATTGAACATCTTTTGCAGGCGTTCTCATGCTCGACGGTAGCTTCACTGAAACGCAGGCTCCAATGCCTAGGAGACACTCAAGCACGCATCCAGTTAGTACAAGATAACGAAGGACGTGGTTTTTCATAATCCCTTCATCGGTAAAAAATTAAAAATCCTCAGCACTTAATCGATACTTATAAGTATTTCTCGACCTTTAACATAGCTGCTGGCGGACCTAGACTTTGGAAGAGTCATGAGTTTGTCGGACACCGACAAAAATCAATGGCCTATTTTTTCCCAACTGGAAAATATTTGCTATAGAGCTCATTTTTGCCTGGCACTCTATGTGCAATGTACAATGGATATGAAATTGAGTTTTATCGTTGTCAGCTTACTCATGAGTCTAGTCTTTGCCTCTGCCTCTGTGGTATGGGCCGCGAGGGTCTCTAGCTCGATCTCAGACCAAGGGGACACGGTCCATTTGGAACTTTCTGGACAGCAAAATTGGGATTATGACCTTCGTCGAGTTAAGAAGTCAGATAAAAGCTATTTGCAGCTGACTGTCGATGCCATAGACGAGGCTTCGATCCGCAAACTCTTGGCCTTTAAGAGTGAAATGGTGAAGGCGGTAGCCTTGGAAAAAGAAGGGCCCGACGGTAAATTTATTTTGAATTTTCTAGTGGCCGACGAAGATGTTGAGAGTTTTGATTATTTGACGGATCAGCCTTCGCGTTTGATAGTCGACTTTTATGTAAATGCGCAAAATAAAGTGAAATCCGTAACAGCCACGGCCGCCGATGATGCCGTGGAGACAACCGTGTTGCCTGCAAAGACAGCTAAGGTATCGAAGACCGCTGAAAAAACAAAAACTGAAAAAACTCGCAAGCCAGCCACAACCGATATTCTGCAAATCAAATCCGATGGGACAAATTCTTCTAATTTAGCTGAAAGCCGCTCAGGCTTATTTGACGGCGGCGATCCTAACTTTGAACGATTCATGATTAAAGACTATGAAATTAAAGATGACGCCCTACTTCGCAGCAAGGAGAGCTATTTTATTCCTTATCCTATGATTCATCCGGAAAATCATTACTGGGAAAAAATGAAAATAGCATCTCCCATTTATGAGATTGTTTCCAAAAGCACAGAAGAAAACAAGCAAGCCCGTCTTCTTTTGACTTTGTTTGAGAATAAGCGATATGCGGTTTATATTAAATCGGAAGAATGGTTTCAAAAAAAATATCCGGAGTCTGAATATAATGACCTGATTGATTTTATGACAGCCGATGTTTACAAAAATTTGTGGCGGCAAAAACAGGACCCGAAATATTATGAAATCGCTCAAATAAAATACAAACAAGCTCTGCAAAGACATCCTCAGTCGCCTTTGGTCGAGCGAACGTCTTTGATGCTGGGAAATATGGCTGCCGAAAAAGAGGATCCCCTCGATGCTATTCGACTGTATAATACTCACATTGAGAAAAACTATGCGGGCAAACCAGACGCTATTTCCAATGAGCTGGCGAGAATAGGAATAGGAATCTCTTTTTTAAAACTTAATCGTTATCAAGAAGCCTCGGATATTTTCTCAAAACTACAAAAAGAAAGTCCCCTCAAAGAAATAAGGGCAGAAGCTGCGTATCGGGAAGGTGACGTCTACGTCCAGGCCAAAAATTATCAAAAAGCCGTTGATACCTATAAAGAGGCCATTAAAAAATTTCCAGAGCATCAAAGCGAATATCCGAATGCATTCTATAACCAAGCGGAAGCATTATTCGGCATGGGAAACTATTATCAAGCTCTGGGAGTTTATCTGGAATTCATGAAAAAGTTTCCCTCTCACGAACATGCGGCTCTTGCGATGACACGGATGGGAGAACTTTTAGACATTCTGGGTGCTGATAAGTCCCGAGTTGTCGGCGCCTATCTGGAAACTTTCTTTCGCTATGGTGAAAACAATAACGCTATTATAGCAAGGCTTCGTTTAACCAGTGCACGTATGAAAAGTATGAAGCCTAAAGAAGTTGAAGTTGCCACGAAAGAGATTTTATCTCTGATGAAAAAATTAGATATTCCTAATATCGAGCAATTCGGGACTGTCATGATTGCAGAGGGATATACTTCACGCGGAGAGCATGAGAAGGCCATAGATCTCCTGACGGACTATTATCAGCAAAATCCCACTGTGGTGGATCGTAACCTATTAACCTCTAGAATTGTCGGCAACATTAGTGATGAAATTCACGCCCAGGTCAATGCCGGAAACTTCATCAAGGCACTGAAGACTCATAGTAAGTATGCTGAAAATTGGCTTAAAAATAATGATCGCATTGATACGAAGTTCTATCTTGCACAAGCATTTGAAATGGCTGGAGTCCCTCCGGAGGCTGAAAAACACTATCGTGATGTTCTCAATAAAGTGTATGCAATTAAAGGAACTATTAGAGATAAAGAATTGACCGCAACAAAGAGAAAGCCGGATGAAGATGAACTCAATCTGCGTTTAGCAGTGACGACTTTTCAACAAAAGAAATTCAACCAATCTTATGATTATTTAAAAAATATCAAAAACCCTGAGGGGCTTTCCGAAACTCAGCAGATCGAGCGCGTTCGTGTGGCTGTGGATCTGCTCGAAAAAAGAGGGGATCTGGACTCCGCCGTTCGTTACCTTACGGAACTCTTAAAAACTTGGAAAGGCCAGGCTCGTTTAGTGGCAGAACCCTATTTCCGTTTAGCCCAACTGGAAGTGAAACAAGGAAAGCCGGAGGCGGCCATTGAATCTTTAAAAAAAATCGATTTGTTGATGACCGATTCGAAGAGCGTTTCTGAGGCCGTGCATGAAAAAGGTTTGGAACTTTTAGGCCAACTTTATCTTGATAAGGGGGAAGGTTCTAAGGCCATTAGTGCTTTTGATAGTTTGTTAAATCAATATGAAGAGAAAAGACCCTTGGCTTCGATTCGCTATAAGATGGGACAAATTTATTTCAAAAAAGGCGATGTCCAAAAAGCGGCTGATGTTTGGTCTAAGTTGAAGTCGCAGAAAAGTCAGTTTTGGTACAATCTCGCTCAGGAACAGTTGAAAAACTCCGAGTGGCGTGGCGAGTACAAGAAGTACATTCAGCGTATTCCGGCCATGTCGCAACAGCAGACGCAACAATAGTAGAGCAGGAGGTTTAGTATGAGTAACTTATTCGACAAAACAACGAATGCCCTCGCAACCTCACTGGCGATGCGCCAGCTGAGACATAGTGTAACCACATCAAATATCGCCAATGCGGAAACGCCTGGCTATCATGCAAAAAAAGTGGATTTTGAAGCGGCACTGGGCAGAGCTCTTGATATCGATGGCCTTCGAGGAATGAGCACGAGCAGTGCGGATCACATTTCTGTAGGTGGGGCCTCCGCAGCGGTAAGACCCGACATCTATGAAAATCCAGAAGGCGCCATTAATAATGACGGCAATACAGTGGATATTGAAAAAGAACTGTCTGCTCTCTCAGAGAATGCGATCTTGTATAAAACAGCACTGCAACTCATTAATAAAAAAATGGCGGCTTTGAAATACGCCATTGGTGACAGATAATTTCGAAAAGGAGGGCGTAGATGGCTGATTTTTTCACAGGAATGAGAATTAGCGGAAGTGGAATGGCGGCGCAAAGAATGCGCATGAATACCATTTCCAGTAACATCGCCAATATCAATACGACCCAAACTCCCGAAGGGGGGCCCTATCGTCGCAAAGACGTGGTTTTTGAAGCGATGCCTGATGCGAAAAGTTTCGGCGAGATTGTTTCACCCACCAGTGCGAAGGCAGATTTCCAACGGGTCCAGGTCAGTGATATTATTTCTGATCGCAAAGCTCCGATGCTTAAGTATGAGCCGGATCATCCAGATGCGAATTCCGAGGGGTATGTCGCTTATCCGAACATTAATCTGATGGAAGAAATGACCAATATGATACAGGCGACTCGCTCTTACGAGGCTAATGTCTCGGCAATGCAAGCAACCAAAGATATCGCTTTGAGCAGTCTTGAGATTGGTCGTTAGTACGTAGTCGGTATTTGAGATAACTCCTTGAAAAGCGTGGCAGATAGTACCGGTTCTAGAGTAGAATAAAAGTAAGGAAAGAGATAAAACTATGGCAGGTTTTACAGTATCCAGTGCAAGTAATTTTTTAGATACCGGGAAGATTCGCGATTCGAAGTCTCTATCTATCGATCAACCCATGTCACAGTCCAAAGAAGCTCAAGGGAGTTTTGCTGATACACTGAAATCCGCTATCGACAACGTCAATCAATTGCAGAAGGTCTCAGATAAATCAGCTCAGGATTTAGCAACAGGCAGAACTGACAATGTGGCCGATGTGATGATTGCGGCCGAGAAAGCGGACATCGCTTTACGTGTAATGGTGCAAGTGCGTAATAAGATTATTGATGCTTATCAAGAAATCATGAAGATGCAGGTTTAATTTTTAGGATAGCGGAGGACGGACCTTGAATAAGATTTTCGGCGGTATCATAGTTCAATTTAGAGAGTTCTTTAAGAACTTGGGACCTACCAAAAGGCTCTCTATAGTCGCTGCCACAGGGATTGTAGTCATCACTTTGATAATCATGGTTTTCATGGCTTCGGGTAAAGACTTCGTACCTCTCTTCACCAATATTCCCAGCGATCAAATCACCACCATCATGGCGAAGTTAACCGAGAAAAGCATTCCTTATCAATTGCGAGACGATGGAAAGAGCATTTCAGTTCCAAAGGAACTTTTGCACTCGACCCAAATGACTTTGATGTCAGAGGTAGGCTCCGCTAAAATGGGCAGCGCTGGTCTTGAACTTTTCGAAAAGCAAGATTTCGGAATCAATTCATACGCGCAAAAAATAAATTTTCAACGGGCTCTTCAGGGCGAATTGATGAGAGCGATAAACACTTTAACCGCCGTTAAACAATCTAAAGTGATCTTAGCTTTACCCAATAAGAAAACATTTCTTGAAGAAGGAGGCCAGCCAACGGCCTCTGTCGTGCTTCAATTGCAACAGGGAAAAGAGCTCAGCGCGGATCAAATTCGGGGAATTCGTTATTTGGTCGCAAACGCGGTCGAAGGATTGGACGCGGATCGTGTAACTGTTTTAGATGAGCGCGGAAAAGTGTTAACTCGTAAAAGCGACGGCACTGTTGCTGGATCTGATGAATTGATGGATCTAAAACAAAAAGTTGAAGGCGAGTTGCAAGAACGTATTGAATCGATTTTATCGAAGGTAGTCGGCCACGCGAAAGTGATTGCGAAGGTAGATGCCACTTTGAATCATCGGATCGTCAGCTCAGTGGAAGAATCCGTAGATGCTGATAAAACCGCAATTCGAAGTCAACAGAGTGAAGAAGAATCTCTCGACGGGGCTCGGACAAATCCAGCAGGAGTCCCAGGCTCACGGGCAAATCTTCCCGGAGCTGAAGATGCAGGCCAAGTCGGATTTAAACAAGACATCAAGAAAGAAATCAAAACTATTAACTTCGAAGTTCCCAAAACAGTTCGTAATATCAAAGAAGCTGCTGGAAATCTAGAACGTATCAGTGTGGCTGTCGTAATTGACGGCAAAATCGAAACAACTACTAAAGAAGATGGAACCCCTGAAAGTAAATATATTCCGCGTTCTGCCGAAGAAATTCAGAAATTTGAATCCCTAGTGAAAAACGCCATTGGTTTTAATGCCGCACGTGGTGACAATGTTAAGATCGAAAATATCCAGTTTCAGGCAGAGGATTTCACCGAATCTGAAAAGCTTATTACCAGCCTTGAACGTAAGAAATTTATTCATGCCTTATTCAAATGGGCTTTGTTGGGTTTCTCTCTAGTATTATTTTTCTTCATTGTGGTTCGGCCGTTTATGCAATGGATTACGGACAGCTTTCAAGATTCTGTTGAAGAAATGTTGCCGCGAACCATTGAGGAGCTGGAAGAGTTGCAGTCAGTGGATAATTCATTACCAGGAATGGGATCGGCCTTACCGGTTCTTCAGGAATCCATTGATCCTGAAAAAGCGGAGAGTGAGCTGCTGAAAGACCGTATTATGAATCTGCTTAATACAGATGAAGAGAAAGCTGGAAATGCATTTAGTATGTGGTTGGTCAGAAAGGATGATCGATGAGACTCAGTAAAAGCGAAAACATTGAATTTGAAAGTCTGCGTGGATTCGATAAAGCTGCAATTCTTATTAATTATCTGGGCAAAGACGCTTTGTCAGTGCTTTTAAAAAGGCTTGATGATGGTGACATTCGCAAACTCATCAATCAGATGACAAAATATAGAGTGGTTCCTGTTCATGTGACAAAACGTGTTCTTGAAGAGTACTATGAAATGGTTTCAGAAGCGGAAGATTATATTTTCACTGAGCAGACGTCTAATAAGGATGTGATCGTAGAGGCCTTAGGTGAAGAGCGAGCTCGCGGTATCCTCGGCGGCTTGAATATCTCTACCGGAGGCAATAGGTCTCTGGAAAGTTTAGAGCTGGTCGATGCGAAATCACTGGCAACCTTTTTGGTGAATGAACATCCCCAAACGGTAGCGGTTATCTTGGCCCATTTGGAACCGGAGAAAAAGGGTGAGGTTCTAAAACGTCTTCCTGAAGCTCTTCAAGCGGAAGTGGTTTTGCGGATGGCTAATTTAGAGCATGTGGATCCAGAGCTTATCGTTGAAATCGATAAAGTCTTAAAGCATCAGCTGGCTAATACGGCCACCGTAGAGCAGTCGGCATTAGGCGGAGTTCAACCTGTGGCCGAAATGCTCAATGTCATGGACAAGAACACTGAGACTTCAATCATGTCTCGCTTGGAAGAGAAGGATCCTTTATTAGCAGAAGAAATCCGCAAGCTCATGTTCGTCTTCGACGATATTTCAAAAATCGACGATCGTGGTATTCAAGCTCTTCTCAAAGAGATTCCCAACGAAAAATTGCTATTGGCTCTCAAAACTGCCAACGAAGACATTCGTGCGAAGGTATTCAAAAACATTTCAGCTCGGGCAGCGGAAATGTTGCGCGAGGATTTAAGCAATATGGGACCTTCTCGTTTGTCAGACGTGGAAGGCGCACAACAAGAGATCGTAAATGCGGCGCGAAGACTCGAGGCCGAAGGCAAGATCTTGATAGCAAGAGGCGGTTCAGAAGATGCCATGGTCTAAGGCTATTTTACCTAAAATTACGGCGCAGGAAAAAGTCTTTGAGTACATTCCTAAGAAGTTCGAGCTCGGGACACCAGCGCAGGCCTTGGATTATCTGGAGCAAAAGAAGCAGGGCGCCGATTTTCGTTTGAGTGAGGCGCTGCGCATTCAAACAGGTGTAAGTGAAATTGAAAAGGCCACGGAAGAAGAAAAAATCGAGTCCCGCGCCTTAGAGCTTCTTAAAGAGATTCAAGAAAGTGCTTATAAGGAAGCTTATAAGCTTGGAACGACCGAAGGCCACCATGAGGCATTCACGAAATTTTCGAGGGAAATTGAAGAGAGGCTGACTGAACTGGAAGGTCTTTTGAATTCAATAGAAAAGGCTAAGTCCGAAATTTTGAATTTCAATGAAGCTCATATTGTGCAATTGGCCTTTCATATTGCAACGAAACTGGCCAAGGTCGAAATTGAAAAAAATAATGAGAGTCTTATCGAAGTCCTGCGAGGAGCTGTCACGCTTGCCCAAGATGAGGAAGACGTAACAGTTCGGGTAGCAACAGAGCAACATGAGTTCATTGAGGAGCTTAAGAAGCAAAATAGTCGGCAGTTCGAATTCTTGAAAAGGATTAAGTTTGAGCCTAGTGAAGAGATTGCTAAGGGTGGCTGTATTGTCGAGACCAACTATGGAGAAGTTGATGCTAGGATTGAGCAACGCATTCAATCCCTGTGGGAGACCTTGGCGGAAAATGTTCCTAAAGTGAAATCAAAAATTGCTATCTAATATCTAAATAGGTGCCCTCGAATGAATGCATACCAACTTAACCTTGATAAATACGCGGATCTTCTCAACACCATTCATTTGACCAAAGACAGTGGTAAAGTGACTGAAGTGAATGGCATGATAATTAAAGGATATTTACCAGGCGCCAGCGTCGGCAGCATTTGTTCCATCACCCCGTCTGATCTTGAGCGTTCTTTTTTAGCGGAAGTTGTGGGTTTTAAAGATAAACATGTTTTAATGATGCCTTTAAGCGATATGCGAGGCGTGGCTTTAGGATCTAAAATCGTTTTGACAAGACAGATCGCCACTGTAAAGGCTGGAGAGGAACTTCTAGGCAGAGTGGTGGATGGCTTGGGCCGTCCTCTGGATTCTTTGGGAGAGTTTGAAAATTTTAAGGAAGTTCGCCTTTACAATGAAGTACGCAATCCTTTAGAGCGCCATCCAATTCGTGAGCCATTGGATATTGGGGTGCGCGCCATTAACGCGACCTTAACCACGGGACAAGGTCAACGTATCGCCATCATGGCCGGTTCGGGTGTCGGTAAGTCTGTTCTTTTGGGAATGATGGCCCGTTATACAAGCGCTGACGTGAATGTCATAGCGTTGATCGGTGAGCGGGGTCGTGAGGTGCGGGAATTTATTGAGCATGACCTGGGCGCCGAAGGCATGAAGAGGTCTGTAGTTGTTTGCGTAACCAGTGATCAAAGTCCGCTGCTGCGTATGCGTGGAGCTTTTGTGGCGACGGCGATCGCCGAATTCTTTTCAGCTAAAGGTAAAAATGTACTTTTAATGATGGATTCCATCACCCGTTTTGCGATGGCGCAAAGGGAAATCGGACTCAGTACGGGAGAGCCGCCTTCTTCAAAAGGATATACTCCCAGTGTGTTTTCAACTCTTCCCAAGCTACTTGAGCGCGCAGGTTCGTTCGAAGGAGAAGGCAGCATCACCGGATTCTACACCACTCTGGTCGACGGGGATGATATGAATGATCCCATTGGGGATGCCGTTCGCTCCATTGTCGATGGACATATTGTTTTAAGTCGATCTTTGGCCCACAAAGGTCATTTCCCGGCTATTGATATCTTGCAAAGCTCCAGCCGGGTAATGAAAAACGTCAGCTCTGCTGAGCATGTGAAGATGGCACAGAAACTGCGTGAGATTCTGGCCACATATCGTGAGAGCGAGGACCTGATCAACATCGGAGCTTATAAAGCAGGTTCGAATCCACGGATTGATAAAGCGGTGAAATTAATTGACGGCGTAAATCAATTTCTAAAACAGGACGTCGAAGACCGCGCTAATTTTAACCAGTGTTTACGCCAAATGCAGGGACTGTTAGCTAATTATTAATCTTAAGAAAGATTCATGAAATTTAAATTTCCTCTTCAAAAAGTTTTGGATCATCGGAAGATCAAGGAAGACTTGGCGCAGAAGGATTTTCATGATGTTTTGAATGAACTTCAAATATTGCAGAAAAAGCTCCAGGAATTGGAAGTGGCTCTGCATGAAGCGCACGTAAGGTCAGGGAGTTTGCAAAGCCAAGGTGGCACCCAGGGGCCGGCACTCAGTCAAATCAACGAATTTCAAAAAAACCAAAAAATTCTTATTCAACTTCAAAAGACCAAGATTCTAGCCCAAGAGAAAGTGGTGGAAGGCAAGCGCGAGTTGCTGCTGCAAGCTGCGGTCGAGACCAAAACTATCAATAAATTCAAAGAAAAGAAATTTAATGAGTATCGTGAGGAACGTGAAGCGGATGAGCAAAAAGAAATGGATGAACAAAATATTCTTCGATTTAAGCCTTTCTCTAAGCGTGAATAGCCAATAAAGAATTTGGTCGAGTCTGGCACGGATTTTTTGCAGGGAATCTACGCAAGCGGTAAACTAGAATTAATGAAAAACAATGGATATGATCAATTCTTCAAAAATGCTCGCAAAGCTGCTAACCATCCCTTTGCAAATTCAAAAGTTCGCTTTAAGCTTTCTGAAGAAGACATCGAGAAGCAGCTCAAACTTCGGATGGGAATGACGGGAACTCAAAAAAGAAAAAAAAATAAATCCATTCCTTGGAAGCTGATGGTGGTTTCTTTCTTAGGGCTTATCGCGGCTGCCGTAGGCGTACAAAATTTTGACAAAGTAGAGAGATATGTAAAGCGCGTGGAAATCTCCTTTTTAGGAAGCGCGTCGGCGGAAGCTCCGGCTAAACCAAAAAGCAAAACAGAGGCTCCTGCAGTTGCAAAAGCGGACGCTCCAGCGGCGAAAGTAAAAAAAACCTTACCCGAGGATGAAATTGATCATCTCGCAAAACTGAACGAACGAAAAAAAGAACTTGATGAGCGCGAAGAGGAACTCGCACGTGTGGAGCAAGAGCTGCAAACTCAGAAGGAAGAATTGGATAAACGGCTCAAAGATTTGGAAGAGGTCCGACGGGGAATTTCCAGCGTACTCGAAGAGAAGGTCAAGGGTGACGATAAGAAAATTGATACTTTGGTCCAAATGTACTCGGACATGAAACCTCCGGCTGCGGCCAAAGTAATAGAGACCATGGACGAGGATTTGGCTGTAGACATACTTGGTCGTATGAAAAAGAAAAATGCAGCGGATATAATGAGTTTATTGAAGGCGGACAAAGCACAAGTACTGACGGAAAAGTTTGCTGGATATAAAAGAAAATAATATTTTTCCACGGAAGGAGGAAAGATTTTGTTACAATCAATTGTTGGACCCCCATTAAAGGGTGTCGCCGACTTCAAGTCATCTGAGAATCCGAAAGCGGAGAACTCAAATGAAGAGAAGAAAGCTGGGTCTGATTCCTTTGGCCAAGTGCTAAGGCGAGACGAGACAAAGCCGATGACGCCTAAAATGGCGGAGTTACAAAGGCCGGCTTCAGAAAAAGCTCCGAACAAAATAGAGGGAGCTGAACAAGAAGAACAGCGACGTCCCGAATCAGATGAGAAGGTGGAAAAAATAACGGCTACATACGATAAAGGAGTGGAAAAAAAAGACAAAAGTAGCAGCCAGAGACAGAATGCGATACTGAACTTCATGGACTCTTTCGAGAGTGAATTCGGTGTCCCTCCCACGAGAATCGTGGAGGCCATGGCAAACCTACAACCTACAGACCAAGCGGAGGCTCCAGAGGCTACTGCTGACAAAGTCATTGGTCAATTGGGCCTTGATGATCAGCAAGAGGATCTTGCCAAGGAGATGTATGTAGGCTTGCTGGCCCAACTGTCGCAAATAAATCAGAATGCGCCTCAGGCTTCGCCGCCGCCCAAAGCTTTTGTACAGTCAGAGGTCAGAATCAGCGCGCAGGAAAAACGTCAGGCCCTCAATGATTCATTGGATAATATGAATAAGAAATTCTGGATGAATGGAGAAAATGGCTCTCCGACGATAGCAGGAAAAGAGGACTTGGTAGATAAGCTGACGCAATTGAATATGCAAGAGAAGTTACGGCAGTCGCAGGGGCTTCCAATGGAGGAAGAGCTGAAGAATGGGAAGTTTGCTGAAATGGTAAATCAAACCCCTCAATCTGGCTTACAAAACCAGGTTTCAAGCCCAGCATTAAATCAGGCTTCGAATCAGGTTTTAAACCAGGCCTTAGATGCAGTTCCAATGGAAGAAGCGGAAGCCTCTGAGGATGAAGAAGAACCCACTGCAGCGGTAAAGCCCTTGCAGGCCAAGCCCCAGATGAAGGGGGCATCCGCCAATGCCGTGGGTGAGTCATTTCAAGATGATACCAAGAATTTTGAATTTGCGAAAAACCGTCAGAACGAAGAAGGCTTCCATCAACCCCAAGGCAATAGCACTAAGGGAGAGATGGTAGAAAAAACCAAGAATGTTGAAAAAGCAGAATTCAAAAAAACCTTAGGCATGGAAGATATTCAGATTCAGCCGCATTTGAAACAAGACATCGCAATGGGTGTTGCCGCTGGGGGCGGAGCTCAAGCGATGGCGACTCCAAGCAAAGCTGAAAACGAAGCCAATATCCGCCAAATCATGAATCAGGCGGAATACCTGATTAAAAAAGGCGGCGGCGAGATGAAAGTCGAGATGTCACCTGAGGGTATGGGCAAGATCAATATGAAAGTCTTGGTTCAAGACGGCAAGGTGAATGTTCAGATGTCAGCAGAGACTCACGAGGCCAGAAAAACTCTGGAAAACGGTCTTTCTGATCTGAGAAATAGCTTGGCGGCTCACAAACTTTCGATGGATCATATTAGGATAGATGTGGTCAGTGGGACAAACACCGAAAACAGCTCGCAAAATCAGATGAATCAACATCAGAGTTCTCGGGATCAAACTCGTCAATTCTGGAATACGTTCAATCAAAACTTCGGTGCCCCAAATCAACAAAGGGATGGCTTCACTGATTTACCAAATTTGCGAGGCTATCCTCGTCGACGAACAGATAAAGGTCTCGAGCCGGTGCAAACAGCCAGTGTGAATAAATACACCGGGACGGGAAAAGGCGCGGGCCTCAATCTGGTAGCTTGAGTAACCTCCAAGGAAGGGTGATGTCATGGGAACTATGGGAGTGAAACTAGGAACGAAGGCTTTTGGTGAGATCCAAGGAGGGCCCTCAACAAGCGAAATGAATAACACTGCCAAAAACCTATCCGTGAAAGATCAGAAGACCTTTGGCGACCAAAGCGTAGGTGATGTGCTTAATAAATTGTCGGATCCAAATTACGTGGATCCGGCGAAAAAAACGAGAACTGTCGGGAATGATAAGCTTGATAAAGATGCATTCTTTAAGTTGATGATTGCGCAAATGAAGAATCAAGATCCGACGAATCCTCTGAAGAGTCATGAAATGGCCGCTCAGCTGGCGAATTTTTCGGGTCTTGAGCAAATGCAGAATATGAATAAGACTTTGACTGAGATGAAATTGGGGCAAAAGCCTCAAGAAAATTATCAGGCAATCAATCTGATCGGTAAAGCGGTGGCTGGTGATTCCTCCAAGGTGACGCGCTCTATTGGTGATAAAGAACATGAGTTTAAGTTCAATCTTCCTATGGATGCTTCTGAGGCAAATATTAAAGTCTTCAATGCTGAAGGAGAAGTTGTCAGAAGCTATGACTTAAAGGCTCTAAAGCAAGGAGAGAATAAAATCAGCTGGAACGGGCAAGATGACCGAGGTCAAAATATGAACCCTGGCGAATACAAATTTGCTATCGAAGCAAAAGCAGGGGAAAAGAAAATCGCAGTTAAGACAGACTTCGATGGAATCATCTCCGGGATTAATTATACGAATGATGGACCGGTTCTATTAATCGGAAATCAGACAATTAAAATGCGCGACGTTCGTAAGATTACCGACCCAAGCCTTATGAGTAACGACCAGAAAGCAACAGATGTTACCGCACAGGACTTGAAAAAAGGGACCACAACAGGAGAAACTATAAATGTATCTCCTTCTGTTGCGGTGGCGAAGAGCAACATCATGGACAACGTGGGATTATCCCGCGAAATGATGTCAAAGCTGGCAAAGGAGATAAAGTAAGTGGACTTGAAGAAGTTAACAGGCTTTGAAAGTTTAAGACCCACGACCCCCACGGGAGCCAAAGGCCCCGCAGGCAAGGTCGGAGGTAATATAACTGGAGATTTGCCTTCATTTCGGGAAACTCTGGATGGTTTGGGTACTTTGCAAGGCCCCGCTAAACAGGAAGTCGCGCGGATCCCGATAAAAGACGGGATTAAGTTTTCAAATCACGCGGTGGAGAGAATGAGAACGCGTGGAATTGCATTTAGTCCAGAGGACATCTCAAGGCTAAGTGAAGCGGTGGGGAAAGCCGCTGCAAAAGGTTCTAAAGACTCGCTGATTTTGATGAATGATTCAGCTTTGATCGTGAGTGTGAAGAACAATACTGTTGTGACTGTGATGGACAAAACAGCTTTGAAAGAAAATGTCTTCACGAATATCGACAGTACGATTGTGATGTAAAAATTTAATAATTAGGGCCGGACCTCATTGAGGGGGCCCTCCAATATACGACGGATTCTGAATGAAGACGTCGAATGACATGGAGGTCATATGGGTATTCTTTCGTCTTTATACACGGGTGTGTCAGGTATGTCAGCTCAAGGTGAGGCCTTGGGAGTTATCTCTGACAATATCGCCAATGCCAACACCATCGGCTTCAAAGCAAGCCGTGCGGAATTTCAAGATATCATTTCAAAAAATTTAAAAGGAATTCTGGGTGGTAATCAAATAGGCCGTGGTGTGAAGATCGGTGCCGTAAATCCCATTCTTTCCCAAGGTAATGTGGATTCGACTGAAAAAGTCACCGATTTAGCTGTTTCTGGAGACGGTTATTTTAAAGTAAAAGGATCTGATGGAGAGTCCTTTACACGGGATGGATCTTTCCATTTTGACAGAGAAGGTTACCTCGTAACCAATGACAATCAACGAGTGCAGGGATTCCAAGCCGATGAAAAAGGAAATATCCTGAACAAAATGGCGGACATTAAGTTCCCTCGTGCATTGATTCCGGCGAAAGGAAGTACCGAAATCAAGCTGGATCTGAATTTGGACTCTCGTATGGAAGCGACAAAAAAATTCAACGAAAAAGATCCTTACTCCACTTCTCACTATTCTACGGGCGTCGAGATGTATGACTCTCAAGGGAATAAGCATTTGCTCAGCATGTTCTTTAACAAAACAGCGGATAGAGAGTGGTCCTTCCATGGTTTGGTCGATGGTAAAGAAATTTCTGGTGGTGAAGATGGTGCTATGTCTGAAGTATGTGAAGGTAAGTTGACGTTCACGGTGGATGGAAAATTGGACAGTCAAGAATTGACCAAGTCCGCCTTCAATTTCAAAGGCGGCGCACTCCAAGATCAAAAAATTAAATTTAACTTTGGCGATGCGATCAAGGACGGCGGTAAAGGCCTTGATGGAACAAAACAATATGGTAAAAATTCAGATTTGATTAGCTGGAACCAAGATGGTGCGGCAGCCGGTACGATCACGTCGTTGTCATTTAATGATGAAGGAAACTTGACTGCGATTTATTCAAATGGTCAGGCTTCTGATTTGGCGCAAATCGCCCTTGCGAAATTTGAGAATCCCGAAGCTCTTTTCAAAGTGGGAAACAACCGTTTGAAAGAATCCAGGGACTCCGGAGGACCTTCAATGGGTGCACCTGGCGCCTCTGGCCGTGGTAAATTATTCGCGAAGTCTTTGGAACGTTCCACAGTTGATTTGGCGACAGAGTTCGTAAACATGATTCAAAATCAACGGGGTTTCCAAGCCAACGCCAAGACGATCACCACAACGGATGAACTCTTAAACGAAGTCATTCAATTGAAACGATAATCTTAGACAATAAGTAGGAGGCCAGTCGGCTCTCCTACTTATTTACTATTGCGTAGCCTGAGTCTCATTTTCACTATGTTATGACCAATTGACTCAGATTTTTTTATTTGCTATGAAGCCTCATGAAAAAAATCATTTTAATTATCACTCTGGGGTTTGTTTTCTCATTTTTGGGCTGTACTAAACAAAGTATCAAGAATAGGGCCCTATTTCTTTCCGTTGAGAAATTTGATAACGAAGCACAGGTCGCCGGAAAAGAAAATTTTGTAGATGCTGAACAACAAAATGTCTTCTCTGAATTTATAAAGGTAAACACACGAATCGATGTGAGCGAGGTTGAGCTTCAGAACGAGAATGAAGCAACAGCTCGCCTGACAGTTGAAACTTTTCCCAAGAGTCTTTATTCCACTCTAAAAACTATTTCTGGAAAAGAGTGGAAGGAAAAAGTGAAGGCGGCAAAAGAAAGAAAGACTTACCTTTTAAAGATGAAGAAGACCAATGGAGACTGGGAAATTATCGAGCAAAAAGAAATTCCCTAGACTCCGAGATAGCTCTTACGAACTTCGTCATTACTGAGCAGTTCTTGGCCTGTCCCACTTAACGTGATCTTTCCAGTTTCTAAAACATAGGCGCGATCAGCCACTTTTAAGGCTTGATTCGCATTTTGTTCCACCAGAAGAATCGTCATTCCTTCTGAATTGAGCTTTTTAATAATTTCGAAAATTTGAGCCACGATCTTAGGTGCGAGACCTAATGAGGGCTCGTCCAAAAGCAATAACTTGGGTTTGCACATGATCGCTCTGGAAATGGCGAGCATTTGTTGCTCCCCTCCCGAAAGAGTCCCGGCAATTTGCTGGATGCGTTCTTTTAAACGAGGAAAAAGGCTGAAACAATGCTCATAGTCTTTTTGAATATTGGCTTTATCTTTGCGCGAATAAGCGCCCATTTGCAGGTTTTCAAAAACCGTAAGATTTTGAAAAATCCCCCGTCCTTCAGGCGATTGAGCCAACCCATGATGGACACGTTCGTGAACTGGAATTTTCAAAAGTGATTTGGATTCCAAGGTGATTTCGCCCCGAGCGTCCGCCAGTCCGCAGATAGCTCTCAAAGTCGTGGTTTTCCCTGCGCCATTGCTGCCAATCAGAGAAACAATTTCTCCTTCTTGAATTTCAAAGCTTATGCCCTTGAGCGCATGGATAGCTCCGTAATACACTTCGAGATTTTGCACCCTCATTAAAATTTTGGACCTCATGACTCCACTCCTAAATAAGCTTGAATCACCTTTTCGGAAGTCTGGATTTTTTTAGCCGGTCCTTCTTCGATTTTAGTTCCATGGTCAAGCACCGTTATATTTTCACAAATTCCCATGACCAATTTCATGTCATGTTCAATTAAGAGAATGGTGAGTTTAAAGTCCTGGCGAATTTTTGCGATGGTTTCCATCAAGTGATGGGTTTCGGAATGATTCATTCCCGCCGCTGGCTCATCCAATAAAATTAAATGCGGATCTGTTGCCATGGCTCGCACTATTTCCAGTTTGCGCTGTTCGCCGTAAGGCAGAGATCCGGCTTTTTCGTGTGCTTTAGGTTCAAGATGAAAGATCTTTAGCAGATTAAAAGTTTTCTCATACATTTCAGACTCTTGCTTTTGATACTTCTGGGTCAGCAAGACGGAATCAAGCAGGCCGTAAGTAATATGCTGATGAGTCGCGATCAACACATTCTCCAGAACAGTGAGATTTTTAAAAAGGCGAATATTCTGAAAGGTGCGAGCCATTCCAAGATGAGAGATCTGATAAGGCTTTTTACCGACGAGGTTTTGGCCGTTCAAAAGAATCTCTCCAAGGGTGGGTTGATAGACCCCTGTCAGCATATTAAAGACGGTCGTTTTTCCGGCTCCATTGGGTCCAATAAGACCGGCCAATTGCCCTTTGGGTATGTTAAAGGACAAGGAGTCGACGGCTTTGAGGCCGCCAAACTGCATGGTGATAGCTTTGACCTCAAGCAGATTTGCGGACATATTTTCTCCAGATGTCGGTGATCTCGTATTCGCCAAAAAGTCCTTTTGGACGTAGAATCATCGCAAGAATCAATAGTAAAGAATAAATCACCATGCGCAGATCGATACCGGTGATATCTTGAAGAGGACGCAGCAACTCTGGCATTGCGGTGATAAAAATCGCTGCCGCTATAGAACCCGTCATGCTGCCCATTCCACCCAGAACCACCATAATGATGGCATTCACACTCAATAGAAAAGTGAAAGTGGAAGGGCTAATGTAATTTGTGACATGAGAAAAAATAGCGCCTGCAATTCCCGCAAAAAAGCTAGAAAGAACAAAGGCGCGCACTTTCATTGTTGTGGTATTAATTCCCATGGCTTGAGCGGCGATCTCATCTTCACGCACGCTTAAAAAGCCGCGACCATGGCTGCTTTTAACTAAACGCCAAATAACGAAGAAGCAAATGACCGCCCAAACGCAGGCATAGCTATAGCTGATAAAAAAGTTTGGAAAAGACGGGATTCCAGAAATTCCACGAGGACCGCCCAGTGAATCTATATTTAGGAGGGCTACTCGGATGATCTCGCCAAAACCTAGAGTAACTATGGCGAGGTAATCCCCTTTGAGGCGTAAAGAGGGAAGGCCAACGAGCCAACCAGCAAATGCCGCCAGAAGCCCGCCCCCGAGGGTGGTTAAGATAATTCCAGGTCCTGCAAAGAAGGGAAAGTGAGTGCTAAAAAAAGCAGAGACATAGGCTCCGATAGCCATAAATCCAGCGTGGCCCAGAGAGAATTGCCCGGTATAGCCATTCACCAGATTTAGACTCATGGCCATGATTGAGTTGGTGATGGCATACAGGACCATGAGCTGAACATAAGGGTTCACTCCAAAATCAAGGATGCCACCAATAACTAATAAGCCGATAATACTGAGTAGCGGAGCTTTGAAGGTTTTCATTATACTTTCTCCACCGCATACTTACCGAGTAGACCCGTAGGTTTTACAATTAAGATCACAATTAAAATCCCAAAGGCCAGAGCATCGCGGTAGGTGCTGGAAAGATAGGCGACCACCATTTCCTCGGAGAGGCCCATAATCAGCGCGCCGAGTACCGCTCCTTGGATATTTCCAATGCCCCCTAGGACAGCGGCGACGAAGGCTTTCATGCCAATCATCATACCCATAAGAGGATCAATTTTTGGATACTTCATCCCGACCAGAATGCTACCGATGGCCGCCAAGGACGAACCAACGATAAAGGTAAAGGAAATAATTCGATTGGTATTCACACCCAGCATAGCTGCGACCGGGGCATTGGTGCTGACCGCACGCATAGCGCGGCCCATTTTGGTTTTTTGCACAATGAAATTCAAAAGGACCATCGCCACCAAACTGACTCCAAGAACCGTGACATCAGAAGATTTCAAATCAATACCGCCGAAGCTGCTGATGACGAAATCTTTCATCACTTCAGGGAAAACTTTTGGGTCCGCACCGAAGACCACTTGGCCCGCAAACTCTAAAAACAAACTCACACCAATTGCGGTGATAAGAACATTCAATTTAGGGGAACGGCGAAGAGGCCGATAAGCGAAACGCTCAATCGCAAGCCCTAAAAGACTACAAACAAACATAGCGGTAAAAAGCAAAATAATTAAAGTGGAAATGCCAGGCGAATTTTCCAGGCCCATCCATTTCGCAGCATAGTAAGCGGTAAAAGCTCCTACCATATAAACATCGGCATGGGCGAAGTTGATCATCTGCAAAATTCCATACACCATCGTATAACCAAGAGCGATTAAGGCGTAGATACTTCCAAGGCTAATTCCGTTGATCAAATGTTGTATAAAATCCTGCATGGATATCCTTAAGGAGTGATGGTTGTAATGAACTTACGTTCAGCACCTTGAACTTGCACGATGACCGCGCTTTTCACAGCATTGCGTTCCGCATTGATGGTGATTTTTCCCGTGACCCCAGGGAAGTCTGTGGTTTTCGCGATTTCGTCGCGGATATTCTTTGAAGTCAGCTCTTTTGTTCGAGCCATCGCTTCAGCTAAAATCTTAGCGGCATCATAACCCAAAGCGGCCATTACATCTGGGGTCTCATTGTATTTCGCTTTATATTTTTTCACGAATTCAATAACCAAAGGCTCTGTCGATTCGTTGGTAAGATGGTTGGAGTAATAGCTCCCGTTGACAGCGTCTTTACCTATTTCGCTGAGTCGTGAGGAATCCCATCCGTCACCACCTAGCAATTGGGCTTTAATTCCTAATTGACGAGCTTGTTGAGCAATAAGCCCCACCTCATTATAATATCCCGGAATAAAGATCACATCTGGATTTTTAGACCGGATTTGGGTCAGTTGAGCTTTAAAATCAATATCGCCGCCTTGATAACTGAGGTCAGCGACAAGTTCTCCACCCATTTTTTTGTATTCGACTGCAAACACATCGGCTAAGCCCACAGAGTATTCAGATTTTACATCACGAAACAAAGCGGCTTTTTTAGATTTCAAATTTTGCGTCGCAAACTTCGCAACCACAAAACCTTGGAAGGGATCGATAAAGCAAGTACGGAAAATATAATCTCCCACTTGAGTTACACTAGGATTTGTTGAGGCCGGAGAGATCATAGGAATTTGATATTTTTGCGCAATAGGAGCTGCGGCTTTGGAGCGGCCGCTGGCAACTTCCCCGATAATAGCAACCACATTGTCTTGGGTAATCAGGCGAGTCACTGCGCTGGCAGCCTCTTCGCTTTTACCTTGGTCATCAATAGTGATCAGTTTGATCTTCTTGCCATTTACTCCGCCGGCCGCATTGATTTCTTCAAAGGCCATACGCAGACCTTTATTCGTAGAAAGTCCGAAAGTTGCATCATTGCCAGTCAAAGAGCCGAACTCTCCCACTAGGATTTCAGTGCTTTTCTTAGTGCAGGCGGCTATTAACGGCAATACCGCTAGCAAAGTGATGATCAATTTTTTCATGTTTTTGACTCCTCTTTATCGATTTCTAAATGATTACAATCACAAGGAGTCAGGTCAATTTCTATTTAAAAGATTCAACTATAGGGACAGTGCCGTTGCGAGATTGATGAGATCCATGGATGTTTTTTTCTCGGACTTTACAACTTGTTCAAGTGGGACTGTGACAAGGTGAGGTCCATCGGTGCCAATCATGATGTCAGATTGACCCTTGATTAAAGCTTCCACGGCAGCGGCTCCCATGCGGGAGGCCAACACTCGATCACTGGCCGTGGGACTTCCACCTCTTTGTAAGTGACCGAGGATACAAACTTTCGCATCGAGACCTGATTTTTTACGAATGGCTTCGGCCAAGTCATAGGCGCGTCCGGGTTTTTGTCCTTCAGCAGCGATGATAATTGAACTGGTTTTTCCTCTTTGGATAGAGTCACGGATTCTGTCCACGGCTTTATCAACGGTGGTGTTGGCATCGGGAGTGAAAATATCCTCCGCTCCCCCAGCCAAACCCACATAAGAAGCGATGTGTCCCGAGTTTCGTCCCATCACTTCAACGATAAAAAGGCGGTCATGGCTTGCTGCTGTATCGCGAATCTTATCGATGGCATCCAGAGCCGTATTTACGGCAGTGTCAAAACCAATGGTATTGTCAGAGCCAAAGATATCATTGTCGATCGTGCCAGGGACTCCGACGACAGGGATTTTTTGTTCTTCCCAGAGGGCGTGGGCGCCGCGGAAGGAGCCATCGCCACCGATACAAACCAAGCCTTCAATCCCCAGCGCACGAAGGTTGTCAGCAGCTTTTTTGCGGAATTCAGGCTTCATGAAATCAGAAGAGCGACCTGTTTTTAAGACAGTGCCGCCTCTTTGAATAATATTGGCGACATCACGAGGTTGCATTGGAGACATTTTGCCTTCAATCATACCGTTATAGCCTTGATAGATTGCGTAGACTTCCAATTTTTTTGCGATGGCCATACGAACTACGGCTCGCACGGCGGCATTCATTCCGGGAGCGTCTCCGCCAGAGGTATATACGCCAATTCTTTTCATCTGCAACTCCTCAGAGTTTAACTTACTACACAATTTGCATTGCTTCATGTAAAGAATGAAATCGCTGCGGCGCAAATCTGAACCATTTCCCAAGACTTACTTCATCTTTTCAAAACGAAGTCCGCCTAATATTCGGTCCAGGATCGAGGCTGGTAGAAAGTGGGTCAGAATGAAAATAAAACCAATATTTTTTCCCACTCGGTAATAGGGTTTAGGGTGGGGGGAATTCACCGCCTCATCCACAAAAGGGGTGAGGTATTCAACGCTCACTGTGGACGACTCAATATTACGGATTTCTTTTTCCAGTTTATCAATATTTTTCTGATAGACCTTGAGGATTTCCGGAGAAGCATTCTCCATCATTTTCTGACTGTTGGTCATCGAGGAGCTCCAGATATCGGTGGCGATAGGACCCGGCTCAATGAGAATTACGGAAACACCGAGCGGTCCTAGCTCTCGTCTTAAGCTGTCATTCACTGCCCGCACCGCATATTTAGAGCTGGAGTAGGAAGACACAAAAGGACTGGCGACACGGCCACTCATGGAGCCTATATTAATGATCCTTCCTTTTGTACGTCGAACCTGGGGTAGAAATACCCTTGTGACATTCACTAAGCCCATCACGTTGACATTAAACATGTCTTGCCAATGTTGGCTCGTCATCAATTCAAAAGGTCCGCCACCGGATATTCCCGCATTGTTGATCAGAATAAACGCTTCATTTCCGGAAAGAGTGGAGGCTAATTGATTTGCCACTTGAATAAGTTGATCTTCTTTAGTGACGTCCATTTCCACTATTTGTAAAGTTTCATGTTTTTTTCGCAACTCATCTAATGCTGGGGGAGAGCTTCTTACTGCGGCAAAAACTTGATGTCCTTGGTTTAGAAAATGACGAACCAGAGCGAAGCCAATGCCGCGTCCAGCCCCAGTAATAAAAATAATTTTCTTTGCTCCCGCGGGGACAAGACTACGTCCGGTGAGCAAACAATAGATCAGCTTAAAATCTGCCATAAAACTATAAATAGGAAAATGAAATGTAGCCGGCCGATTTTTTTCAAAATAGAAGTGTCCGAGCCATGCGCATCCGTATCCGACCACCAGTCCTAAAGTGATGGCGAGAACCCAGTGACCCATTGAAAAAAGAAAAGTCGCTAGAATTAGCCCACACAAGGTTCCGCCTACGTGCAGCTTTCGATTGATAGGGTTGGTATGTTGGGATACATAGAAAGGCCAAAATTGACGGAAACTTTTAAAGTGGAGGCGAAGGTCGTTCATCGGTAGGCTTCTCAACTCATTATTTCTTTATGCCCAAAGTTAAATACATAACGAAGTTATTTCTACCATAATCGCGGAGGGCGCAAATTCTGGCGGAGTGATTCTTGGCCATTTCAAGTTTAACTTGGCTCATCTTTTCACGGTAGGTTTTGCCCGCATTTCTATCCATAGCGGCATATCTCAACTGTTCACGAATTTTGCTTATGTTCTTTCTGGTCTGGTCAGTTAAGTTCTCAGCAAGTTTATAATCGTAGGAAACATTCAAAGAAGTATCAAACTTTTGCTGAGCCAAGGGGCTTAAAGTCGCCGTATTGAAAGGGCTTTTCAAAACCACATCTTTACAAAGTGCTTGGAAAGGACGCCAGTCTGTGAAGGCCAAAGACTGGATACAGTAGAGTTCATACATATGCTTAGCGGCTTCATTTTCATTGTCCACCGAAGCGGCCAACTTGTTATTGCCAAGAGAAGTCGTGCGGGATTTAGGGTAACGATCGTGGTTGCCCTTGTAAAATGAAATATAAAAATCAAAGGGCTTGATAATGCCTTCAAGAATGACACCTAAAATATTTCTCGAAGCGATAGGGTATTCCTCCCAATAATCACTCCAGGCACGTTTGAAACTATCCCGACTGACATCCTCATCCGACGGAGAAATGCCTTGGCTGACCATTTTAGTATAAGAAATCATAGCCAAGAAATGGTTTTTCAACATCATTTCAATAGCGGTCAGATTTTCTTTATGGGTCATCTGAGCATTGTTAAGATCCATCATGATATCTTTCGGGTTTCCAGAAGACATCTGACGCATTTTTTCAAAGGCGGCATCGCCAGTGGCGTAAAAGATTTTTTTCACATTTTCATTCGAAAAGTCGGCTCCGGATTTTAAAGTGGTTTGGAAATCATTTTTTACGATGATCGCCATGCGATTTGCCAAAAATCCTGATTTTCCCTTAAGGACGCTGAAGCTCGAGTAAACAGATTCGATCAGTTCTTTATGAAGCTGTTTTCCTTTTTCAATTGTCGCTTTGCGATTCTCATAGGTAGTTGCGGCTCTATAGGTTTCCCCTAACAAGCGGATGTTTTCATATTTTTCCAGCACGGTGCTGATTAAGAAACGGGTTTCATCAATAGTGGGAATGATAGAGATATCCGCACTGTTGGAAGATTTAATTTTTTCCTCTAAAGAAGAAAGATAGTCATTGGTATTTTGTAAGGAGTCCCTGACATTGTATCGCATGCCGGTGACTGAATCGACATAGAGAGCGGCATTATCGTAGATGAACCACTCGTTGTAGTAGCTCACAGCGCTGGCTTGCGAAGCTTCGATGAGCGATTTCAAATTGCTATGGATGGTTTCTATAAGCTGTTCCGGCTTTTCAAATTCACTCAAGTTTGACATATTGGCTTGCAACCAGCTCTCTGGTGATTGCATAAAATCGGATTTCCCTTTTCCGAGAACTTCGGGGGGAACCTCCCGGCCAATCAAAGCGAAGGGAATTTCCATGGGTCTCATGTTGATCGTAAAGAAGTTCGTTTCATTATCGTTCGCGATATTGCCAGCGAGTCTATCGGAAATGGATAAGAGAGTTTTCAGGACCATGTTTTTCTTGGCTTGAAGGGAAGTCTGACTTGCCAGTGTCGTTTTGCTGCTGTTGATATCCCCCAGAAGGTTATTTTCTGTGGTATAAAAATTCATTACAGTTTGAATAGTTTCATTCTTAAACTTAGCATCCGTCTTTAATTTTGGCTCAACCCCGCGCTGGATTTTTTCAAGCCAAGAGGTGATCACCGGGATCTGCTGAGTCAAGATGTAATAGCCTTGAAGAGGTCCCTTGGTGCTATTTTGCATATCCACCGAATCAGTGATTTTAAGCGTGTCGTCTTTGCCACTGACAATCTGAAATCGGCTCATTTGTTCTTTAAAGAGATTGCTGGCATCCAGAGCGGAACAATAACTCTCTGAAGTGATTTCCAATAAACAAGACATAGAATTGCGAAGCTGAGTTTGATTAAGTTGCTTCATGACGTTGG
>DATBTE010000032.1:0-22827 GCA_036559425.1 Pseudobdellovibrionaceae bacterium | reverse complement strand
AATTTAATCTTATCTCTAATCGTTTTCTTTGTAATTTGGATCGTTACGGATGGCGTCCTCATTCTCTTTGGAAATAAGGGTTAAATTCTTGGCATTATTTTTTGCCACTTGATCCGCTATATAACCTAGGATGCCCGCAAGCTGTTTACGATCTGAGGCGACTTCCCATTTGTCTGGATCTGACTTCCACGGCAGCCATTTAAAGAGATAATCGCTGACTCCATCGGGTGGTTTTCCATAGTGCAGAATGTAAGTAAACAAGGCCAAAAGATCTTTCTCTTTGATGAGAGTTTGATCTTTAGTGAGCTCCATCAAAATCCCTTTAAAGGAGGGATAGGCGACCTTGGCTTCATCTAAGTCAATCACTCCATTTTTGTTGGCATCAAACTTCGCAAGGGTCATTTCTAAGTACTGGAACACATGAGGCACTAAATCAGCATCTAGCATATTCACGTTCTCGTCATTGTTGGGAATATGGCCTGCGGCTTTTAAAATATTCGCTAAAAAACCAGAATATTCATCAGGCTGAAGCTGCTTGAAATACTTGATATACTCCGGCGTCGCTGTCATGTAGCTAGCTGTTTTATCAATATAAATTTTACGAATACAAGATTCTTGAACGTAGGTTTCATCCTGGCTTTTCACTGGACCACATGCCGCCATGATATCTTTACGGAACATATCATTCACAGCAATCCCTGACAGAATCATGCCCACCATGTCCGTCATCTCTTGAAAATTAACATAGGCATCCCCGTTACTATGGGCAGAGAAAATATTGGCTTCACGGAAACGAGATTGCATAAAAACGGTGTTTTTCTCTTCCAAAAGGCCGAGTTCCACAACCACAGGCCTGATAAGATCAAAAAATTCCTGAGCCTCTTTAAGATCTATTCCCTCATAGCTTTTCAGGCGATTTAAATCCGTTGTAGCAGCACGAATAAAGACGCGACCAGCGAAACGATTTATATTTAAGCGTGATATACTGACTGTATTGTACGTGAGCTTCCCAATATTGGTAATGATGAGATGGCCTTCAGAATCGATCGGCTGCGGAACACCATCGGTCAACATCAGGGAAACTTCACTCAAGCCAGTTCTTAACTCTGCAGAAATTTTTGCATCCTTCAACTTTTTAGCTACTTGAGCTTGCAGGTCCGCAGGGTTGAGAGGTGAAGCTGTGAGGGAATATAAATATTTCTCAGTCTCATACCAGATTTTAATTTCGAGACGAGTATTCTCAATACTTACTGGAGTTATGCCATTAGGAATCGTACCGTTCAAGCGAAGCTCTGCAGGCCATAGAACACGATTCAAAACTACTTTGACCAGTTGATCAATAGAATCCGGGGCTAAACCTGGTGGAATATAGCCCACAGAGGACATATCTTTTGCCAAAGTTTTTATCTCATCAATCGGGAGAGTTTGATTTTTCTTAAGAAGAACCACATCCTTCGCAATATTCAAAACCTTATCGGTGATTTTTTGGAAGGCCTCTAGAAAAGGAGCGGTGCCATAGGTCTCTTGCTTTAAAAAGTAATAATGAAACAAATAAGTATTGTAGAAATTCGCTGAGAATTTAAGAAAAAGGCTCCACTGATTCTTTTTAACCAGTCCATTGCCGTCAGAAAAAATGATGTTTTTCATGTCTTTAACCAGAGGGACCATTTTCTTCATGACCAAAGCAGGATGACTGTTAGGATCTTTACTTGGATCCTGGAGCGGATAAAGGCGAGCCACTTCGCTCAGCAGGCTCGCCAGATTTTCAAGATTGTAGGACTCCTCTAGAAGAGCCCCAAAACTTTCCCCACTGCCCTGCAAGCTCAACTGAGCTTCGTTAAAATACTGCTCCGCTGAAGCAGTATCGTAATTCGCGCGGTCCCACTCGAGACTGTAAACCTGGAAATAAGGCAGGAACTTTTCAACCACAAACTTTAATTTCCCGACTTTGTTTTTTCCGCGTTCAAAATCGCGGCTGGTGATGGTCCCATCACTGCCGCCGAAATAGATCTTTTTGAGTTTCATAACCTCGTCGACGAGTTTGTCAGAAGTGTGAAAGTCCTGCCAAATATCAGAGAAGGTCTTCAAGATATCATCGATTTCTTGTTTTGAAATGCAAGAAGAGTTGGACGTTCCACAGACGGGATCCTTTGGTTTCTGCTCGACCAGATCTTGAAATGCACCCAAGAGATCTTCCAAAGAACGCGCCAGATAGCCTAAGCGGATGCTAGAACCCATTTCCGCAGCGGATTTAATAAAGTAGTAATAACGAAGATATTGCAAGTAACCGCGAGCACCCAGGAGAACAAAACTTCTCCAATCTGCAGGGCCGATGGAATCTGGATCCCCTCCGGAAATAGCTTTTTTTATTTTCTTGACGACGGGCATGTCTCTTTCAATTTCCTCTGCAAGAGGCCAAGCACGCTGAGAGAACTTTGAAAATTCACGTAAAAAAGTGGCAAAATGATCCAGCTCGTAGGATTGGTTATTTTCAAGGATGATGTTGGCCAGGGCTCGAGCGGCGTCTTGAATTTCATCGCTGGCTTTTTCAAAATAAAGAATATCATTTTGCAGATGAGTTGAACCCGCAATCGTCCACTTTTGCGTGATCAACTTCATATAGGGATTTAAACGCAAAGAGATGTCTTGGAGATTTCCCAAGATGCTAAGAATTTTATCCAACTCAGCGCGAGTCACATAATTAATATTCCCCCCCAGAAAAAGTTGCTTAATACGCATAAATTCTTCGCGGAGAGCCGGCGTGATTTCGGGACTTGAGGCCTCAAGAAAATTTTTCTTTAAAAAGTCCGACAACTCAGTCGCTTCGAAGCGGTCGCCAGTGCGGCCATAAACATATTTTTTAAAAGTCTTGATGGCTGTCGAAGCGCAATCCCAACCGGAAGTCACCGCTGCATCCGTGGCCTCTCCAGCGAAGAAAGACTCAACCACCGACTGAAGACCTGACAAACACTGAGTCTTATTCAGTTTTTGTTGCTCCACTTGCGGAGGAGCCTCACCCACTTTAGGGGTACAAGAAGTCATCATTAAAATCGCACTTAAAAGATAGCAGAGATTTCTTTTAAAAAACATAGGTCATGCCCCCATAGATACGATCATTCGCACGATATTGATTCAAAAACCCTGAAGTCTTAGGCGTATTCTCTGCCGTTCCTAAAAAGTCCGCCCCTAACAAAAGAGCCAACTCTTGTTTCGGGTAAAACATAAACTCTGTATTCACCATCGATCCCTTTTGCTCTTTGTCATAGAGGTAGGAAAAATGAACCCTGAGAGGGTGACGATATATTCGCGCCAACTCCCCTTGCATTTTCACTTTCACGGCGTCTGTAAACTTCACACGCTGATCAAAGAGATTCAGATCATCCACCGCACCATCGCTGCCGATATCCTCGATCTCCCCTCCATCGACTCGCAAATAATCGAGTTGCAGGGAAATGGAACGCGAGAAAAATTTCGGAATTGTCCATTCAATTCCCGCGGTATAAGCACGGAGTGGATAAATTTTTTGCAGGACCCAATCCTGATCCGGCAGCTTGTCTTCGGGATTGTCTTGCAAAAACGAAAACGTCACACGTGCGTTGCCTTGCGTATAACCCAGATCCGTAGAGAAGACCGAGTGATAGTTCAAATCCGGAGATACAATCACACCGACATCTTGATTGATTTGGTATTTTATATTTCGTTTTAGCAAAAGCTTGTTCACTGGCATGTAGCCATAACTGCTAACGGCCCAGAATCCTTTGTCCTTGTTACCGACTCTTCCCATAAACGCATAGCCCCCATGGGCCGCAAGTTTGGCGGCTTCTGGAATACTCAATTTATAAGTGATGGGCGTTGGCTTATTGGTGATCAAATCCGCCTGACGACTGGGAGCATGGTACCAACGACTGTCAGCCACCAGGCCCCCGTCCTCTTCGCGAATATCAGGACCCAGGGTGGGAATGAAAATGGGCGTGACCATTCCCAAAACTTGCCACTCCGTGTTGTTCACATCGAGAAAAAGTCCGGTTAATCCCTGCTCCTGAGGACGAAGCGCATCCAACTCAAAGTAGGGTTGCCACACTCCGAGATTCCATTCGTGATCAGCTTCGCTCCAGCCATTTTTCTTGCGACCTACATAAACCCGGTAGCCTTGCGTCCGTGGCGAAGTATAAAGTTCGTGCACTACAAAATGAGATTGGTTTTGAGAAAAAAACGTCCCAGCAGCCACATCCACTGCGTTCTCTAGCCAATCGGTTTCGCCCACATAGCTCAACTGGCCCGACAGAAATTGACTGTAAGTTAATTGAGGAGTTTCAGAAATTTCCGTGAGATATTTCATGCCTTCAATACGAAGTTGACCATAAACCCGGTGCTGGGTTCGTTCTTCTTTAAGGACTTCAGAAACAAACGAGATCGACGACGAAGAAGGCTCCGTCCGTAGGCGAAGGTCCGCTACAGACTTTTCAGCAAAGGTCATCATTTCTAACAAATAAACTGTTAGCCATAGAAACCTTCGTTTTAAGTTTCCCCGACGGGCTGTAGTTTTAGATATCTTCACAGTTCGAAAAGGAAATCGCTTTTCCTTCATTCAGTCAATGTCTCTTACTGTTTTGGGAGTTTTGCATACTCGAATTGAATCTTATGTAACACGCTGCGGAACGGAGAAACCTTAATTTGGCATTCAAGCATACCAAAGCTCTGTGGCAAGAGTTTCATGCTTCACTCGTTGCTCTTCTGAGAGATAAGCCCAGGATTGAGGCGAAAGCGCCGCACGCAGGGTAAACTCGAAAAAGGTATTGTGGCGACGCAAAGTTCGTTTCATGCGATGAGATTTTATGGGATTGTAATGACCTTGAAGATTGAACAGCTGAAGAGGATTTTTCTTCACCCACATCCAGGATCCCATCTCCAAACATAAGGGCAGGTAAACACCTTTGGCAGAACCATTTAAAGCGTATTGCTCCCTATATTTATCGTAGAGATAGTCCCAGACATCGCCATGCGTGGTATAATTCAAAGCTTGAGGTTCGATCTTATAAAAATGATGAGGAAAGGTGCGATCGAAAAGACTTTTAAAGGCGTGTGCTAGACCAATTTCAGGATAAGCTTTTGTGGTCTTGGCATAGGGGAACCAGATCTGATCTTGAATTCCGAATCCTGAGTGAAAATCGACGGTGATAGCCAAAGGCGATTGAAAAATCTCCTTCTGCACTGCCTCTACCAGAGCCCGAGACTCCACCTCCATCGGTGCGCCTTCCACTCCTCGATACCAAGGAATTTTTGAAGAATATCTATGTCCACCCAAAAATCGAGGCGGATGCTCTCCTTCGATCGGAGCATTTCGCATTAAATCCACTCCCCGGGGGTTGCTCCGGGTCTTTTTTAAAATGCCAATGGGATTCACCACGGGGATAAAAAACACCCGTAGATGCTTTAGAGACTCTTTGATGACTTCATCCCAGAGCAAAAGTTCACTGAAAGAATGCAAAAGAGAAACACAAACCTGGGAGCCAATTCTCTCTAAGCCATGCACCCCACCCACCAGACCGACCACTGGCGCCTGGGGATCTTCGCTGCCGAAGCTGAGTTTATAAATGGGCAACTTCAGAGAATGCGTTCGGCTATAAGCCAAAACTTCGGAGCGCACCAGAGGGCCTAATTCATGAATCACTTTTTCCACTTGTTGGATTTCTAACAGCATAGGCAGATTAAATTGTGTTTTCTCTTTATCACCAACTGTTAACGCTAAAGGTTATTTTTTGCTCTCTGAAATTGAAGCCTATAGAGTCAGGGAACGCTGACAATTATCCCCTAAAGGAGGATCTCCTCATGAACGCTCAAATGCCAATTCACAAACTTCTCGATATAATGTGGAAAGATTATTGTGAAATGAACCCGGCGGCTAAAAAGATCTATGATCTTTTGACTGCGGAAGGCGAAACTGTGGTGAACGATCATATAGCTCTTCGTACCTTTAATCACCCTCGCCTCGGAATCAAATCCTTGGCTCGCCAAATTGAAAAGCTGGGTTATGTGATGACTGCAAATGATTACCATTTTGTGGACAAGAAATTGTACGCGAGACATTGGCAACATCCGGATGAAAGTTTGCCCAAAATTTTCATCAGTGAACTGCAATTGGAAAAAACCTCTCCTTTCCTGCGTGACACTATCAACACCTTAACAAACTCAGTACCTGACTCGGTGATTCAATCAGAGACTTTTGCTCTCTGTGGACGTCCCTGGGACCTCTCCTATAAACTTTATAACGAGCTCGCCAAAGAAAGCGAATACGCTTCTTGGGTGGCTGCCCATGGTTTTAGGCCGAATCACTTTACAGTCTTCATCAATGCACTCAAAAAATATAATGATATTTCCGCCCTCAATAAATTCCTGGCATTGAAGGGCTTCGCATTAAACAAATCAGGAGGAGAAGTCAAAGGAACTCCCGCGGAATTCTTGGAACAAAGCTCAACTATGGCGAGCGAAATCCCAGTGAAGTTCAGCGATGGCACTTTCTCCATTCCTGGTTGCTATTATGAGTTTGCAAAACGTTATCCCATGCCCAACGGCAAGCTCTATCAGGGATTTATCGCGGCTTCCGCGGATAAAATCTTTGAAAGCACAAATAAAATGTAAGAGAACTCTGGAGAGCTTTAACCCAGTTTTTTAACAAATTGCTGAAAACTCTCTTTTTCCGTCTCAAGAGCATTCCAAGTTTTGTGGGCTTGTAGAAAGATCCTCACGAGTTGAGGATCAAACTGCGTACCGGAACAGCGTTTAAGTTCAGCATACACAATCTCATCCGGAAGACCTTTGCGATAGGCTCGGGTCTGCGACATAGCATCATAGGTATCAACAACTAGAATTACTCGTGCAAGGACTGAAATTTTATCACCCACAAGTCTATCTGGATAACCTTCACCATCCATCCGTTCATGATGACTGCGAATAGGGCTCAAAAGTTCCCTGAAGAAACTGTGCGTCGCCAGAGGACGTACGATTTGTTCACTCATGCAAGGATGGTTTTTCATAATATCCATTTCACGAGGTTCCAGTTTTCCAGGCTTGCCGATAATTTCTTGGTCTACGCCAATCTTACCAATATCATGAAAAATCCCTGCGAACTCCGCAAGTTTTTGTTCATATTCATTCAGGCTCGCATCGCGTGCCAGTTTCCGGGACATTTCCCCTACCCGCAAACAATGAGCATAGGTGACAGGATCCACAACCTTGAGAGATTGCATTAAAGCCTGTGCAGCATCATAAGCCCAACTCGGAATATCACCCCAGCTTGAAGCTGACTGCGAAGACATAGGAGTTCCTCCATACCTCTTCTATTCGACTCAAAACCAGAAATTCTTAAGGATTTAAGAGGGGCTTTTCTTAAAAGTGAGGATTATGGATATAAATGTTTCAGATTGAAACACTTTATTTACAGGGAGGCCTGTTTCTTCGTTTTGAATATTAGAAAAAGTCAGATAGCTTATAGATACATACAATCCAACCCCGACCATGTCTTTCAGGAAGAAACAGAAGGTTCGCGTGATTAAGTTTACTTTCTTAGCATCACTTGTAATATCAATAAACGCTCAGGCTCAACAGCAAATCCACGTTGAAAAAATCAAAGGCAACCGGGCGGTTGTCGAATTTTCAGGAAGTCTGATCCCTGGAAAAACCTATTCTTTGAGCATCAACAAGACGGAACCACCCGAAGAGACCGCCGGAGGAAAACGTCAGTATATTATTGGAGGCAGTCTTGGATTTAACTCTACTTCTTATACTGTTCCTTCTCTTAATACGACTTTGAAAAACAGTGATATAAATGTCTTTATCCGCTTCGGCTGGAATAAGGAATCCTTCGAATTCGGTCCTATTTTCGGCTACAAGAATATCGACTCCGATTATACCGATCGCCATTACTCTTCATTTTCCGGCGGAGCCTTTGCCGATTACAACCTGACTGCAAATCGTCTGGGGGAAACTAAGATTTTTGGCATCACCAGCGAAGGCATTGTTGGCTCCTTGACTCCGAAAACAGGGGATGGGGGTTCCACCCTGGAGTTCTTTGGCGGCGGCTTTTTTAAATGGTTTGGCATAACGGATTCGACGGCTTTGCGCTTTGATATGGGCTATTCCTACATCAAGACCACTGCCGGGGCTTCGAGCGATACCCTTCAGGGGCTGGTGCTCCGGGGCGGAATCGCCACTTATTTTTAGAAGTCTTTTTAGAAATTTAATCCCACGCCTACTGTTCCGTAAAAGGTATCCAGAGCCGCTTTTTGCCGCAATTGAGCATCTACTATTGCATAGCGTTTGATACCGAAACCAGCTTCGCCAAACCAATTCTTCGTCCATAGCACTTTACCATGGAAATTCAAGGCGAAGTTCGACTCCAGAGTCACCCGCGATGACATGGATAATGGATAATAGATAAACTCCATGTCCACCCATTTCGGATACTGCATCAGCGGTAAAAAATTAAAAAAGTCATCAAAAACTTTTGGCATCGATCGAGCCCAGAAAGCCCCCACCCCCAACATCGGTGCGGAAATCTTATCAAAATCTATTTTTTGATAGTCCAACATGGCTCCCAACGTTTCATCCCGTCCCCACAGACCAGGCACTAAGCGATATTTCAAATCGACATTCATGACCGTCAAGTCCGCCGTTGTCCCTTTCGCGGCATTCACCGTGAGCTTGGTCAAACTTTTAAAATACTTGGCGCTTATACCCCAACGTTGGCGACCGACCCAATAATTCGTCCATCCCAAAAGATTTTCAAACCATTGATTATAAGCGGTCTCGCCCATGAAAACACTTTGCCCGCTCGCTTGAATCAAGCCCGACAAACGCAAACTAATTTCACGGGGGAATCCTTTATAGAGCTCATAAAACGTTTTATATTCTTTTCCCTGATGCTCCAAATTCAAATAGCTGCGATTGATTTCACCGGACTCTTTAGCTTTAAATCTCCACAAGAAAGCGCTGGGATCATTATCATCAACTTCAATCGAGTTTTCAGAACTTGTGATTTTTACATCGGGCATTTTTTTACCGAAAAGCTTAACTCCATCCTGGTAAGTTCCGGTAGGAGTGTGCAATTCCAAATAAGGTCTCGCATTGGCGCGAGGAGTTTCAGCCAATTCAAAACGCTGAGTAAAAAGTCCGCCCCCCTGACCTGGCAAATAAATTTTGGGATCTTCAGAGCTAATGAGTGCTTCCCAGAATTTACGTTTATCTCCAATGGTCGCTTCAAAGCCAAGGGCACGAGTCACTGAAGAATATGAATCTGGATTAATAATCGTTGAGGGTGTCGTGGGCCGGGCGCCCCAAGCCATGATGCGAATTTTTTCCGGAGTTTTGGTGTCTGTCACATCCATCAGATTGAGTTTATTGGGCGTTGCAATAAATTCATAAGTCTCGCCACTTGCAAGCTCAGCAAAGAAAGACGTTGGCGTATCGCGGGGTACGGGGAGACTTTGTTTGAGCTCCGCAGCTTGAGATTGCAATAAGACCCGCGGTTGAACCATGCTCTTCGATTTTTTCAGGATGAGCTGATTTCCCCTGAGGCGAGTAATATAGCGTTGGGAACATAACCGAGATTGCTCCCGCCCTTGAGTTTGAGTCAGACAAAAACGGAAGGACTCACTATAAGGCCGCATACCTTGAGATTTTATATCGAGGATGCCGAACTGAGTGGAGAAAACACTCCCCTTCGAAAGGATCGCTGTTTTCACGCCCTTCCCTTCAAGACCTTTTTTCCAAAATTCCAACTTATCCTTCCAAAGGTCACGTTTTTGTTCGGTAATCTCCTCTTTCCACACCACTTTTCCACTATGCGCGATCATTTCAAGAGTTCCACCCGATTGCAAAGCCTCGGGCCAGCCCATGACCAAGGCCGTTTTATCAACCTCTTTGGCATCCAAAAGAGAACTCATTTTAGCATGAAATTTGGAGACAGGGACCATCGCAAAAAAGAAACTCTTTTCATCAATAACCGTATCCCCAACACGTAAGGACTTTCCCTCTCCCGTCGCCAAATCATATTCGAATTCCACATTAGGCAATAAATTATCCATGGATTCGAAGTAAAGTGGCTTGGTATACTGATCGTTTCTAGCTGTTTTTAAAATCAGCCGCGGATTTTTTTTCTCTCCCGTCGAAGCGGGAGTCGGAGTCGGAGAAGAAGCGGGAGCCGAAGAGGGAGCCTCTGTATTCAGAGCCTCTTCATTAGCTCGGACGTTATAGGAAAAGGACGCCCAACAAATAAGAAATACAAGCGAAGATTTCCATTTGCCAATATTTCGAGTATGTGGTCCGCATACTTTTAAAGGTTTCATTAAATTCACGTTTTTATTTTATTGAATGAAGTGCGGTGTCACAAGTTAAATGATTGGACTGCCTAGACTTTTTGAATTATTCAAAATGCTCCCTATTCTTAGTTTATGGCTCTATTTTGAGGTTACGAATGTCTACAGCAAGAACCGTCTATTCAATGAGAATTGAAAAAATCATAGATCACACTCCGACTGTCCGAGAATTGATTTTAAAAACCGAAAGTCCTGAAACTTTTCAATATCGGGCGGGCCAATTTGTCATGCTCCACGTCCCGGTTCCTGATGCCAAGCCGGCACTTCGCGCTTACTCCATTGCTTCCGATGAACGAGAAAAAACAGGCTTTCGTTTGCTTTTTAAATTTGTTGAAACAGGCCTGGCCTCGACTTACATATGGTCTTTAAAGGGGGATGAGACATTAAAATTCACCGGTCCTTTCGGAAAAGTTTTTTTTCAAGAACCTCCCACGGAGCAAATTGTTTTCTTAAACACTGGCACCGGCATTTCCCAACACTTGTCTTACTTGGTTTCCAAGAAAGATCTTTTCCCTCATTTACAGTATCGCTTGCTCTTTGGCGTGCGAAGCGAAAAAGATATTTACTTGAAAGAGGAACTCGATGCCTTAGCTGCGGAATTCCCCAACTTCAAATATGAATTTGTATTGAGTCGTCCCCAGGAAAATTGGAAAGGGAAAAAAGGCTATGTTCAGCACTTTCTTAAAGAGTTCAACTATCAAAGCACCCCTACCACTTTCTATCTTTGTGGCAATGGCGGCATGATTAAAGAAGTTAAACATCAACTTCTTGAAGTCGATGGTTTTGATAAAACCCGTGTCTGGTCGGAAGCTTTCGATTAGCCCTTTATGAATCTCTTCCGAGGCTTTAAGGTTCTGAGGAGCCTTGATGCCGCACTCTGGAAGGAGCCTCGGGAAAGCGAATAGACCAGTAAAGAGCAATCAATATCACAAAGCCCCCGAGCAATCCCGTAACCCACTCTGGAATATGCAGAAAAGGATCCAAGAGCATAATCATGGCCAAACTGCCGATAGCATAAAAAGCCCCATGCTCCAGATATAAAAACTTATTTAAAGTTTCTTTTTCAACAAAAAGAATCGTCAAAGAGCGCACGAAGAAAGCGCCTATACTCAGGCCGATCATAATAATAAAAAGATTGTGAGTGATGGCAAAGGCTCCTACCACACCGTCGAAGCTAAAGGAAGCATCGAGGACTTCAAGATAAACGAACATGCCTGCGCTTGCTTTTTGCAAATCCTTCATACCCTCCTGAGACAGTTCGAGCCAGCCGCCAATGCCATCGACTACAATATAGGTCATCAGGCCTGCTATCCCCGCTATTAAAAAAGTGAGCTGATCTTTATTTTCAGGGAAGAATGACGAAAGCCCCATCAGTGTCAACAGAGTCAGGCCAATCTCTATGGCTTCCACTTTTCCCAGGGCTGACAAGGGTCTTTCGATCATGGCAATCCAATGAACATCTTTGGTCTCATCATAGAAATAACGAAGGGTGACCATCAATAAGAAGCTCCCGCCAAAAGCTGAGACACCCAGGTGAGCCGACAACATCAACTGTGCGTATTGATCAGGTTTAAAGGTCGCCATTAGAAGAGCGGACCACGGGTCAATTTTAGCCACGACAGACACAATCGCTAAAGGAAAGATCAAGCGCATTCCAAAGACTGCAACAAGCATCCCCCAAGTAATAAAGCGCTGTCGCCAAACCGGAGTCATCTCCTTTAAAATCAAGGCATTGACAATCGCATTATCAAACGAAAGGGAGACTTCCAAAACCGCTAAAATAAAAGCGATAAAAAGTGCCTGCAGGGCTCCTGCAGTAGTACCAGAATAATAATAGCCTACGAAGACCGCAAGAATCATCCCCAGAATTGTTGCGACAATGGAACCCGTAAAATAACCAATAAGACCTTTAAACATAGAAAAATCCTTGCAGTTTGTTGGCTAAAGGCTACAACAAAAGAACCTATGTCTGCAATTCTGTTCGGCCTTTTATGCTTTATTTTTGTGATTATGTCGGTTGGAAGCCTTGCAGCCTTGTTTTTATTCCTCTTGGAACAGACTTCACAGTTTTTTTTGAGCCATGACCATTTGGTTTTACTGCTTCCCCTTTTGGGAATAGTCACAGGTTTTACCTATTGGCTTTTTGGAAAAAAACTCCCCACCACTAAAAAGATTCTTCACGGCGTTGAGGATCAACATGCCCTGATTCCTTTTTTAACAGCGCTTTTAATTTTTTTCTTTACGGTGGTAAGCCAACTTGTCGGCGCCTCCACCGGTCGAGAAAGCTCGGCAGTACAATTTGGCGCGGCTCTGGGGGATTTCTGGCGGGAAATTTTTGACAAAAAATTAAAACCTCTTCGTTTTTCTCGCCAAGCCTTTATCCGCTCTGGTCTCGCCGCTGGTTTTGGCGCGGTCTTTGGAGTTCCCTGGGCCGGGACTCTTTTTGCTCTTGAAGCTACGCCGTCGCGGCGCTGGTCCCTGCGCTATCTTCCCCTGTGCTGGATCTCCTCTTTTGGCGCCCATTGGATCGCCCTGTGGTGGGGCGCTCATCATAAGGTCTATCCTGTGTTCCCAGCGCTTCCTTGGAACCTCCTTCTTATAGCAAAATGGAGCTGCTTAGGAATCGCCTTCGGCGTGCTCGCCAAAGTTTTTGTGGTTCTCATGCAGTACTCTGAGAAAACTATTTTCGGGCGCATATCATGGCCATGGCTTCGCCCGTTTGTGGGTGGTCTTGCGGTGGCGGCTCTCACTCTGATGATGAAAGAAACTCGTTACAATGGTCTCGGCGTGCCCTTAATTGATGCCGCACTCACCTCTGGAGTCCAGACTTTTGATTTTGCCTGGAAAAGTCTCTTCACCATTTTATCTTCCGCCTCCGGTCTTAAAGGAGGCGAGGTCACTCCGCTGATGGCGATCGGCGCGACCTTTGGCGTTACCATTTCACACTGGGTGGCTTTACCGAGCCTCTATGCCGCCTCTTTAGGATTGGTCGGAGTCTTTGCCTCGGCCTCTCATATTCCCTGGACCGGAGCCGTGATGGCTTGGGAATTTTTTGGTTTTGAAGCTTTCCTTCCAACTTTTATCATCTGCTGGCTCGGGCGCAGAGTCTTGGGACTCCACGGGCTTTTTTCTATGAAGGAGCCCTAAATTCCCCCTCTACGTTTCTAGATGCACTATTTTAATGAAAAAACGACGTATATATGTTGTTTTTTCATTAAAATGATACATATACTATACATAATGTATCAACGAACTCTAAACCTAAAATCTTATCTCAACGACCTAAGCCTTCTACTTTTGGGACCACGACAGACGGGGAAATCCACCTTAATTAGGTCTCAATTTCCGCAAGCATTGCTGGTGGACCTTCTGGATCCGGAGTTTTTCCGAGATCTTCAGAAATCACCTAATTTCTTAAGAGAAATTATCTCCGGTTCAAAAAATAATATTGTGATTATTGATGAGATTCAAAAAATTCCTGAACTATTGGATGTTGTTCATTCTTTAATTGAAAGTAACAAGAAACTCCGTTTTATTTTAACTGGCAGCAGCGCTCGAAAGATTCGCAATCAAGGAAAAAATCTCTTGGGAGGCCGGGCTTATCCCCTCTCTTTGCATCCGATCACCTCCGTTGAGTATTTATCTGCCTCAGCCACCTCACAACCTCAAAATCTGCATAGACTTATAGAAGCAGGGGGCTTGCCTCAAGTTTTAACCACTAAATCACCGCAGCGACTTTTAAAAGCATACGTGGGAATTTATTTACAGGAAGAAATCAAAGCCGAAGGCTATGTTCGGAATTTGGGTGATTTCTCCAAATTTCTTGATGTCGCGGCCCTTTCAAATACCGAACAAATTGATTATGCGGGAATCGCTCGCGATGTCCAACTTTCACCGAGGACAGTGAGTGCCTACTATCAAATCTTACAAGATACCTTAACTGGCTTTTTGCTGGAAAGCTTCAAGGAAACCAAAAGTCGAAAAGCTGTAATAACCCCCAAATTCTATTTTTTCGATGTGGGAATAAGTAATTATCTTACAGGTCGTGAAAAACTGAGCGTAGGAACTCCAGAGTATGGCAAGGCCTTGGAGCACTTTATCTTTACTGAATTGAAAGCCTATCAAGACTACTCAGAAAAGGCCTTTGAGTTATATTACTGGAGATCCACTTCACAAATGGAAGTGGATTTTATCATTAAGACAAAA
Organism: Pseudobdellovibrionaceae bacterium; assembly: GCA_036559425.1. Taxonomy (GTDB): domain Bacteria; phylum Bdellovibrionota; class Bdellovibrionia; order Bdellovibrionales; family Bdellovibrionaceae; genus JACMRP01. Next base: position 8,248 of record DATBTE010000032.1, on the reverse strand, counting down.
TCAAAAAAGCTCATCTGTATAGAAGTAAAGGGTTCCCAGCATATAGACAAGACGGACCTTAAGGGCTTAAAAGCTTTTGAAGAAGACTTTAAAATTTCCAAAAAAATTGTTGTCTGCAATGAACGACTCCCCCGACTTTTTGAGGGTGTTGAAGTATTGCCTTATGCCAACTTTTGCCATCAATTATGGGCTGATCAAATTATTCAGATCCCATAAAACATACGATCAGGGGAAAGCTTGCTTCTTACAGCGGAGAGAGCTAAGTTGAGCTATGAACTCACCTACTCACGCCGCCCCCCTCAAAGCTCTCCTTGTGGGGATTCAACTTCCAAAAACTTCCGATCAAGAAACTCAAGGCTCACTTGCCGAACTCGCGCGCCTGGTAACCACCTTAGGCTATGATGTTATCGGACAGACTTCTCAGCGCAGGCCTTCGGAACGCAGCCCCAGCGTCCTCGGTGATGGAAAATTAAGAGAGCTGGCGGAGTGGACCGGCGGCACGGGCGTCATTGGCCCCCTGGTGGTAAAGAAAAAACATAAAGCCGCTCTCAAATTTGAAAAAAATCAAACTTCAGAAATGGAAAAAGACGACGACGAAGTCGACCCAGAAAACGAAGACTTTACTCCCCATAAAGCTCCTAAAGAGCGGGCTCAAATTGTTATCTTTGACTGCGATCTTTCCCCTTCTCAATTAAGAAATCTCGAAAGTGCGACCGGCGTCCAGGTCCTCGATCGCACTGGCGTGATTATTGAAATTTTCAGCCGCCACGCCAGAACCCGCGCGGCTCGACTGCAAGTGGAAATCGCAAGGCTGACTTATGTAGCACCACGATTGCGTGAAACCGGCGGAGGCGAAGATCGCGGCGGCGGTGGCGTCGGAGGCAAGGGTGCCGGAGAGACCAGCGTAGAACTGGATCGCCGTAAAATCCGTGATCGGATTAAAGAACTTAAAGAAGAGTTGAACTCCATCGCGCAAGAGCACGACACTCGCCGTGCCCGCCGCGGCCAAGAAATCTCGGTGGCTCTCGTCGGCTATACCAATGCCGGAAAATCTTCCTTGATGCGAGCCCTAACGGGAAGCGAAGTCCTAGTCGCTGATAAACTCTTTGCCACGCTGGATACCACCGTTCGTTTGCTTTACCCGGAGTCTGTCCCTAAAATTTTAATTTCCGACACCGTGGGCTTTATTAAAAAACTTCCCCATGATCTGGTGGCTTCTTTTAAGTCCACTCTGGATGAGGCTCTCAGCGCTTCATTATTACTGTACGTTGTGGACTCTTCGGATCCGACTTTTCGCTCGCAATTGGAAGTGACTCGTTCGGTGCTTAACGAAGTCGGCGCCGGGGAAATTCAAAGTCTTTTGGTCTTAAATAAAGTCGACCGCCTGTCCGCAGAAGAGCTTGCTTCCTTGAAAGCTGAATTTCCAAAAGCGGTCTTCCTATCCGCGAGAAGTCCTGAAGATGTGGCGGCTTTACGCCTGCAATTGATCAGTTATTTTGAAACGGACATGGTGGATGAAGAGATTCTTATTCCCTACGATGTCCAGGGAGCCATTGGCGAAATTCGCAGTAAAATGCGTGTGCTTTCGGAATCCTATGACGGCAAGGGCGTCCGCTTGAAGGTCCGCTCGCACCCGGAAAATATCGCAAAAATTAAAAGTCGTTTTCGCCTATAGGCACTCCCCGCCCCTGCAGCGTTGCGGTTAATTTAGTATTGTAAAGTTTCATTAAGGTGTCCTTGACGTCCTCCCCTTCAATCACGCCCAGGGCACAGGCAATGGCTTCAAGCGTGGCCATGCCCTCGCTCATGTGTTCTTCCCGCATATGAAGTTTTGCCAGATTCCGTGCCTTGATCATAACTCTTGGCAGATCTTTGAGCTCGTGATGACGATAATGAACTTTACTTGCCTGACGCCAATTTCCGTCAGGCACAATCAATTGAATCGGCCTAGGATCTTCGGCCACAAATTCGGGGGTTAAGTCTACAGCATCGTCGGCAGGATAAAATAAAAGACTGCGGTACTCAGGAGTCAACAAATCGCTCAGGTCCAAAGCCTCCCTGCTCTCCCCTCGCACCCGCATTTCGCTATTTATCAACGCTTTTAAAGCCAAACGGCCGGTATTGGTCGTCCGCTTGAGCTCACGGTGATGAACCACAATGCAAAGCTTGGTTTGAAGATCAAGCTGGGGAATCGAATCACAAATACAAAGGGAGCGATTTAAATAACAAATTGGACAGGGATCTTTTGTTTTTCTTTTTCGAGAGAGAGCGGACCGATAAATGGAGGATGAAATCGGTGATCTTGTCATAAAAAATGAAGAAGCGAGAAGGAAAGAGAGCTAAAAATCTAAAGGCGATCCGAAGATCGCCTTTAGGTTAAACCTTAAGATTAGTTGCCTTTAACTTTTACGTTAACAGCGCAAGGACCTTTTTTGCCTTGTCCAACTTCAAATTCAACTTTATCGCCATCGCGTGGCTCTTGACCTTGAACTTCAGAAATATGGAAAAACAAGTCAGCTCCGTTATCTGGAGTGATGAAACCGAAACCCTTGCTAGCATTAAAAAACTTAACAGTACCTGTACTCATGAAAATAACCTCTTTATAAAAAAATTTCTGAAAATAGTATTAACACATTTTTTCAACTAGGGAAGAAACTTTCATAAGAACCAAGCCTTTTTGAATAAAAGACCTTTATGGACGCTATGCGTTGCATTGAGTCTCCCTAGCCTTCATCATCCAAATAGGCCTTCAATTCCTTCATATGATAACCCCAGCCCACCTGGAAATCCTTGAAGAGCTTCGTTCTTGCCTCCAGAGGGAAACACTCCCAGCCCGCATGTTTTACCGTCAGAACTCGGACTTTGCCTTTATCCTCAATAGCAAAAGTGCATTGAGTAAGGGCCTCTTTAGGCCAATCTTTTTCTCGCCACGTAAAGGAAATTTCTTTTTTTACTTTAACGCCGGTGACTTTGCCGCTGGCCAGTTGAATTTTGCCGTCATCGTCCTCCCAAGGCTCGCGGAAAGACCCTCCCACCCGGGGTTCAAGCGCGATTCCGTCACCCCACCAGTTTTCAAGCTCATCAGAATCAGTCAAGGATCTCCAGATTTCATCCACGCTGGCTTTAACGGTAATGGATTTTTCAATGATGTCGCTCATGGCGCTCCTAGAAAATAAATTGAAAGTGAATTTGTTCTAATCCAATGACAAAATCTTGCCATTGGAAAACTTCAATAGCACATTGGCGGAAAATCTTCAAACCTGTGATGGATAGACCATGGCCACCCTTATTGATCATATCGAAAATGCCTTTGACCTCAGCTACACCCACTTTCCCAGGTGTCCAAAAACCCAAATCAAAACCATTGGTATTTTGGGAGGCGGAACCGCTGGTTATTTAACCGCCTTGGCCCTGCAAAAACTTCATCCGCAAATAAAAACAACAGTTATTGAATCCAGTAAGATCCCAGTGATTGGCGTCGGCGAATCGACCACCACGGAAATCGTGGCTTTTTTACATAGAACTCTGGAGATCGACCCTCTTGAGTTTTTCCAAAAAGTGGAACCGACTCTCAAGCTAGGGATCAAGTTTGATTGGGGCTGCCCCGGCGATTATAAATTCAATTTTAATTTTTTTGCCAGTCATCAATATGAATCTTACTTTTATGAAAACTCCACGGCGAATTCAAGCTGGCCTTCTGTTTTAATAAATGAAAATAAGATCCCCGTGATCCGCAACGACGATGGCAGTATCACTTCTTTCTTGGGAAGCATTCCTTTCTCTTATCATATCGACAACAAAAAATTGATTCAGTTTTTACATGCCCAGCTTCTTGAAAGAGATATCGAAATCATCGATGGAGAAGTGAACCAGGTGAATTTCGATGAAAAGCAGTTTGTTTCTTCCTTACAAACTGTGGAAGGCCATAGTCTTTCCTATGATCTCTATATTGATTGTTCCGGTTTTAATTCCCGCCTTCTCGGCAAAGCGCTGGGCACCGAGTTTATTCCCTTTACCGACACTCTGATCACCGACAAGGCCATCACCTTTGAAATACCTCACGCCAACACCATCAATTGCTACACTTCAGTCATTACCATGAACAATGGTTGGTGTTGGAATATTCCCATGAGGGAAGAAAACCATTATGGCTATGTGCACTCTTCAAAATATTGTGATGAGGCCACCGCCGTCGCTGAAGCCCGAGCCAAATTCGGTCCTTTTGAAAAATATAAAGTCGTAAATTTTAGAACCGGCCGCCACGCCCAGGCTTGGAACAAAAACGTCTTTTCGATTGGCAATGCTTACGGATTTCTTGAGCCTTTAGAGTCGACGGCCATCCAAACCGCCATGTTAAGCATTATGACTTTATGCCGACTCATGCCGAATTCCACAAGCGACTACAGCTCGATTGCAGGCATCAACAAAGAAATCGCCGCGAACTGGGACTCTTTCCGCTGGTTCCTGGGTATTCATTATAAATTTAACAAACAACTCGAGACTCCATTTTGGAAATACTGCAACGAGCACACGGATATCGGCAATGCTCAGATGATCATTGATCTTTTCAATCAGCGTCCGCCCCTGAGCGCGGGCAACTTTGGCACGGGCTCCCCCTACACAGCGCTAGAGGCCTTGGTCTTTAATAGTTACAGCTACGATTCTCTGTTGTTTGGGCAAAAACAAGTGGCTAAGCCTTTGGCTCCTCCAGAAATGACTAAAGAGGAATATCTCAGTAAATTGGAATCCTACAAATTTCTCACGGACAGAGCTTTGAGCTTGTATGAGCTTTTCAAGAATGATCATCTCATCAAGGACGGCCTGCTGGAACACCTCTTCACGGACACTGATACATGGATTGTGGATACAGAAGCTTAAAGAGAGGATTGCCCATGAGACTTATTTTTGCACTCACATTTGGGCTTAGTTGGAGTTGTGCCTCTTGGGCGGCGGTCTTGCATTTCTATCACAACCCCCGCGTGCCCCAGGCTCTCTTTCATGTGGCCTTAGAGTACCAGGGTCATCTTTTTGAAGCCGACCCCACTTTTGGAGGCCGCTCTGAACCCATGGCTCAAGTCAAAAAGCAGGGCGATCTTCGCATTAAAATTGCGGATGGTTTGATTAATGAAGACGCTCTAGAAGCAGAGCTGGGCAGAGCCTTCGACTTTAATTTTGAGTGGAATAACAATAAAACCTATTGTGCAAAATTGGTCGGCAAAGCCTTAAATATGAAACCATCGCCAATGAATTTTGCCGGGACTCACTATGCCATCGTTCATCCGGAGTGGCTGCAGCGCCATGATTTAGGACTTTCTCCGGATCAGATTTACGAATTCGCCTTGGGTCACTTACCAGGACTTTGGTAGTACCAAGCCCTTAACAGAACCTATCTAAAAACCTAACTGCAACTGCCCAGCAGCAATAACAAAATTAAGAATAAGACCTGCAGATTTTTTCCTGATAGCCGAAGAGATATCGTGTTGGGATATTTCTTCATGGGATCCTCCTTTATCAAAGGGAGTCTCTCATCCTTAAAAGCGGCTTTCAGGGCCGCTTTTTTTTGTTTGCAAAATGGTGACCTTCCTTGGAGTCATCTGAGAATAGCTATAGAAAAAAATCCTCCGCTTTCTGGAAAGTATTTCGTTCATACCAGCCACATCTTTTTTCCTATGTGAAACCATTTCTTTGGCGCTGGAGAAGGGTTTCTGGTAAAATGCGCGCGAACCATTGAATCGAGGTCCTTTTTGAACTCAACAGATTTATCATTAGATTTTTCTTCTTTGCCCCTGTCTGCGGATCTGCTGACTGTGGTTCAAGAACTCGGCTATGAAAAGCTCACCCCGATTCAAGCGCAAAGTATTCCTCATTTATTGGCTGGCAAAGATCTGGTTGGCCAGGCCAAAACCGGCAGCGGAAAAACAGCGGCTTTCGCTCTGCCCATTCTTAACAAAATCGATTTGCAAGAGCGCAGCCTTCAAGCCCTCATCCTCTGCCCAGCCCGTGAGTTGGCCTCTCAGGTGGTCACGGAAACTCGCAAGTTGGGTCGTCGCCACGATGGTTTGCAGGTGCTGGCCATCACCGGGGGAGTACCAAGTCGTCCACAAATAACGGCTCTGGAAAGCGGCCTGCATATTGCTGTGGGCACTCCCGGCCGCGTCTTGGACTTGATCCAGCGCGGTCGCATGGACCTCAGCAAAATCAAAACTCTGGTGCTGGATGAAGCGGATAAAATGTTTGAAATGGGTTTTGAGGATGAGATCAAAGCGATTCTCAAAGAACTTCCCAGAACCCGTCAGACCGCTTTTTTCTCGGCCACTTTTCCCGAGACCATACAGATGCTGAGTAATAAGCATCAAAAAAATCCGATCAAGGTCACGATTGAAAATACCCAAGAAAGCGCCCCGCAGATTGAGCAGTTTGTTTACGCCGCCGAGCCCGAAGATAAAATTTCGACTTTAATGCGTGTGCTGCAGCAGCATCCTTCGAACTCCACCATTGTGTTTTGTAATATGAAAGTGGATGTGAATGAGCTCGCCAAAATTTTGGCGGAACAAGATATCAGCTCGGCTTGTCTGCACGGCGATCTGGATCAACGAGAACGCGATCGGGTGATGGCCATGTTCCGCAATGGGAGCCACCGCATTTTAATTGCCACCGACGTCGCCGCTCGCGGATTGGATATTGAAAACCTGGAACTGGTCATCAACTTTGACCTCCCTCTGCAACCGGACATTTATGTGCATCGCATAGGCCGCACCGGACGCGCGGGACGCAGTGGAGTCGCGGTCTCCCTGGCCACTTCACGTGAAGCTTTGCGAGTCGTGGAAATTGAAAAGTTCACCGGCAAGAAATTTGAAAGACGAATTTTGGGATTTAAAAACCAACACGGACTTGCCAAAGATCTGCGTGAATCTGCGATGAAAACTATTTCTATTTCAGGCGGCCGTAAAGACAAACTAAGACCCGGCGATATTTTAGGAGCCCTCACTGGTGAAGCCGGAGGCCTCAGTGCCGACAAGGTCGGTAAAATCGAGATCCAAGACCGCTCTTCTTATGTGGCGATCACGGCCTCTGTTGCGGATATCGCTTTTGAGCGTCTGCGCCAAGGGCGCATCAAGGGCAAAAAGTTTCAAGTAAAGTTTATGAAGTAAGTCGGGGCTCCCTGACTTGATTTTAAGGGTCCCCTACTTTAGATTCAGCCTATTCCTATTACTGACATTGGAAGAGAAAGGAAAACTTATGGAACCGCAAGTCTTGATCATTATTGGAGCCATTGCCATTTCTTTTATCTCGATCCTTGTCTACGCGATTTTAGCGATCTTTTACCCTGAATGGGTCGGCATCACCGGAAAAGTCGCACGCCAGGCGGAGGAAAGCCATGAAGAGGGCAAAGAAACTGGCGGCCATGTTTTCGATAAACTGGATAAATAATGTACCTAATGCGCGTCCATAATCTTGGTCGGGCCTGATTTCAGCTTGATCCTGTAGAGCGGAATAAATCCCACGGCGACCACGAACATCAGAATAAACACCAGCTGCAAGAAACTCATCATGAAAGCCTGGTTTTGCACTCGGCCCCAAATACTTTTAATCGCGGCCTCGGCTCCTTGATTAAAACCGACAGCATCGGACATCTTCATCGCCATGCCCTTCAACGAAGGATAATAAGCGGCCTGAGTCGCGGGGTTTAAGAGAGATACATTGTTAGAAAGATCGCCATAATTTTGATAGGTGTTCTTGACCAGAAGGGTCCCCACCATAGCCACACCGATACTGCCACCCAACTGACGGAAAAGATTTAAGAGCCCTGACACCTGTCCCAGATCCGCCCCTTTAAATTGTCCTAAGATCGAAGAATTGATCGGCACGAAAAGAAAAGCCATACCGAACCCACGGATGAAAAGAATATTTAAAATGTCTCCCCGCGAAGAGAGCGGCGACAGTCCCGACATCATCCACAAGGAGACTTCCAATGAAATAAAGCCTATGGCGATCAAAAATTTTGGATTCGTGCCGCTGACCATTTGCTTACCGATAAAAGGCATCATCACTGCCGTAAGCATAGAACCTGGAATAAACAAAGAACCTATTTGAGTGGCATCATAGTGAAAGACCCGACCCACGAAGATCGGTAAGATAAAGACGATGGCGTAAAGAAAAACACCCAGGCAGCCCATCAGCATCACACCATTTTGCACCAAAGGATTCAAAAATAAACGAACGTTGATGATGGGATTACGAACTCTCA
>DATBTE010000031.1:0-3564 GCA_036559425.1 Pseudobdellovibrionaceae bacterium | reverse complement strand
GCCATTTGCATCTGTGAAAATCTGATTGCCAAACTTTCGCAAAAGTTGGCGATGAATCCAAGAAAGATGCGCCTTATTCGTAATCCTGTGGATTCCCAAAATCTGAATTTTGTAGAAAAACTCTCTCAAGAACAAAAAATCGCTTGGGTGGGGCGCTTCACCGGCCCTAAAGGGGAACGGGCGCGAGAATTTATTGAAAAAGTAATTCCGGTCCTTTTACAAAAATTTCCGAAACTGGAAATTGAAGTTATCGGAGGCAACCCCCAACTTCTAGGGAATGTCACCCTGACTCGGATCGGGTCCCTCCAAGAGAAATATCCAAAACGCCTTCAGGTCCATACTCATCTGGAAAATCTTGATCAAAAGTTGGAAACTTTTCAGATGGTCATGGCCGCGGGACGCGTTGCCATCAGCTCCCTCATGCGTGGAATCCCCACCTATGCCATTGGCGAATACTCCGCCGAAGGCTTCGTCAGCTTGGAAAACCTGTCCCAGGCCATGAACAGCAACTTTGGGGATATCGGGGCCGACGGCAAAGCCACAAGCCCTATTGATTTTTCTAAAATGACTCAAGAGTTGATGGCTTTCCTGGAAAATCCCCTTCTTAGGACTTTCGCTGAACATCACTCCGAACGTCAGTCTGAACGTTATAAAATCCGTGAGATCGTTTTTAGAAACTACGGTCAGGAAAGCGTCTGCAAGAAAATTTTTAATACTTACAAATCAGCTTACTTCCTAAAAAATTACTCTCGGCACATTCCTATCTTGATGTATCACAAAGTGCCCGAGCAAAAATTAGAGAGCCGTCACCGCATTTTTGTAAGCAAAGACATTTTCGAATCTCACTTGCAGTTTTTTAAAAACCACGGTTTTACCACCCTCACTTTTCAAGATTTAGAAGAATACCGTTCAGGGGCCAAAAGTTTTGAGAGTTTTCCACGGAAACCACTGATCCTGACCTTTGATGATGGTTATGTCGACAATCTCACCAATGCCGCCCCCCTGCTTAAAAAATACCAGATGAAAGCGGTGATTTTCCTTTTAGCGGACCATCGACTTCAAACGAATTCTTGGGATAACGACGAGCAGGAGCCTCCGCAGTCTCTAATGAGCTTGGAACAGAAAAAAGAACTGCTTAATTTTGATTACGAAATTGGCTGCCATGGTTTTCGGCATCGTAAGATCACTGAAATGACTGACGCCGAAGCTCAGCATGAACTTTCTGATTCCAAAAAAGTGCTCGAAAAGGATTTCGGCCCTATCTCCACTTTCGCTTTCACCTACGGAATTACTAGTGCGCAGGCCGCAGAGTTTGCGGAAGAGGCCGGCTACAATTTTGCCGTCAACACCGATACCGGCGGTCTGCATCTTGAAGAAAACCCCTACTCCATTTTTCGCGTTAATATTTTCCCCGAAGACGGACCGGCTCAACTTCGTAAGAAAACCTCTTCTTCGTACCGTAAGTATTTCCACTGGAAACGCGGCCGCTAGCCAAAACCCAAGGCTTTGAGGCTTTGAAAAACTCCCACTGCTAGAAAATACGCCGCCAAATTAAATACTATCAATTGAGTCAACGCGAACTTATAGGATCCCATTTCGCGGGCAGAGACCACCACGGTCGACATGCATTGGAGCGCGATCATAAAAAAGACAATCAGCCCGGCAATGCTCGCGATCGTAAAGATTTTATTCCCCTCGGAGTTCACAGCCGTGCCCATTTGTGTGAGCAAACTCTGCTGGGCGGAATCAGCATTTTGATCAGTGATGTTAAAGGTCACCGCTAAGGAAGAAACAAAAACCTCACGGGCCGCAAAGGCGGAGATCAAGCCCACTCCGACTCGCCAATCAACCCCCATCGGATGCACCAATGGCTCAATCCAGTGCCCCATCCTGCCGGCGTAACTTTTCTCAAGTTTTTGCTGAGCATTTTCCATATCATAATGAGGAAAGGTGGTGGCGACCCACATAAGACTCGCAAAAATAAAAATAGGAGGTCCCGCCCTTTTTACATAAGACAGTGTCCGCGTGAGAGACTGGCGCAGCAAAACTCGAATTCGAGGACGGCGATAAAGAGGCAACTCCATCATAAAGAAGGCATTTTGTCCCTGAGGCAAAAACCGATTGATAATCGCCGCCGCAGTGGCGCCAATGAGAGCGGACCCAAAGTAGAGAATCGCCATCCAAAGGCCCGCCTTCCAAGCGGGCTCATCCTTAAAAACAAAAGCCAGAAAGAGCGCATAAACCGGCAAACGCGCGGAACAGGTCAGTAATGGCACAATAAAATTAGTAATCCAACGATCTCGTGCGGAAGAAATATTGCGAGTGGCAATCATTGCCGGCACGGCACAGGCAAAACCAGAAAGGACAGGCACAAAAGAACGTCCACTCATTCCCAACATAGAAAAAGGTTTGTCAATCAAGGTCGCGGCCCGGGCAAGATAGCCTGTGCTTTCTAAAACACCAATGCCAACAAACAATATAAAAATCTGTGGAACAAAGACCAAGACCGCACCAAAGCTCGCCACGATTCCGTTGGCCAAAAAGTCCATCCCCAGAGCTTTATCGTCTAAAGAATGGACTAAGTTAGCGAGAGCGCTAAAAGCCCCATCCACCGAATCCATCAAAGGTTGGGCCACCCAAAATATACTGGTAAAGAGCGTCCCCATAATTAAAAAAAATAAAATCAAACCCAAAATGGGATGCAATAAAATCTGATCCAGGCGTCGCGTGTTCTTCACCAAGCCTTGAACTCTTTGCGCCATCTCCTGGGTGGTTTGATTCATCACTTTCGAGGCTAAAATTTGACATTTCTGAATCTTCTTTTCACTCGTCTCAAAATCCCAAATCACGGGCTTATGCACTTCTGCAACCGGTTTAAGCCCATGCACTGCGGTCACTAGCTCTTTTAAGCCACCACCGAGCAAGCCTTCAAAAGGAATCACCGAACATTGAAATTCCTTTTCCAAGGCGCTTAAAGAAATTTGGATATTTTGTTTTTTTAAAAGATCCACCATCGTGAGGGCGACGACGAAAGGAAATCCAGTTTCTCTCACCTGCTGAACCAATTGCAAGTGACGGCCCATTTGGGTTCCATCCACCACCACGATGATAAAATCCACACGGCCAAACCTTAAGTCAGGCTCTGGATTAGAGTACAAAGCTTTCAGAGTCACTTCTTCATCAGCACTTTTCGGATGCAGACTATAGGTACCCGGAGTGTCCATCACTAAAAGCTTCTCGTCCTCCCCTATTCTTAAGTGGGGCGCAAGCCTTCCTAAAGAATACTCCACCGTGGCTCCAGGATAATTGACGGTTTTAAAGTTAGATCCCGTCAGCCAGTTGTAAAGCGTGGTTTTGCCACAATTCGGAGCGCCCACGAGAGCCACAGAGAGATGTTTTACAAAACTTGAATTATGGTGCATTGGGCCTCCTCTGCTCTCAGGGCGATAAAGCTTGTGCCGAATTGAATAAGAAGCGGCCCTTGAAGCGGCGCCCGACCGAGAAGTTGGATCACCTGTCCCTTATGCAATCCCATTTCATGGAGACGCTCACAGATGGCCGGAG
>DATBTE010000030.1:0-15146 GCA_036559425.1 Pseudobdellovibrionaceae bacterium | reverse complement strand
AATTTATATTGAGTTTATAAATTTCAGAAAAAACGAGATTTTCAAATAAAGCCCCTTGCTGAGGTGAAGTTACGATGGGCTCAGCGGAAGTCCAACCTTGAAGTCGACAAGCTAAACCCGTATCGATAAAATATATTTTGGGGGATTTAATAAGACGTGATGACAGATTTGATGAAAATGGCAAAACAAGAGCAATAATATGCATTCGCTCTAAAATTGAAATCCAGTCTTTTATAGTTTTACCATCGACACCCACATCTGAACCAAAACTTGAAAAGTCCAAAATCTCGCCCACGCGGCCAGCAAGAAGTTTCACGAATTTTAAAAATTCGCGGCTTTTATGAATTCCTGCAGCAAGAACAATGTCTTTTTCAACGTAACTATTGATGTAATCATCAAGAAATTTTTTAGTATCTTTTACTCCGTTTGCATGAACCTCAGGCCATCCTCCCCTATAAAGAATCTCTTGGACAGTGACCTTTTTGGCCGCTAAGACTTCTGCCACACTCAAGGTATTCATATCAAAAAAACTAGCTCGGCCCGCTAAACTTTCTTTAACATTTCGATCCATTAAAATTTGATTGGAACCTGTCAATCTAAGAATTGTTTGAGGCTTACTTTTTGATTCCCTCTTGTAAAGATCGGCTCTGCGCTTGAGGGAAGGGAAAAGGTTAGGAGCATATTGCGCTTCATCAATAAAAAGTTTTTTAGAACTGAATTGCTGGAGAAACAATTCAGGATCATTTTGTGCCAGCTCCCTCAGGGAAGGGTCATCTAAAGAAAGCTCTTCAAATTCGGGATCAAGCCTTAAAATAAGACTTGATTTGCCACATTGACGTGGACCTCGGATGATCTGAATAGCGTCCTTGTTTTTCTGAAGAGCTGCTGAAATGTCCCTGTCTATCCACATATTTGGCAATTATGGAGTTATACTCCGATTTTGTCAAGGAACTCCTGCCAAAGGAGGAGAGCTTCTGGATCCACTGGCTTTTGGTCATGGTTTAAGAGTGCCACAAAAACCCGACTCTCACAAATTCTGTTGCAACCGATAAAAGAAACAGTCCTTTATATTTGTTTTTATGGAGAGGGAATGAAAAAAGAAAAGATCCAAATTGGTTATGAAGTTATTATTGAACAAGGCCTCGTTGCGAAATCCATCGCCAAACCGATCGCCATTGAATTTTGGAAAAATCCGCAGGACCATGCCAAATGGACGCAAACAACTCCCTTTAAATATATGGCCGACGCCTTGGTGGGTTTAGCCAGCTTCAAATTGAACGACTTCTTAAAAAGTCCCCTGATGTCCCCCAACATGGATTTCAATTTTTGCGCGGAAGCCTGGCGTGCTCTGGACCCTCACTTTGAACTTTTTCAGCGCACCACAGCCCGAGTGAATGCACTCAAAGCCCAAGCCCCTAAAACGGATCCAAAACTTTTAGAATCCTTGGAAAAATCTCTTTTTGAAATTATCACCAACGCCCAGAAGCCATGGGGATTGGATCTTAAAGAGCTTTTTACCATCAACGATGCCGTTGCCCATTTTGAAAATAAATCCGGCAATCATTTGATCTACAATTTTGGCCTGAACTTTTCAAAAGGTCTCAATGAAAAACTTCAGCAACTTTTCTCTTGCCTCTTCCATTTGCGTTCGCTGATCGCCCTTGATTACAATGCCCACACCCAAGACGCCACTTTTGAAGCGGTGAAAGTGGATGCCATTTTCGACTATATCCCCAAGCCTGATTATATTGTTCACGATGCTTTGCTGTATTTGAACTTCAAACGTCTTAGCCAACCCTTTGCGCAAAGAAAAAATGACACCCATATCGATAAACTTTTTGTATCCCCTATGCAAAAGGCTTTTGAACAATACACTCACAATGCTTATTTCTTAATTGAGCAATTGCCTAAATCATTCTTAAATTCTTTGAATCACTCCGAACTTGAAGAGGCCCTCTATATGATCCAAACAGATTGGCTTTTGGGTTCTGAAGCCGGAGTTCTTTTCAAGATTCGCGAAGAGCTTTTCGGCCTGGAATATGGTTATGATAAAATTTTCTGGCACGATCTTGAGAAGAAGCAAAATTTCAAACCCGCCAACCTGAGCATTTGCTGCGAAATTGATGCCACCGATCTTTTCGATCACGCGGCTTCTTAGCTGCTTTTAGCTGATTGGAGACTTTGGATTTTTTAATTGCTTTGCTGCTCTTCTTTAATGAAGTGATTTTTAATTCTTTTTGCGAGAAAGGCGATCAGCAGAATACCAATGATCCCCGCAAGAACCATCTTAAACTGATGAAGACGTTTGATAATGGGCTCACCATAGGTGGCCAATAAATAAATTTGCGTTGGCACGCTGACCAATACGGCAATCCCATCGATCAAAGCGAATTTCCAAATAGGAAAATGCATCATGCCACAGGCCAAGTGACCCGGAAACCGAATCCCCGGGGTAAAACGAAAAATACCGCATGCATAGGCTCCATATCTTTTTGTCCAAGCCTCTACTTTTTTCATGATTTCAGGGGAAATTATTTTCTGCATGAAAGGCTTCTGCAAAACTTTTCGCCCCCACATGCGTCCGATCATATAGATTAAAAAATCAGCACCAAACACCGCTATCACGGCGACCAGTGCCGCTGTGTGCATGCTAACGACGGGAGCCCCCTCATAGGGCGGAGGGAAATGCTGGGGGTTGGCCCCCATAAATGCCAGAACCCCAACGCTCACTAAGGTCACTTCTTCGGGAAGAGGCAAACCAATTGCGGAAAGCAGCATCATCCCCAGAAGTGCCGTATAAACGAGTTCAGGCTGATAGGCATATTGCGATAACCACTGGAATATAGGCTCTTGAAAAATACTCAAAGCGCGTGCTCCTATGATTCTAATATGGCCTTTATTGCACCACTTGAACATAATCGTCACGCTGTGCTATCACAACAAAAGGTCATGCAGAGCAATAACAGAGAAACGAATCACTATAATAACGGATTTGAGTATGGTGTTAAACACATCCTCAGCCCTAAGTCTGGTCTATTAAATGAAATTTTAATAAGTGAGTTCTCATTTTCCGCGGAAAGCTTTGATGAGCTTTTGAAGTTAGGTAGCCTCTATCTCGAAGGCCAGCGTCTTCACGAGAATTGTCTTATTGTTGAAGGCGCCTATATTCGCATCCACAGTAAACCACGCCGCTTTCCCACTAATGACTATAACTGGAGTGAGCGAATTCTCTTTCAAGATGAAAATTTTGTAGTGGTGAATAAACCAGCTGGACTCCCGATGCACGCCAGTGTCGACAACTGCTTAGAAAACTTGCATAAGTACTTGTCTGCTTATTTGCAAACAGAACTCTTTGTGACTCATCGCCTGGATGTGCCTACGAGTGGACTCGTCGTGCTGGCAAAAAATAGAGAATTTTTACCTTTATTTAATCATCTGCTTGCTCAACGAGGCGTACGGAAAATTTATCGCGCTCGAGCCGAGGGTCTGAAGCTCAAAGACGGACTTTATACTCACTATATGGAACCCTCTCCCCGCGCCCCTAAAAAAGTCAGCGAAGAACCCCAACCTCACTGGCAAGAATGTAAGCTTCGATTGTTTGATATTCAGGATCATGTCCTTTTGAACGAACAGGAAGTTCATGTCGAACTCCTAACCGGTCGCACCCATCAGATTCGGGCTCAGCTCTCTGCCCTAGGAGCCCCGATCTGTGGAGATATCCTGTATGGAGCACAAAAAAAATACGACTTCGAGAAAATCGATCTCGAGGCGCACTCACTTCAATTTCTAGATTTTAATTTTACAGTAACGAAGCACTGGTAATTAAGACCAGCCCATTATCTTCAGGTCGAAAAAAAGTCACTGCATCTTTGCGATCTGTAAGCAATACTCTATTTTCCGCGCTCAGCGTGAACATCAGACCCTTCATGAGATTGATATCAAGGCCTAAGGCAATTTTAGCCTCTGTTTTATGAGTATTAAAATTCTTATTAGTTGAAGGATTGAACCAACTTTCTATGAAGCCCACAGAAGGCTTTAAGGAAAACATTTTATTTAAACCTGCACTGTATTCCAAATAATGCTCAATCAACGCAATTTGAGTCGATCTGTCTTTACGATTAGCATCAAGATAAGAACCGCGAGATTGCAGGAAAAAATCCGGCTTCAAAGCATAAGTGAGAATGTCATGCCGCCTTACTTCCATAGAAATGAAAGTCTCAGGACGGAACTTTACAATCATCTGGGAGTCTTGGGACCCTTGACTTGTGGGCAGGTAAAATTTGAAACTGGTGGAAACGTTGGCTTCACCAAGAGTCGCAATTTCATAATCCGCATAGACAATATGCAAATCCCCCGTCGTCATCTCGGACTTTACATCGTTAGCGTATTTATCTTTTCCCGAAGAGACATAGTTAAAAACCGGGCGGATGGCGAAACGTCTTGATTTAGAAATTTTATAATTCAAACCAATATAGTTATAGGTGAAGTAGGAAGGATCCCCCGTTTCGATTTGCTTCTGAGCGATACTGCCAAGACTATAAAAAGAAACTCCCCATTTTGAGGGGGCTTCACTGCCGGGACTCACCTCTAGGATATTGGTGCCAGCTGTTTGAGCACTGGCTATGAAGCTTGTGAACAATGCAGTGCTGACAACCATCCAAAAACGCGAAAAACGCATAAGGCCTCCCCGGAGCATTCACTCAACTCCCGGCCTATATGGCATAAAAAATTATAAGACACAACCCTTCCCTTTAAAATTAATCAATTCCTAACAGAACTAGAGCTTGATCAGATCCAAAACTTCTCTCATTCTGATACTTATGAAATATTCACCCATTTGCTTCTTTACGCTGTTTGCTGCTTCTTTCTTTATTTTCACGCTTGGTTGCACCACTTCCGGTCCCAAAACGACCATGGAAACCAAGGAAATCCGCGAGAAAACTCCCCGTCCTGACGAAGTCAGTGTCATGAACTTCAATGTCGAGAACCTTTTCGACACCATTCATGACGAAAATCGTGATGATTATGCCTATTTGCCCCTCTTACAAAAACAGACTCCAGAACACAAAGCGGTCTGTGCAAAAATCAACCAGATCCATTATCGAAAAGAATGTCTGACGCTGGATTGGAACGAGGATGTAGTAAATGCAAAGTTGAAAAACCTGGCGCAAGTCATATTAGGGGTCGATGGGCAAGGTCCCGATATTCTCGTTATGGAAGAAGTTGAAAATGAGCGGATTCTCACTCGCCTCAATAAAGAGTTCTTAACAAAAGCCGGCTATCAAACCCAAGTTTTAATTGAAGGCTCGGATGAGCGAGGAATTGATGTCGCTCTCCTTTCACGTTTCCCCATCGTCGGAACTCCAGAGCTTCATAAGATTCCGTATGTGGCCAAAAATGACAGCGATAAAATAGGAATGGGAAAATCCCGTGGAATTTTAGAGGTAAAACTAAAGTTGCCGAATCAAGAAACACTGACTCTGCTGGGCGCCCATTTTCCATCTCAGGCGAATCCCCGCTACTGGCGCGAACAAGCCGTGGAATTCTTAGCTAAAATGATTCAAGAATCCGCCAATAATATGGTTATCGCCAGCGGAGATCTTAACATCAGCCATAATGAAGAAATCGAAGCTCGTTTCTTTCATGATAGCTTCTCAGAAGTGGCTCTGGTTTCTCATCTGGTGGGCTGCAAGAAATGTGAAGGCTCCCACAACTATCGTAAAGAATGGTCCTTCCTGGATGCTTTATTGTTTTCAAAAAATATGGGAGAGTCGGGAACGGCCTCCTACAAGTTAGAGCCTGAAACAATTACCATCGTGCACTCCGATCCCATACACCTCTGGGGCTCCTATCCAAAACGCTTTAAGCCAGAAACCAAAGAGGGAGTCTCGGACCACTTTCCGCTTTACGCTCGCATTAGACTCAGAGCAAAAATGGCGGTTCCTGTCGCTGATGTCCCGACGAAGTTCTCTAGCTGTCGATTTTTTGGACAGAAGCAATCAGCGCCTTAAATTGAAAACTTAGACAGTCTCTTTGCCTATAAGTGAAATAAAGCGTTTCCCGTCCTGGCGCGAATGTCGCAAAGGAACTCCTGTGAAAAAACTATTTGCACTTGGAGGTTCCCATGTTGAAAGCCCTGATGAATACGTTAACTCTTGTTTTATCTTTGAGTTTTTCATTCTCTGCCCACGCCTTTGGGGATGAAAATACGGAAACGAAAATTCAAGCACAAGTGCTTATGAATGCTGGACAAATGCAGACGGAAGCGTCCATTTTGTTAAAAGAAATAAGTGATATTGTGACGGAAGTAGGGACTTCAATGGAAGACTCCGGTGGTTTTCTCAAAGCTCTGGGTGTCAATGAAACTGCCGCCACAATTGCAAAGAAAAAAATCGATAAATTACTTGCAATTATGAATAGGAGCCAAAGCTCGAATAAGATTTTCAAAGGATATTCAGAAGTAGAAACTTTAACAAGAGAGATCCGTGCGCTCAACCAAGACTCAAAATCAATTCTTGAAAGCTTGCGAAACACTAAATCAATTTAGTCCTCTATCACATCGACTGCCTCCTTCGCTCCCTCAGTTTTTCCAGCAATGAGACAGTCGCCTCCCCTTCCGTTATTCTATGATCTTCAAATCTCAAGTTAAGAAATGTGCAAGTTTCTATTTTTCGTAAATCTATTGTAAGGCACAATAAGATAGAATGTTCGAACTGGGGGAATTGATGTCGCTTGCTTACTCTCTATTACCATTGGTGATAGTCAGTGCCTTCGCACCTTTTTGCCATGCTCAAGTGAAACCCAATATAATGGCAGCTGAGCCCTCGGCAGTTGAACAAAAAGCCCGAAAAATGTATGAGCGATTAACAGGTGCAAAATTACCTATCGATAGTCCCGTGATCAATCAAATGGTTGACCTCCTCAACAAAGGGGATCTGCCGGGAGCTGCTCAGATCGCCACCGCAGATCCGAATTTTTATAATATCACGGTGAAGTTAATGGCATTGGCGCTTTCCACACGTGAGGAAACCATTAAAACTCCACTCAATGATATGGCGGCGGATTTTATTGGGGTCACTCGAGACGGCAAAGATGCGCGGGAACTTCTTACAGGAAATTTTTATTACATGGGAAGCGGTGCGGGAATTCGCTCTGAGTTGATTAACGATCTTTTGCTGTCGAATAATCACTACGCTGATCTTGAATCCAATCGTGTGGATCTGGCCGCAAACTTAGTTCGGGTTGAAGGACAAATGATCGCGACCAGTGCGAGCGCGACAGCTCCGAATCCTGATCCTGCCGGTGTTTTAACTTCAAGAGCTTTCATGGGCGCCCACGCTTTGATGGGCACCAACCGCCGTTTGCTCGAATACACCTTCCGTGAATTCATGTGTGTTCCAAAAGAAGGATGGGCGGATGCAGAAGCCTCCGACGCACGTATCGGCCGCGATGTGGACCGCTTCCCGGCCGGAGACCATATGAAGTATCTGACCTCTTGTAAGGGCTGCCATACAGTTATGGACGGATTCCGAGGCGCTTTCGCTAAATGGGATTTTGATGGCAAAGGCCTCAAGCACTCCGCAGTCAATGCTCGCGGAGGGGGTGATTTTGGCATCGCTGCCGATGCCAACGGAGTCGCGAACAAAATGAATAAAAATAACACCATTTTTCCATCTGGCTATATTATGACGGATGATTCCTTTGTCAACAATGCCATTCGTCCCAGCAATGCCTCTCTATTCCAATGGCGCGGAAATTCCGCAATTGGAAAAGGAGTGAAAGACTTTGGCGCAATCGTCGCAAATTCCCGTCGTTTCAGCCAATGCATGGCAAAACGCGCTTTTGAAACAGTCTGCCGTAAAATGGTGGATGCAACTAAGGACCGCAGCAAACTCGAAAAGTGGGGCGATGAGTTCGAAGCCTCTGGCTATCAACTGAAAAAGCTTTTTGAATCTGTTGCCGGCAAACCAGAATGCCTGGGAAATTAAAGGGGGATGGATGCTCAATAAGCCTTCAAAAGTCGCCATTTTATGTGTTCCCCTTATCGGTGTGATTATTTTTGGTTTCAACAACTGTGGCCGCTTTAGCCAACCCCATGAAGAGAGCACGGAAAATGCTTCCTTAGGAAGTGAAAGTTTAGACTCTCAGCAATTGGGTCTTCCCTATGCTCTTCTTTCCGCGGAACAAACACTTTCATCAATGATGAAAGTAACCAATGTAACGACGCTGAGCCCTGCTCTTAAGGCTGAATATAAAGGTCGCTATGGGGCCTTAGCCGCCGGCAATGATCTGAGTATGGCAAATGGCCCTTTAATGTTAGGTTCTACGAGCCTGGCCGGGGAGATTTGCAACAGTCTTTTAATCCAAGAGAAAGCAATGACCGACGTCACGTCTCGCAGCTTCTTTGGAAGCATTGACTTTACCACTGGAGTTTCAGGGCTGGAGGACAATGGACTTAACACCAGCATTCGCGGCATGGCCCGATCCTTTTGGGGGCGCAATGAAACCCTGGAAGAATTAACTTTGCTGCAAGAATTTAGGACAGATTTTATAAATGCGCTTACTGAAACGGATAAAACAAAACCAGTAGCCATCAGAAATTTGGTATTGGCCACTTGCGCGGCCATGCTTTCGAGCGTGGACGCTATTTCATATTAAAGTTTTCTCTAAGGGGAGCAGATGGGTAAAAATAAAAAAAAGATTCCTCTGTGGGCGCAAACGGGGCATGCAAAACCGGTCACTCGTCGAGAATTTCTCTCTGCTGGAATTCTTCCTTTTGCCGCTAGCCTGGCCATTCCGAATTGGGTCTCTTTGTTGTTGGGCTCTCAAGCCCAAGCAGAAACAGGGCTGGATTGCCCTTTACCCGCTTCACTCATTCCCTTCGTAACCCTGAACCTGTCAGGTGGTGCTGCCTTAGGTAGCAATTTTGTCCCGATGAATGCAAAGCGTGAGCCCATTGCCAGCTATAGCAAAATGGGTCTGGGCGATAATAAAGTTCCCCTTGAAATGGAGTTTGGAAATGTTCCTTTTGCCGGAATGAATAATGGAGTTCTTATCAGCAAATTTCTCGTCGGTGTACGGAATCAAGCCACCGCCCCCACTCTGGCCAATACAGCCTTTATTGGCATCCCCTGCGATTCACAAAACGACAGCCCCAATAATAAGTTTGATATCTCTGGGGCCATTGCCAAAGCCGGGCTCATTGGCACAAAATTTCCTAATTTAGGGCGCGTGAACAACCGCACCGGAATAAATCAAGCTTCCGCTATCATAGCTCCCCCCGCACCTTTGGTGGTCAATGACTATGGTGCGCTGCTGACGTCTATAGGCTATAGTTCCGCTCTTGGAAAAGCTTTGAACCCCGAGCAAAAAAATTCTTTGGCGAAATTAATGAGCAACCTCAATACCATTCAAACTCGCAAATTGGCTTCCATTCAAGGAGCCAGCGGTGTGAAAAAGGTATTGGACTGTGCAGGCATCAAAAATATTGATGTCGTTGCGCAGGGTGCTTCAGCGATTGATCCTCGCCAAAACACAGCCTTCTCTCAAGTTTGGGGAGTGAATGCTACTACCGCCAATAACGATCGCGAGCTTATTTTTGGTTCCATGATCTACAATACTCTTTCCGGTCAAGCGGGAGCTTCAAGTCTTGAGATGGGCGGATTTGATTATCATAATAATACGCGCACAACGGGCGACGCCAAAGACCAAGAAGCTGGCACCACTGTCGGGCGAATTTTACAGAGCGCTGCAGTTTTAAATAAGCCTGTTTTTATCTATGTTATTTCTGACGGTTCCGTCTCCTGCCAGGACTCACCAAATAGAAATGCCCCCTGGACCAGCGATCGAGGCTCAAACGGTATAGCCTATATGCTTTACTATGATCCAAAGGGCCGACCGGCCACCAGCGATTATCAGATCGGTCAATTCAATGACAATCAGTCCGCCGATACAAGCTTTATCACTGGAGGAAATCCTGAGATGGTGGCGGCGGCGGTCTTTGCGAACTGGTGCCAAGCAAATAAACGCAATGACTTGTTCGAGAAAATAGCCGGTCGTGTTTTTGATACTGAGCAGCTCTCTCAGATTATCAAATTGGCTTAAACGACTGCTCAAACGCCATGTGCGGGGAAGGGCCTATTTTGGAAAAAATAAACAGATTAAAACATATCCAGTGGGTGTTTGGAGGATGTCTCCTCTTGATTGTCTTTAATGTTGCCTTTAATAATTGTGGCGAAGGATTCGTTTTACAGCAAGCTCCCAGCGGCAATTCTGTTCTATTTTCCCGAGCCGCAGGGCAAACATGTGAAGACGCTTTACTAAAGGTCTACCAAGGCACTTATCATCCATTTTTATCTCAGACCTGTAATAACTGCCACGTGAACGGACCCGGTATTGGAACTTTTGCGAGTTCGGACGTACAGCTTTCTTTTAACTCCTTTTATGCCATCGGCGTTAATAAAATTAGCAGTCAAGCCACGAATAATAGCCACAAACCCCCTTATACCGGTTCTCAAAACACGGACCGGATGAACGAACTCCAATCTTATTGGAGCACCGCTCAAGTTCAATATGCAAGTTGCGTTTCGGAGAGTGGCGGAGGTTCTTTACAGTCCGTGGTTAAAACCATCGATAAAACCGTCGCTGCGACTCTGTCGACAACTTTTGTTCGAATCGAATGGGATCTCGAGACCGAAAGCAATGTCAAAATCCCTTTGATTGCGGGCATTGATATCCGTAAAGCCGTTCTTAATAAACTCACTGAGGGTTACGAATTTAGAAACCCTACATTGCGCTTAAAGAGGGCGAATGCCGGTACCTATCAGTCGAGAGCTCTCAATCTTTACATCAACGGCCAACTTCAAACTGAAGTGACGACCTATAGTAATATTGACCTGAGTGTTTCGTCTACGATGGATGTCAATTTGGCTCCTGGTTATGCCAATGGCTATGCCGTTCTCACTCCAGCAAATTCGGATGTGATCGCCCTTGAATTTTCCAGTTTGAAGTCGGCCAGCAACGCCCCCCCTCCTTCCATGGGAACGACAGTTAAGTATTCACAACTTACGGCCGCAGGGGGCATTTTTGCAAATAGCTGCGTTGGCTGTCACAACGCGACTAACCTTGGAGGAGCCCTGGACTTAACTAATTACATCGCTGCGAAGACCGCCCGTGCGATTATCAGATCCCGTATAAATAATGCGATGAACCCAATGCCAATAGGCGGCTTGTTACCTCAAGCGCAACGCGATATCATCAATGCATGGGTGGACCAAGGGGCTCCACAGTAATTTAATTGATTAACTCCATTCATTCGCGTGAGGATTTCATGATTCAAATTTATGGCTCTCCTAGAAGCAGCGCTGGTCGCTGCTTCCTTATGCTTGAAGAGTGCGGACTTCCCTATGAAGTTAGGCCGCTCGATATGGGCAAAAAGGAACACAAATCAGCAAGTTTTCTGAAGCTTAATCCCAATGGCAAAGTGCCCTGTCTCATTGACAACGATTTTGTGCTTTGGGAATCAGCCGCTATTGTGCATTATCTCGCTGATAAATATAAACCTGCTATGTTGGGACTAAACACTGAAGATAAAGCTCTCGTGAACCAGTGGACCTTCTGGTCCATGACCGAAGCTCAACCTCCTTTAGTGGATATTTTGATTCAGAAAGTTTTTGTTCCAGAGGACAAACGTGATTTGGCTTTGATTGCTCGACGTGAGCAACAAGTCCCTGCCCTCTTCGAAGTCCTGGAAAAAGAACTGATTAATAAAAAATATTTAGTTGCAGACACTTATTCCGTAGCCGATGTCATGGCAGGATCCGTGATGAATATGGCCATGGGACTACAAGTAGATCTTAATCCCTATCCTAACATCAAATCTTGGCTCTCAGTGATGAGGTCTCGTCCCGCTTGGGTCAAGTTCGCCGAACTTCGACAGGCAAAATAGTAAAATAACCGGACTATTTTTTTCTATAAATCATATAGACGACCTCAAGGCCCCCGTTACTAAAAGGAATTTCTTTTCTTTTCTTATAGCCCTCTGGAGCCTTGAGACTTTTTACACTGCGCTTATTTGGCAAAAGGACGCCGATCTTCTCCGCTGAAAATTTATCAGCCATCCTTTGCAGCAAATCCTGATAAGAAAAAGCCTCTTGATCCCGGCTATCTCGTCCTTGAACATGCAGACGCTCGCCGTAGGGTGGATTGGTGATACACCATACCGGTCCAAGATTTTTCTTTTCGCCTTTAAACAGATTTTCCTTTTCAAAACGAATCTTGAGATTCTTGACGTCCATTTTCGACTCTAAAGACTTTTGATTTTCTTCGGCCGCGGCTAACACTTTCTCATCAATATCGTAACCCAGATAACTTTTAAAAGGAGCTTGCTTCTGCAGCAGCTTATAATTCTTTTTTAATAAAGAACTTCTAAAAATTTTTGGCGTATTTTTCCAGTCGAGAAAAGAGAATTTCCTCTCGAAAACCGGTTGCCAAAGACCGGCGGCTTCTAGAATCAAGGTCCCTGAGCCACACATGGGATCCACCACCGTCACCTGCTGAGTTTTATTCGGAGGAGCATCCTGCATCATTTCCTGAATTAAAAATGCCGCCAGAGTCTCTCGAAGAGGAGCTTCACCCTTCAGCGTCCCCCACCCCCGCTTATAAAGATTCTCACCGCTGGAATCGAGGCTCAGAGTGCAAAGGTCCTCATAGATGCGTACATAAACTGCCTGAGGGGCCAGAGACTCACCCTGAACTTTCGCCGCTACTTTCGCGAAGGCTTCGCCGCAAGTTTCTTCAATACGTTTTTCATTATTCAAACGGGACTTACTGGCTGCAACGACCCACTCTATTTTTCTTCCCTTGAGGTAATTTCCCCAAGTTATTTTCTGAACTTTCTCAAAGAGTTTTGGGAAATCTCGAACTTTAAATTCCGCAATTCGCCACAAAACACGATGGGCGGTCTTTAGAAAAAAATTAAATTGCAAGCCAAGCTCAAAAGATGTTTTCACCAGCACGCCTCCCATTTCTAGAGTCAACTCTGGCAAAGGGCTTTGATTCGCTTGTCCATTGATTTCAATTAATTGTGGCCAACACTGGCGAATTTCCTGAGCCAAAGTCTCTTCGAAACCCAAATTGCAGGAGATATAAAAACTTTCTTTCATTTTCGCTCTTTCATCTTGGTTCTTTTATTAAAAGCGCCAGTACATATCGATATTAACGTAGTAACCCTTTTCGACGTTGTAGATGACATTCGAGATATCCGCCGTGCTGACACCGGCTAAGAGATGGAAAGTATCCCATATCCAAACATAAGACAGATAACCCCCGATGGATTTGTTTTCGAAGTTATAACTTGGGCCCACCAAGACACGATTCCAATTATCCATAATAAATTCATAACCCGATTGCAAAGAACTGGTCCCAGCCCCCTTAAGAGCTGTCAGATTTTTCGCTTTGTCAAAGGTGGCCAGAGCCAAGGAAAGATTGGTGTGGGCAATCACGCTTTCAGAGGAAACCGAGTCCCAGTACAAACTCATATTAATAATTCCACTCGAAGTATCAGGTGACTGAAAGTAATTAAGCCCCAGTGAAGTCACGCTTGAATCGGATTGATAAACTCTGTACTTTGCATGAAGGTTCGGAGCTGAAAAAAGATCCGCAGGCAAAAGAGTTCCAAGAGTAAGGTTTGCGGTCACTCCGTAGTCCAAATAGCCAAATATATCCACCAGAAATTCATTCTCACGCAAAGTTTGCGCGGTCTCCCCCGCTCCCAGCCCCATGAAGATCAGAGATTTATAACTAGAAGAGGATTCGGGATCCTCATTTCGCATTAACAACTCCGTAGTGCCATGATACTCTCGATGAAAGGTGTTAAATTCCATCTTGTAAAGAACATCCCCCAGTTGAACCATTGCAAATTTTGAATGGCGAACCAAACGGGCTTTTAAAATATACTGTCCGTCCCCTTGGGTTTCGATGCTTTCAATTTGCACAAAGCCAATAATATCTTGGCTAGGATCACGGCTTTGCAAGACAAGGATTTCACCCAAGCTGAATTCCGAATAAGCTGTAAGCACGGTCATAGTTCTGGCACTATCGATGGACTGAACATAACCCCGAGCCCATCCCTTTTCAAAGGAAGTCGACTTTCCTGCAAAGGCTGCGCACGAAAAGAGCAGAAGAAATAAAAACCAGTTTTTGTTCATAAGACCTTTCGTAAGATCTATCCTTAGAGCCTAGACCTTAAACCTTAGAGGACTTGCCTAATGGGCCGCCTCATCTTTCAATACTTTGAAGACGCGAAGGATCTTATCACGGCCCACATCCTTAAGGCTATCAAAAGCCTTTTCCCCTTGGAAATAAGTGTATTCTCCCAATGTGGGCTTGTGCCCTTTATGAACTAAAAATAAAAAGAAATCCTCAACCATAAAATTAGCATCAATGGGGGAAACCGTTTTCATGAAATTCAAAAATCGTGAGGAAGCGATACGCAATTCTTCGACATTGAGCTTTCCATCGTTATTGCCATCGTAAACACTCATTAAGCTTTCGACATAATGCAAGATCATCACAGCTGTGCGCAAGTCCGCTGTTTCCACACGCCCCCCCGTGGCGGCAGAAACCCGCGCTGCCCCCATAAGATTCCCATAAAAACCATTCCATTGCAGTTCCGACATTTCTGAAACTTCACTGGCCATGCCTGGCAAATTGTTAAAATAAACAGCAAATTTCTTACGAAGGGTCCGTTTAAAACAGACTTCATCCATCCAATAATAATCAAAAATATCCTTGTCGCTCGTGCCACAACCGGACTTGAGAATATCTTCACGAATAAAATCCGCAGAAGATTTCCCGCCTGAAACGAGAAGGCTTACAAAATCGAAGGTCTCATTATAATCCATTAAAGAATCGCCGTTGCCCTTGTAGGTGAAAAAATTCGCTTCTTTAAAACTGCGAACTCCTGAGTTCTGGGAGCGTCGATCAAAAGCTTTCAAATCAATTCCGAATTGGTTAAAATCCGCGTACCATTGCTCGAGGCCAGGCTCTTTCATCACCTCTTTAGCAACCTCGGGATTATGAGTGCTGCCATAGCCAATGAGCAGCATGCGGCTCAGTGCCCGCATTAAATTCCATTTCGTCAAAGA
>DATBTE010000029.1:0-3221 GCA_036559425.1 Pseudobdellovibrionaceae bacterium | reverse complement strand
CGTTGCCTCGGTGAATATGGATTTACTGGGTGGAGGTATGCACGCTCAGCTGGCTCGCACATTACGTACTGAACGCGGACTAACTTATGCGGCCATGTCTCGTTTTAGTAAAAGCACTTTGCCATTTTGGATGGTATGGACCTTTGGAGGCGTTGAACAAACGAAGGGGCTTCTGACGGGAGTTCCTGAAGTGGTGGGCAAATACGTGGCCGCTCCTTTAACAGCAAAAGACCTTACTGAATCCCAAGGACGTCTTTTAAATTCGAATGGAACTGAATTAGAGCTGGCACAGGATCGTTTGCTGACACAAAGCTGGTTCTATGCGAATGGCTTAAATCCGGAAGCAGTGGAGCAGTATTCAAAGTCCGTTGGAAAAACCAAATTGGCTGAAGTGACGAAGTTTAAGAACATCCTGAGTTCGAAGGCCGCAGCTATTTACGTGATGGGAGACCAAACGAAATTGATTCCGATTCTGGAATCCATCGGTGTTCCTCGCGCTGAAATCCGCGTTGTTAAAATGGCGGAGATTCTTTAGTCAATAGGTCACCCCAAACCCCTAGAGAATTAGCCGAGGCCCGCAGGGAAATATGCTGGCCTCGGTCCCATTGACTATCTGACAAAACATAAGATTGTTCGTCTTGATACCCTTGAGCAAATGTACCAGACACCGAAGCCAAAAGCCCTTTGGGTTCGGCGACTTCTTCAAACTCAACCTGCAAAATTCCGTCCTTAACTTCAACAACAAAATAAAATTCTGCTTCTCGATGCGACGATTTCGTTGATTGAGTTGACAGCGAAAATACTCGGCGATGCATTCGATGTCTTCGTCAGTGAAACCAAGTTTTCGAGTTTCGATTTCGGGGTAGAAAATCGATTCGTCGAAAACCGGCATCTCTTCTCGGTCACGTGCTGGTTCCAAAGGCCTATTGTTTTTCACGTGCGACTAAACAAGGGCTTCTCGTTTTAATCCGAAATCCATAATCGCAGCCAAAGAGGCCAAATAAGCCATTTCCTCATTGTATCCTAAGATGCGATCAAGATTTATTTCGGTCGGGACCCCTTTTTGATTCAACCCGTAGATGGAGACTTTTTCTCCATCGCTAACGACGCCGCCAATTCTGCTAATTTGCGCCTGCAATCCCGAATTTTTAGAAAAGTAGTATGTTCTTCCTTTGCGAAGAATTTCATTTTCGGCGAATTCTACCACGGCACGATCGTCTGCATTCAGTATAGTCGACATATTCGGTCCAACGGCGCTATAAACTTGCAGATATGCTCTGCGCAAGTCATCCGAAGATCTGCTCAACTCCTTGATGACAACGACGTCCGGAGTAAGAGAGGAAACTTTTGGATTTTTTAGTAGATCTTCGGACACGACGACGATGTATGGCTTGGTCGCCGGAAAGTCATCGTACCCGTTCCAAACGATGACGGGAACACTCTTTCCGCTTTTCTCAAAATGTCGCCTGATAAGGTTTGCCGTTAGTTCTAAGTTACTTACTCCACCAACTAAGACTGAAGTCTTCTCGAAACGATTCATGATAAATCTCCTCTCCTCGGGCGCCAGGCCCGGTTTGTTCTGATTGAGAGAGATTAAGACTTGTTTCAACATCGACTGCGCGAGCTCGATGTTCGAATGCTCCTGCTGAAGAGCGACGAGTTGTCGTTGCAACAACGCACAAAGCTTCTCATGATCCATCGACGCATCAATCTCAAGCAGTGACCGAATTTCTCCCAAAGAGAAACCGAAGGCTTTGAACTGCTTAATCCTATCAATGATCTCCGCCTGCTCGATCTTGTAGTAGCGATATTCGTTTTCGCCTCGTGTATGTGCTTTGATAAGACCGGCCTTTTCATAAACGCGAATCGTTCGCTGAGAAAGCGAGACCTGTTTCGAAAATTGTCCGATCGTGAGCCAGCTTTTCATCTTAACCTCTCAGGAAGCGTAAAGGTTGACGTTGGGTCAAGCTCAAGCATTTTTTTTGAGCACTGGACTTTCGACGGCAGCTTCAAGACCTGATCGGCTTCGTATTCCATCAGCGCCACCAATTCTTTCAGCTGACGCTGATGAATCTCGAGAACGACGTTCAATGAAATGTAGAAAGGCTCACTTGACGAGTTTCTTGAAGACATTCTTCTGAACCTTGCGAATTTTATCACTGGCTTCTAATGCAAGGCGATCGACTTCCTTTTGGCTCATGGCCTCAAGAACGATCTTCTTACCTTCAATTGAAATTTTGAAAGTGCTCTCAGTGTCGGCGTCGACAAGACTCAAAAGCGTTTTATCCAAGACAACAGCCTGAGTGTTGCCCACTTTGGTTAGCTTTTTCGCTATCACATAAACCTCCAGGTCGATCTTAAGTATACATTGGTATACTAAAAATAAATATTAAATTGGAGAACGGATAGTGTGGTGGAGAATAAGTAGTGGTTCTCCAGGATTTGTTTGGCGAAGAGTGGACTAAAACCCCTCAATCTCTAATGTAATTTACCATTTTAATAATTAGTACGAAGTAGCTTTTTTGGTACTCTTCTTAAGAGTGGCAGTCGCCTTAAGGGGCCTGGAATACGATGTTGATGGCTTAGACTTCTTTGAATATTTAATAGCCGCCATTGCAACTCTCGTTTCAAGTGCTTCTTTAACAGAGTCTTTGACTTCCTTCTTCACAATTTTTCTCAACTCAGATGCCATTGGAATTTCCATTCGTTCATTCTTAGAACGCACAACAAGCTCAAGACCGCAAACGTCTAGAATCGACTGAATACTTGCAAGCGCAGGATTACTATCTTGAGCAAACATTTTGTAAATGGATTCTCTTCCCAAATTTGTAGAATTTGAAATTTCCTTAATTCCTCGCGCTTTAGCTACGCGTCCAAGCGCTACTTTCAAATATTCTGGATCATTCATCTCAACTGCCGCATTTATAAACTCAGCAGCACTTTGAGGATTGGTTAATTCTAGCTCAAGATGTTCATAAAATCAGAGCCGATTGATGAAATTGCTTTTTTAGAAGTTTTCTTAGTCACTTTATTTTTTTTCATCTTTTGCCTCTCCAGATCGTTTCTTATAATCTGCATAGTACTTTTTTGCCTGGGCCATATTATCTTTTTGAGTACTTTTATCACCGGCCGTTAGCAGCAAAATCACTGTGTTCCCATCCACAATCATATAATAAACTCGAGAACCCGGTCCAAAATTAATTCTCAGTTCACTGATTCCA
>DATBTE010000028.1:0-3868 GCA_036559425.1 Pseudobdellovibrionaceae bacterium | reverse complement strand
TTTCATCCATGTTTGAATTTATAAAACTTGATATCTTGAACTCTTTATTTTCAGTGACTATGCTCATGAGTCTCAAGAGACGTGAACCTTTTATCTGGTCATAGTCGCCTAAAGTATATATCCCTTGAAAGTTACCTATCTCTGTATCTTTTCCTTCCCCGGAAATATCAATACCCAATGCTAATTGGCCGACTGAGGGAAGACGAGGTGCACTCAAAGGAAAGCTGATAAATAAACTACCACCGTTCATTTCCACAGTTTGCGGGTCGGATTGAGACAAAAGGCGATGAATCTCTTTATTATCTTCCAGGAGAATGTGAATAAGATAAAATTTCAACTTAAAACGTCCCTGAGAGAGGGAGCGCAACATCGTTTCGCCATTGATTTTCGAAACTTGCAATTGTGGTGAGGCCACCAATTCAAAATTTAATATCACTCCATTGGAAGTGAATTTTTTTTCGGTGCTTTGTAGGCTTATATTATTTAGCCACAAGCTATTTTTAGTCAGAGAACTGTTCTCTGAAGAACCCTTCAGAGCTTCCTGAATTTTTTCAGGCTCACTGGTCAATAGTGGAGGGGTGAAGGTATCCAGATTCACGACGGCTTGCGAATTGTCATTATCGCTCCAAGGATTGATCGCAAAGCGCGCGACACGAGTTCCTCTGTGAAGTCCACTAGCGGTGATTTTCCGCTTCCACTCCAGGTATCTTGGCGCCGAAAGAAAGTTGAAGCCC
Organism: Pseudobdellovibrionaceae bacterium; assembly: GCA_036559425.1. Classification (GTDB taxonomy): domain Bacteria; phylum Bdellovibrionota; class Bdellovibrionia; order Bdellovibrionales; family Bdellovibrionaceae; genus JACMRP01. The sequence goes on along the minus strand of DATBTE010000028.1, from coordinate 3,134 downwards.
ACCTCTTCACTCCAGTTAAGGCAACCTTTCTCATCTGTTTTAAGCCCTTTACTGATTTCTTCAACTCGGAACGGATGCCCGATCAAGGGTTTTGATTGAGCTTGATCTTTCACGCAGGCCGTGAAGTTGAAAGTCTTGCTTTGAGGCGTGGCGGAATCTTTATTTAGTTTGGCGGCTAGCGCTTCGCCCTTGACGTCAGTGATAAAAAAAGTGGCTATGCCCTGACCTTCGGAATCTCTGGTCATGTCTCGGAGTTGGGGAGAGGGAATATTACAAGCCGTTATTCCCAACAAATTTAAGCTGAGGATTGAAAACAAGAAAAGCTTAGATGTTGGCATAGAAAGTCTCCAGCATAAGCATAAAAAGTTTTTCACGACTTTGAATGGGATGTAGATAAATAACTTCTGCTTCGGTATAGCCCAGGCCAATTTTGAAATTATATTTATTAAACTTAATAAAAGATTCTACATTGTAGCCAATGCGATTGGTATTAAAGTATTTACCACTGTTAAAGTAAGCAACAGCGGCATCTGGCTCAATACGGAAACTGGTGAGATTTATATCGACACTTTTTCTGCCCACGAAAAAGAATTCAGATCCGGCACTCAGGGAATAAGCGCGGTTGAGAGTGCTAACGGCTTTATCGTTTTGTAAATAAGAGGCGGAAGTCGTGAAGTCCCAGCCACGCATCAGGGGAAATCGTAAAGAGGTCATGGCCTCGAGTCCCTGGTATTGATAAACAAACGAGGACTCGCTTTCTGTAAGGGATACAATGGTATTGCCGCGAAGTCCGCTTTGATAAGCCACAGCACTGGGGAGATTGTCATAACTGAAAGCTCCCACGCGAGTTTTCCAAAAGTAGGGCGTGCTTTCATAATTCAAAGTCAATGAGGCACTTAAAAATCGCGGTGTGGATTCGACAGAGGTCGTGTTTGTACTGAGAGAGTTCGAAGTCGGAATCGCTTGTTCGAGATCTAGGGAAGTGGTCAAATTTCCCACATTAAAAAGTTCAAGCTCTCCGCGCAGCGCGGGAAAGGCCTGGTCACCGGTTAAAAGATCGGTGTGAACGGTCGCCTGGTTTAAAGCTCCGCCAGAAAGAGTAGACCCCCTCATAAAGAGCCAATGAACACCTGCCTCCTTAAGATAGAGGCCGCTTTGGTTTTTACGTTCGCCATCAACGGATTGAAAACTGCCGTTTTCAAAGGTGATATTAGGATCCAGATTCGCAAAAAGTTCCGGGTGAAGCCAGTACTTCATTTTCGCATCCAGAGCAAAACCTACGAATTTGCTGGCGGATTGAGTATCTTGGGCACTCACAGTGGAAAGCCCCATTTTCCAGCTGGTATCTGCTCCCACGGCAAAAGACAAAGAGGCACAGCAAAGGTGAAGCGCCCCTAATAGAAAAATAAAACGCCATGGTGAGATTTTGAGGTTTTTCATAGCACCTTCTTTATTTCACAGAATTCTTACCTACCGACATGAAGCGGGCCATATTTCGCATATTGTAATCGCGGAAAGCGCAGATTCTGTCTGAGTGATTTAATGATTGCCGCATCTGCACCGAAAGTTTGGAATTCCTTAAATGCTCCCATAGCTTTTCGTCATAAGACATATTCATGGAAGTCACGGCCTCACCAAAGGGGCTCTTTAAGACGACCCCATGGCAAAGATTATTGAGGGTCGACTGATCATAAAAAGCAAGGGCTTGGATACACAACTGGGCCTTCACATTTTCGGCATCCTGGAACTCGCTTTGCGGACTTTCGTTCATCAAACCATTCGCTGAAAACAGGTATCGATCGGAGTGCTTTAGATAATAGGAAGCCGTCTTTGGCGTCATCCACGCAAATTGCAAAAAACTTCCGCCCATAATCGTTTTATTAAACCACGATTTTTCCCTGACAGTATCAGCCACTGTGTCTTTCACCAATCGAGTCATCGTATTCCAGTAAGTGTTCTTGCCGCCATTTTTTACAATATCCTGTTCATTGATGGCGCGAATGAGACTGTCTTTAAGCAGAGCCTGCAATGCCTCAATATTTCCCTTATCGATTCTCAATGCCATATTCAAATCCGTTTGAATATTCGCAGGATTGCCATTGTAGATTTGCATCATCTTATCCATCGCCGCCATTCCTGTTGCGGTCGCTAAATCATCCTGGTATTGGGTGAAATCCACTTTGTTTTTTAACAGGAGAATATAATCCTCATAAACAAAATTGACCATACGGTTGGCAATAAAACCGGATCGCGATTGCATGACATTGAACTGTTCGTACACTGTATTTACGAGTTTTTCATACTTGTCGGCCACTGCCTGAACTTGTTCCGCAGTCTGATTAAGGCTGTCTTTATCACTGAGGGTTTTCTTTCCGAGTTCTTCTAATTCCGCATAGCCTTTTAAAATATTGTTGATGCGAATTTGTGTGTCTACAATGGTCGGAACAAGAGAGGCGGTTCCATTGTATTTATCAATCCGTTGTTTCTCGGACTCTAAATACCTGTTCACTGCAATCAAACTTTCTTGAACAGTGTAGTTGATATCAATCGTGGATTCGTTGATCAAAGCGGCCTTATCCACGATGTACCATCTATTGAAATACTCAATGGCTGCAACGCTAGCGGCACGAATAACTTCTTGTAAATTATGTCCAATGGTTTCCGCCAAGGCGAGAGGGTCATTGAACACAGGAAGAGTGTCCATATTTGCCCGGAACCACTGATCATAGTCCATAATTGGCATTAAGCGACCCAACACCTGATCGGGAGCGCTCATGCCGACCAGATCAAAAGGGATACGAAGCGCATTTTTACTCATAGTGAAAAAGTTTTTTCTTCCTGCTCCTTGTTGAGTAAAGCCACCCTGGGAACCTCCCATGGATTCCACTAACGTCACAATAAGATGCAAAACGGTATTTTTTTGTGTCTCAAGATCTTTCATCCCTTTGAGCGTGGCGAGGTCAGAATTGTACTGAGCAATGAGAGTTTTCACTCCTTTGTTGAAATCCGCTATTTCTTGCAGAATATTGTTTTGGAAAACCGCGTCCGTCGGAAGCTTTGGATCCACCCCGATCTGGATTTTTTGAAGCCATTTCGTAATATTGGGGACATGCGTATTCAAGACATAATATCCA
>DATBTE010000027.1:0-13869 GCA_036559425.1 Pseudobdellovibrionaceae bacterium | reverse complement strand
TCCTCCTTAAATAATTACGATCGCCTCTAACTAATAAGCTTTTGATTTCACATCTAACTGGTTGTCGACTCTTTTGACTCCAGCAGTTTTTTTCGCTAAGGCATCGATGCGCTGCTTTTCTTCCTGGCTCTCTACCGGCCCCCTTAAAGTCACTATTCCATCCAACGTGATGATCTTGATATTTTGCGCATTCGTCGAAAGAGTTTTATCATTGGTCAGTTCTTGACGAAGAAGGCGAGTCAATTCCACGTCCTGAGGAGACCCCTTGGTTTGAATGTCTGGAGTTAAAGCACTTTGCTTAGTGTTTTTAGCATCACGCTGATTGAGCTTCGTATTGTCAGCGTCAGAATGGGAAACAGCAAAGACTGTTCCGTTCACTGCCATTGCCATCACCGCCGCCGTGACTATTTTTCTTGTAAACATAAAACCTCCTCACAAAACAACATTTTTTAATGCTCTTAAGAATAACAACTTCTATAGGGGAAGCTTGTCCCTTCAGTGGAAGGATTCACGATCTATACAATGTATATTGTCAGTGGGGGCGATTTCGGTGGGGCTAGCTCAATCCGCCAGAGACACCTTTGGCGATAAGGGCTTCCGCATTATGAGGATGTAAACTTTCCATATGCTTAACCTTGATCAAATAATCGCTGATCTCAGGGCGCAGATCTAAACTTGTTTTAATTCTTCGGGAGGCATCTTCACAGAACATTAGATTCTGTCCATTGCGAAGGGCAAATTCTTGTTCATCCTGACGCTTGACAGCCCCTTGGACGGGGGTCTGTACTGCGTCCTCAACCACATCAATGAGTTCTGAGAAACTCAGAGAGGAACTTGCAGAGTGGAACTGAACCTTCACTCTGGCTTTGCTTCTTTGTGCATGTGGAGTTGCAATCACGCCTTGGGTACTGCCAAGCCATTGATGAATATCCGCAAAACTTAATTCATCTTGGCTTAAGAATTCTTGCTTGAAATTTTCTTGAATAAGCTGCCGAGACAAAGCGGCGGAGGCTGGGCACGTACTGGAATAAGTCACTAAAATTTCAGCGAAAATTTTTGCGCGGCCTTCAAAGTTTTCCACCGACAAAGCCACGGGATACGTGCGCCAAGCCTTATTCTGGGTTTTAAGAGCCTTTCGTTGCACAGGGGCCTCAAACTTAACTGTGACAAAAGAGCGACGACTGAGATCCTCATGGGTTTTCAAAAACTCTTGAGAGAGTTCTTCCAAAAGAGAATAACTTAAAGCTTTGCTGGAGAGCATTTCTTGTACAGAGAGATATAAACGCGACATGTGAATCCCACGTGACGAAGCACGATCCAAACTCACTTTTGCGTCCACCCGGGCTGGAACTCGAAATAGCATCGTCTCATCGGAGGAAAGTAAAACTGGAACTTCAATATTTCCCATCCCCACTTGATCAATGGGGGGATAAAGGTCTTTTCTGGTTTCCGTTCTGGTTTCCATGGCGATGTCAGGAAGTTTCTGTTTGTCCATTTTCAACTCGTTTGAATAATTCGCAGATTTCTATTTTGAAATAGCAGGCTCATCCCCGAAAGTGTAGGGAATCTGATTCTTTTTCTCTGTTGCCGCGGGCAATCGAACATTTACATCATACATCGCTATGGCCTCAACAATATTTTGACTTCGATCATAACGAATTGTAACTCCATGCTTTTCATCGATGTACGAAACCTCATCTGGAGAAATCGCATGCGGATTGGTGCTCCTATTGATAATTTCTTTAAAGTCAGCATTTTTAAACCCAGCTTTCGCTTGCATTAAAGAATATTCCTTTTCGTCTTCTCGCGGAATCCACAAAATGCCCGAAAGCTTTTGACTTCCTAATAAGAAATTTATGGATAAACGCTGGAAACCAGTCTTCGAATCATCATAGTTTAGTATATAATAACCTGCCTCTTCTGTACGACCTGTAGGCAAGCCTAAAACCGCCAGGACATCACTTTCTGTGGAATATCCAACCACCAAACTACGTACCTTATCGTAATTCAAAGAGCCTCGGTTAGAACCCGTGGTATTGGTCACACACGCAGATAAAAATAATGTCATTAAAATTCCTTTAAATTTCATCTCTTTTGCCTCTTAATCTGAAAGCCATCACCAAAATGTTTTTTAATCCACTCATAAGCACTTGGCGTTACCCTTTTAAGTTTATCAGGGTCATAAAGATAATGCTCAAGGTTATTTGAATAGTCTTCTTCATATGAAATTTTTCCATCTTCTTCCACATAGCCATCCTTACGTCCCACCCAATAAACATTTCTGTCTGATTCTATTTTTAACCGCCAGCCTGTAGCACGACGATAGTCCTGCTTTTCGTCCTTACTTAGATCTTTAAAATTTTGATGGGATAGCTCATGAGCTATTATCCTGCCTAAATTCCGCGACAAATCGAAGCTTGAATCATAGATCACAATGACCCCGTCCGAACTACTTGCAGGATTGGGATAGTCTTTAGATCTCTTCAGTCGATAAATTCCAACAATGACTTTACTCAAAAGAACCTCCGGCAACTCTTCTAATACTTCAACAATCCTTTCAGTCTCTTCATCAGTCCATGAACTGGCTTTTTCTATATTGTGGGGCCAATTAGCTGGGCGCCCCTTTTTAAAACGTTTCTTTGAGTATTCATATGCTTTAGTAAGTACCTTACAATACGACTTTACATCTGTTGATCTGACAACCGTTCCATCCGAACGAACGTATCCCCTTCTGTGGTGCCCACTCACCAGGTATTCCCCCGAAAGACAACCAACAGTTGCTCCGTAAGCAGCGCAGGTAAAAGAAAACATCCCCCAGGCCCAAAAAATTAAATATTTCATGGAAAATATCTTACTGCTTTAATAATAAAAAATGTAAGACTTTATTGTTTATTCAGAGACGAGGTAAAATCCAAGATTTTGGCTCGAATTTCTTGATTTTCTATCTTATAAAATAAACATATGAAAAAAATAGTCCTCGCCAGCACTTCTCAATATCGCCAAGAGCTTTTAAGACAATTGGGCCTGCCTTTTGAGGCTCGAAAGCCCCTTATTGATGAGGAGTCCGAAAAAGACCCCTCTTTAAGCCCGCTAAAATTAGCGGAAAAGTTGGCTTTTTTGAAAGCTCAGAGCCTCAAAGGAGCTGACTTGGTGGTGATTGGCGGTGACCAATTGGTAGCTCACAGCGGAATTATTCTAGGAAAACCGCACACCCGTGAGCGGGCCATTGAGCAACTGCTCCGTATGCAAGGTCAGATTCATGAGCTAGTCACTGCTATTTGTATTTTTGACGGTGAGAGCTGCACCCCCTATGCTGATATCACGCGCCTTCACATGAAGTCGCTTTCCCAAGAACAAATAGAACGTTATGTGGATTTGGACCAACCTTGGGATTGTGCAGGAGCCTATAAAATTGAGCAGCACGGCATGATGCTCTTTGATAAAATTGAAAGTCAGGATTTTAGCGCTATTCAAGGCTTGCCCCTCCTGGCCCTGTCGCGGATACTAAATAACTCCGGCTTTTCTATTCCTTGAGGTCACGATGTTTACAGAACTTTTAAAATATGCCATTGAAGGGCAAAAAAATTCTTACGCTCCCTACTCTGGAAAAAATATTGGCGCTGCGGTTTTGATGGATAATGGCAAAATCTATGGCGGCTGCAATGTAGAAAATGCATCCTATGGTGGAACTATTTGTGCGGAACGCACGGCCATATTCAAAGCCATCAGTGAAGGAGCGAAAAAAATCGAAGAGGTCCTGGTGGTCAGCTCCGAGAAAAACCCCTGGCCTCCCTGTGGTTTCTGCCGTCAAGTGATCGCGGAGTTTGCCAGCCCCGAGACTAAAATTCATCTTTCCAATCCCCAGGGACACTCTCGCACTTTGAAATTCATCGACTTATTCCCGGAGGCCTTCGGTCCTGCCCAGCTGCAGAAGTGATTTCAACGGTGGTCCCCATCATTCCTCGACAAAATTCCGCACATTTTCGACAGGAGTCCGCACAGCGTTTCATAGCTGTGTCTTCCATATATTTCTCACACTCCTCCGCGCAAGCGAGGCACAGTTCAAAGGCCACCACACAGCTCTGGCGATGAAATTGGATGTCCGCGATCATCATTTTCGCCGCCAACTCGCAAGCGTCAGCGCACATTCCTAAAAGGGCGATATGCCTTCCCTGAAAATGCGTCATTTTTTGCGTGAGACAATAGTGCAGGGTTTCGAGACAAATACGTTTGTTGGACAAACAGCTTTTAATACAATGAGCCGTATCACTATCTTGCATAGGTTCACGCATTGCCATAAATCCTCCTCTCAAAAACTCTTCTAATGAAGATATGATAGCCTTTCACATCCAACGAAGGGCCTTGTCTTTGAACACTGTTGTTAATTGGCAGGCGAAGGCGCCGTGACTTATTCCTGAAATTCTAATAAAAACCGAATAAGTTTTAGAGAAAAAAAGACCACTTTTTCGAAGTCGTCAAGTTCTCGATCTCGAGAGAATGTAGACCTGGATTATCCTGAAAGATTTTCTCTGAAAATAAATCATTCGTACTAATTACTTTTAAATATTTTAGGCGCTGCTGTTCCCAGCCATCTTCATGGAGTAAATATTCGGAGCGGAAACGAAAAAGTTTCGTATCCAACTCCCGAATCTCCTCATAACCTTGGAAAAACCTTCCCGCGTTTTGCACTTGCCACTTCAACCAGAAGCCTCTTTTTTCAGTCAGGGCAATCTCGTACAAGGTCAACGGATGAGCCCCTGGCTCTTGAGGCACCCGTCCCACAAGAAATTTCCGCGATTCCTCTAATAATACTGATAAAGAATTCCAGCTCTTAGCGCCCCACATCTGCTCAAGTTCCTGAAGGAGCTCGTCCATCTGAACCAAATTAATTAACATTCCCGATAGAGGATCGACTTGCAACTCTAAGGGTAAATCAGCCGACAGACGCAGTCCCAAAGCGACATCAAAAACAAAAGCCCGAGCATCAAACCCGGGCCTTGTAATATTCACGGCCATTTTATGAGAGCGGTGAAGGCTGAGGTTCACGGCTTCAAAAGTTGATTGTTCACTTCTACTTTAGAAACTTTTTTGAACTCGTTAAGCCAGTTTCCAAAAAGCATATTGGCACGATAAGACTCCGTCATTGTTTTAGTCATTGAATCCAGAGGAATTGGAGCCTCCATTTTTGCTTCTTTAAGTTTCAAAATGTACTTTTCGTCACCTTCACGAACAATGCGCTTCAAAAGTTTCTGTTCCAAAGTCAATTCCGCCAAGGCATTGTTGGCGAGAACGCTATTGATTTTAGGAGCCGACTCTTGGGAAAGATCGAAGCTTCCGGTTTCTTCCCATTTAGCATTTATATTCTTAAGAGCTAATTCTAAAGCCGACTCATCACCTTTGCCGACGGCCTCTTCCAAAGCTTTCACTCCAGTAGCGGTTTTCTCATCAGCCAAAACTTTTTGCGCTACTTGGACTTTCTGTTTTTCGAAGTCAGGCATCTGAGCCGCTTTTTTCTCTGTTACTTTAATCAAATGATAACCAAAAGGAGTTTTGACCGGACCCATGACTTTGCCGATGGGAGCGCTGAAAGCCACTTCTTCAAACTCTTTCACCATTTTGCCACGGCCAAAGAATCCCAAATCACCATTTTTAACTTTGGAACCTGGATCTTCGCTATTGGCTGCAGCCAATTTTCCAAAATCACCTGCGGCTGCTTTTTTTTGCAAATCTTGGATCTTAGCAAGGACTTTTTTACTGTCTTCTTCGCTGGCTCCCGGCTTTATTTGCAATAAAATGTGCTGAGCGTGAATTTCCTCTTCTTGGGCATAGTCGGTTTGATTCTTAGTGAAATAATCCTGCGCCTTTTTAAGAAACTCCGCGTTAACGAGAGCTTTCTCAGCCTCTGCAGAACTTACCGTGAAACTCTTCGCCAACTGATTATGATCTATATGAACAAATTGAACATTCATTTTATAGGCTTTGAGATCTGCCATTTTTGCAGTTTCCAATGCGGTCATTCCCGACGCAATATCAAACAAATGACGAACACGAAGAGCTTCTTGTTGTTGGCGAATGCTGTTCTCAAATTCTTTAGGGACTTGATGGGTCATTTCTAAATAGCGCAGATAATAGTCTTTTTGAAATTGGCCATTCGTTTGAAAAACCGGAATGTCTTTAGTGATTGTGTGCGCAATCTCACTATCAGCCACAACAATTCCATTTTTACGAGCTGCTTGTGACATCAATTCCCGATCTACTAAGCCACGGAGAGCCTCAGCTCTCAGTCTAAACGCATCGTTTCCAAACACTTCGCCGTAAATCTGGCGGAGATTGTTTTCCGCTGCCTGCAAATTAGCTACTGAAATCAAGGCGTCATTCACTTGTGCGGCGGCGCCCAAGCCTCCGCCACCGAGTCGTCCTGATACTCCGAAAAACACAAACACCAAAATAATAGCTCCGAAGAGAAGTATTGCTGTGAAGTTCTTAGCGGAAACTTGCTTTCTGAGACGATCTGCCATGGAATGAGACATATTTTTAAAACTCCTGTGTTTCGAGCTTTTCATTACCTAACGGAATTTATATTTTTTCAAGGAGAAACTGTTGGAAACCCTTGGAATCAAAGACGCTTTTTGTTACCGTTTCGATATATAACGAGGTGAGCGTTGAATTTCTTTAATATCGATCTGAAAAAGCTGATCATGATAGTCATCGTTTTGGCTTTGCCATTGGTTTCTATTAATATGCAGCAAAAACCCCAAGAATCTAACTGGCTCTCCCGCCCTTTCAGCCTTATCGCAAGCCTGGCAGAGGAGGCTTTTTATGGATTTTCCGCCGGCGTTCGGGGCACAACGGCAATGTATCTAGATCTGATCAATATCAAAAAAAGCAATCTTGAGCTGACCAGCAAAAATAATGAACTGTTGACTCGCATGAGCGAAGTTGTGGAAATGAAAAACGAGAACGACCGACTGCGGGCCCTTTTAGATTTCCGTCAGTCTACGAAGCTCGAACTGCTCAGTGCGCAAGTGATAGCCCTGGATCTTTTTGCCGATCATCAGACAGTGACCATCAATAAAGGAACCAAACATGGTTTAAAAGCCGGTCAAGCCGTCATCACTGTTCAAGGTGTTCTGGGTTATATCTATCGTCCCGAAGCTTTGACTTCTAACGTAATGCTCATCACGGATCGTTACTCCGTCGTGGACGGCGTGGTGCAAAGAACCCGGGCCCATGGAATCGTTGAGGGTAAAAATCCAGGAACTTGCCAATTGAAATATGTTGAAAAAACGGAAGATGTGAAAAAGGGCGATCTCGTGGTTACGGGGGGTCTCGACAATATCTTTCCAAAGGGCTTCCCTGTGGCCATTGTGGAATCCGTAGAGCGCAAAAACTTTAGCGTCTCTTTAAAAGTGGACCTAAAGCCTGTCGTGGATCCTTATAAGGTGGAAGAAGTCTTTATTGTAACCAATGCCTTGAATACAGATCTCTCGGATCGACTTCCCCCTCAGGCTTCTGAGCCTACTCCTCTGCCTCCTGGCATGGGGGTAGGTGTCGGAGCAGGTTTAGGAGTTCTTCCCGCTCCCCCGGCTGCGGAGAAAACTCGGTGAAAATTCGTTGGAATAAGGTTCTCAATTTTTTCCTACTGCTTTTAGTGCTGATGGTGTTAGCCGCTTTTCAAAGCACTTTCTGGTATCAACTTTTTGGCACTGTCCCGGCTCCTATGCTTTGGCTTTGCCTGATCGTTTACGTCGCTCTCTATCGCAAACTTTATGGGGCTCTTTTTATCATCTATGTTATGAGCTTGGCTTTGATGGGCTTCACGGTGATGCCGATGAAAATGCTCCTCATCTGTTTACTGTTGGTTTATCTGATTCTGTATTCGATCCGCAGTCGGGTCTTTTGGGAAGGCCCTGCTTACTATACAATTATGTGTTGTGTGGCTTCCTTAAGTTACCATCTTATTTATTTCTTTAGCTCTTTGGCGATCGAGCGAAACTCCGCACCCATTGAGTTTTGGGATCGCATTATCCAATTGGGACTCACCCCGGCTTTCTGCTTGCCGATGTTCTGGGTTCTGATGAAAATTGACAAGCTGACTTTGGATGAAATGACGCCAGAGTCTCGAGGATATGAATTGTGAGTGATTACGTAAATAATCCCGATGAGGCCAAGGAATACCAGCCCCGCTACCGTTTGTTTTATATTGCGGTGGCCTGTACCTTTATCATTTTTTCCGCTCGCCTGTGGTATTTACAAATTATCACAGGGAATGAACTCCGGGAGTTCTCGGAGAAAAATCGCGTCAAGCAGAACAAAATCTCCGCTCCCCGGGGCTTAATGCTGGATCGAAATGGCAAAGTCTTGGTTGAAAACTTGCCGGGCTTTGAGGCTATTCTTTCTCCGCAGTACATTGAAAACCTCGAAACCATGGCCAATACCGTTGCTCCGATCTTGGGGATGGAAGCCGAAAAAATCGTTCAAAAAGTGCAAAAGAGCCGCAAGCAAAATGGCCCCTTCTCGCAAGTTCGTTTGAAAGAAAATTTAAGCCGTGAAGAAGTTTTCCGTTTAAAACGCATTCGCTTGGACATTCCAGGTCTGGAAATCCGTGAGTCGATCGTGCGCTATTATCCCCTTAAAGAAGACGGCGCCCAGGTTTTTGGTTACGTGGCGGAGATTTCAAAACGTCAAATTCCTTTAATGAATGACCTCTATAAAAACGTCTTCCTCTTTGAACAAGGGGATATCATCGGTAAAAGCGGTCTGGAAGAAACTCTCGAGAAAGACATCCGCGGCAAAGACGGTCTGAGTTTTATTCAAGTCGATGCCCATGGCCGCGAAACCGTCACCACCACGCCTAATATTTACGGAGAACAAATCCGCGATCAAGAGCCAGTCCACGGAAACAATGCGGTACTGACCATCGACCGTGATGTGCAAGAGGCCGCTTATAAATCGATGATAGACAATAAACGGATCGGCGCCGCCTTTGTGATGAAATCAAATGGCGAGGTTTTGGCTTGGGTGAGCACCCCCTCTTTTGATCCCAATGATTTCTCCACCGGTTTCTCCGCACCCACTTGGTCAAAACTCATTAATGATCCTTTTAAACCTCTGCGCAATAAAGTCATTCAAGATTATACCTATCCCGGCTCGACCTTTAAACCTTTTGTCGCCGTCGCCGCTCTGTCAGAGAAAGTGGTGGGACCCACCACTTTAGTGGCCGCCCCCGGAGTCTTCATGTTTGGCCGCCGTCCCTACCATGATAGCAATAAAAATGGATACGGCATGATCACGATCCTTGAAGCGATCGAGAGAAGCTCCAATATTTTCTTCTTTAAAATGGGAATCGCGCTGGGGGTTGATAAAATGTTTGCCTATATCAACCCCATGGGAATCGGACAAAAAACAGGAGTCGAACTGGCCCGTGAAGTGGCTGGAACAATGCCCAACTCGGAGTGGAAAAAAGCGGCCATGGGTGAAGAATGGCAGGCAGGGGAAAACTTAAGCACGGCCATTGGCCAGGGCTTCGTGCAAGTCACTCCGATTCAAATGGCTGTGGCCTATAATGCCATCGGCACCGAAGGCAAAGTGGTAAAGCCTTTTATCATTCGTAAAATCATCGACCAAGAAGGAAAAATCCTGAAAGAGAATTTCCCCCAAGTCGTTCGCGATCTCACCGAAGAACAAAAAACCGGCGTTAAAGTTTTACCCGCCACCTTTAAAATTGTTAAAGAGGGCATGAGGCGTGTTGCCAATGGTGAACACGGAACAGCCAGATTCTGGAAAGTCCCTGGAGTTCCTATGGCAGGAAAAACCGGAACTGCACAGGTCATGAATTTCTCAGCAGATCAAATCTACGCAAGTTGTATGGCACGACCTATTCACATGCGCCATCATGGCTGGTTCGTTGCCTGGGCTCCGGCCGACCATCCAGAAATCACTGTGGCCATCCTTGCGGAGCATGCCTGCCATGGAAACACCGGTGCAGCCCCTATTGCCCGGGATATTGTGCAAACTTACTTCCAAAAATATTATCCTGAGAGGATCGAGGCGGGTCTTAAAGAGCTTCATCTGAAGAAGGCCGCGAAGATCAATCTTCCAGCCACAATCATGGACGGAGAGTAAGCGTGGAGTTTTCAATACAAGTCGAGAAAAGAACTATTTTTAAACGACTCGATTTAAATTTCCTTTTGGTGATTTTCGCATTGAACGTCATCGGCCTGATCAATCTCTACAGCGCGACCCATGGACCTCACTCTCGCGATGTGGAACCTCTTTTTATCTCGCAGTTCGTTTGGCTGGGAATTGGTTGGAGTGTTTTCTTTGCCTTCACCCTCTTGGATTATGCCTTGGTGGCTCGTCTCGCCATCGGAGTGTTTGTTTTGAACTTAGGAGCCTTGCTTTACACAACCTTCTTCGGCACCGTCGCTTTAGGAGCCCAACGTTGGATTGATTTGGGATTTTTCCGCTATCAACCTTCCGAGACAATGAAGTTGGCATTGATCGTACTGATGGCAAAAATCCTCGCTACACGCAATAGCGCAGGCTTAGGGATGGGCCTCAAAGAACTGGCCGTTCCTTTATTCGTTCTTCTTTTGCCCTTTGTTCTGGTCGTAGAGCAACCCGATTTGGGAACCGGCATGATGTTGGCCGCCATCGGCGGTTCCATGATTCTCTTCACCAAAGTTAGAAAATCCATTTTGGCCGTTGTCATTACCGCCGTGGTGATTACCGCGCCTCTGGCTTGGCAATTTGGTCTTCGTGAATATCAAAAGAATCGCATTCTCACGTTTATGTCTCCAACCAACGATCCTCGCGGCACTGGTTACAACAGCATTCAATCCAAAATCGCCGTAGGCAGCGGCAGATTTTTGGGGAAAGGCTTCCGCAAGGGAACTCAGTCACAACTCGAATTCTTACCAGAACGACACACTGATTTCATTTACAGTGTGCTCAGTGAAGAACACGGCTTTGTGGGCAGTATGATGACCATGGGACTTTTCTGTATGTTATTTATTTTAGGCCTTAGAATCGCCATGAATTCCCGAGACAAATTCGGAGTCCTGTTATCAATAGGTGTCCTCTGCTATGTGTTCTGGCATATGTTCGTCAATATTGGAATGGTCATTGGTCTGCTGCCTATTGTGGGTGTTCCCTTACCTCTGCTTTCTTATGGAGGTTCCAGCATGCTCACCACCATGGCGGGTTTAGGACTTATTTCCAGTGTCGCCTATAGGAGATATCTATTCTAGATGTGTGTTCGAAGAATAATTCCGATCAGAAAGGATGAGGACCCATTAAATTTCAAGCTTACATGGGGATTTTCCATACTTATAATCAATTATTGAACTATTATTAAAGCTAAGAAGATTGTAATTGCTAATCAAAGATCCGGCGGGTCAATGGGGAAAAACCAACAACAAGGCAATATTATTATTTTGGCTCTGCCTTTAGTTATTTCCATTGCGATTCTCATGGGCGTCTTTATTTCTTGGCTGGACTTTCATATGAAGCTTCAAGCCCGCGATCGGGTTCTCGAAGATGCGTCTCATCTTAGTACAATGCTAAAAATGGTCTTTTCGAATAGAGCGGCCTGCAAGCGAAACCTTTCTGCGGCAGCCTTTGGGACGAGCCGCTCCTCCCTGGGAGTTTCGAAAAATTTAAGTGTTCTAAAATCCAGTTTTATGGGAGCTACCCCGGAAGTCTGGTTTTCGTCGGGTCAAAATTATCACGGCCTGCTCATTAATGATGTTAAATTTAGCGTGGCCAGAAAACTTCCAGCATTGGAGAATTCTTATATTGCGGACCTCTCCATCCTTTACCGCAATCCACTGACACAAACAGATCGAGAACTTACTTTGCCATTTTATTTTATCACTGACAGCACTGGCAATACTTTGCAAGATTGTTTAGCCACAAGCTACATCGATCCACATTCTCAAATCACTACAGAGGACAGAATCTGCATGGTCCAGCATGGAAGTGGGAATTATATTTACTTACCAAAAAACCAGACCTGTGCTCTAAAAAACTAATACTTCAGGGAACCAAGCACAGGATCTTACAAGCAAAGGTAGCACGAACGGCCGATGAAAGATCGGCGGCCGCATCACAATAACAAGTGGAACTGGGGGCATCGAGGCTCAATAAAACTGGAGAACGAGCCATCGGCCATTGGTCTGTTCCGCCGCCACTCACCACCGAGATGTTGGACTTCGGGAAAGTGTCGACAAAGCTCGAAGGCATGTCGACAGCACAGTTCGCATCTGAGTTTGCCTGCGCTGGCAGTAGAGCTCCCGCAGGACAACTCGCCTGAGTTGAAGTGCCGATAAACCACCGACCATTCCTAAGTTCACATTGCGTGCTCCCCACAGAATTCAAAGCCTGAGCCGTCAGAGCCTGACAGAGAAGACCTCCTGCCACATGGGAAGAATCTCTTTTGACCCAACACTCTTGAACCTTTCCACCTTGGACTCGGACTAAGATGGGCAATGATCTCAATATGGCAGGCACATTGGCATTATTCCCAGCCTGAAAAGCAACTTGCAAATTTGCAGAAATAAGACCGATATTCAGTTGGCTCTGAGGAATCAAAAGGATGCTTTGCGCTGAAGTTAAATTTGAACCCGCAGAAACGACGACAATATCACTGTTTTTCAACTTCGTATTGTTATCAAAAGTAGAAATACTCTGAAGGGGAACTCCGGCCGTATCTGCGACACTCAAGGGCAAATCTTTAAAGTTTAAGCTGCACTGTTCACCCACTGCTAAAGTAAAGCGCAACTGCTCCATCACTTCAGCAATGGACTTTGTTTTTTCCATATTGGCAAAGATTCTAAAAGCATTTTGTGAAAAAAAAGTAAGAACCAAAACCAGGCAAGAAATCACAGCCACAGAAATCAGCATTTCTACTAAACTAAAACCCCGGACTTTCATAATACCGACCTCGCACATTTGATTTTAGGTGGGTGCAAGGAAGAGTTTATACCTGCCACATAAGTAAAAATGCATTTTGTTCGCGCGGCATCCATGGCCGCGAACCATGAACTGGTTGCTCCACTCTCCACCCCAGTTCTGAGATAGGCACGAGGAGCTAAGGAGACAAAAGGCGGTGTCTCCGCTCTACAAACCGTCAATTCTGGAGCTCCATTGACTTGAGAGACAGCGGGAGTCCAACCTGATTCACAGGCTGCCTCAAATGAAGTTACGCCATTCGTCCATTTCACATCTTGATTGAGGATACAGCTATCCGTGGCCACATCATAATGATTGAAGCCATCGTTAGCGATTTCACACAGTCGAATCTTCAAAGCCACGGCGGAATTGTTAGAGGTAGAACACGTATCCACAACATTGTTTTTCACAGTGGCATAAATGGGCAACCAACGCATTATAAACGGAGGACCCAAAACATTGGATTTTTTAAAAGTGAGCTCAAGACTGGCCACAATTATATCAGCAGAAAGCGCTGTGACGGGCTTCAACCGAATATCGCTCAACACCAAATCCCGCTTGCCTTCAACCAAGGCTCCGATTTTCGCAGCATTCTGTAAAACACTGTGGTTCTGATTATGAAAATCAATGGAGTCCACCGCTGACCCCTGAGGCTCCGTGGCGACCAGGCGAACGTTTTTTAATATATCTCCACAATACTGATCAGAGTCACCAAAAGCAGTAATGACCCGCAACATTGTATTATCAATACTGTCATTCTTATTCACACTGCTTGTAGAGAGGCTAAAGAATTGAACCCAATGCAAAAACATCAAAGCTACGATGCCAAAAATGGCAACGGAAGCCATCACCTCTACCAAGGAGATGCCACGATTATTTATGAAATAAGTAATGGATTTATCAGCTCTCATTTAA
>DATBTE010000026.1:0-8003 GCA_036559425.1 Pseudobdellovibrionaceae bacterium | reverse complement strand
ATGGCTCTATACGACGCCTCCATTTGATCCCTGCGGAGAATACAAACGCTCGAAATAACACCCTTGAACTTCGCTATTTTAGTCTGGATGAAGAAGGTTTTCCGGTACGGATCACATTGCCCTCTGCGCAGAGTTTGAATCCAAAGCCTGAGTTCCTGAAGTCCCTTAAGAATCAAGGAACAACGATATATCATGAAACGAGAGAGACTCAGACTCTGAAGGACGGAACGACTTTGTCTCTGGCCATGATTAACGACAAAGTCTATGAATTCCGCATCTTCCAAGATGGCAAAAACTTTTCCTGCAAAGAATTCAACTGCCTTTGCCGTTAATTCTTAATGTCCCCTTTTAATGTCCCATTCGATTGCAAATTCTAAATCCAGAGACTTTTAACACCACGCTCGCGTGCGACTTCAATAGCCTCTTCATAACCTGCGTCTACATGACGGAAAACTCCCATGGCGGGATCCGCCGTGAGAACTCTTTCCAATCGAGCGGCGGCGGCTGGTGTTCCATCGGCCACGATGACTTGTCCCGCATGCTGACTGTAGCCCATGCCGACGCCTCCGCCGTGATGTAGACTCACCCAGGTGGCACCGCAGGCGGTATTCACAAGTGCATTTAACAAGGCCCAATCGCTGACTGCATCGGAGCCATCTTTCATCGCCTCCGTTTCGCGATTCGGGCTGGCTACCGAGCCGCAATCCAAATGATCACGGCCAATCACGAGGGGAGCTTTCACTTTACCTTCAGCCACCAATTTATTGAACATCAAACCTGCCTTGGCGCGCTCGCCATACTCCAGCCAGCAAATGCGCGCGGGCAATCCTTGAAAAGCAATGCGTTCTTTAGCCATATCCAACCATCTTAGCAAATCTTTTTTATGCGGGAAAAGTTCTCGCAATGCCTGATCCGTGACTTTGATATCATTGGGATCGCCAGAAAGAGCCACCCAACGGAAGGGGCCGCTCCCCTTGCAAAAAAGTGGACGAATGTAAGCGGGCACGAATCCAGGATAATCAAAGGCGTTGGTTACTCCCGCCTCTTGAGCGCGAGCGCGAAGATTATTACCATAGTCGAAAGTCACGGCTCCTTTGTCTTTCATCGCCAGCATGCCCCGGACATGCTTTGCTATCGAGGCATAAGCGGCTGCGAGGTAGGCCTTTTGATCTCGCTTGCGGAAATCCGCAGCGGTTTCAACGGTGTAACCTTCAGGAATATATCCCACTAAGGGATCATGGGCCGACGTTTGATCAGTTAACAAGTCAGGAGTATAATTCTTTTCTAAGAGCTGCCAAATCACTGTAGCCATATTTCCTTGAAGGGCCACGGATTTTGCTTCACCCGCTTGCGTGTATTTACGAATGCGAGCCAAAGCATCCTCGAGATCCGTCGCCACTTCATCGACATATTTTGTTTCCAAACGTTTTTGAATCCGTGTGGGATCAATCTCTACGGCCAGCACGCATGCTCCTGCAAACACGCCGGCAAGAGGTTGCGCTCCGCCCATTCCGCCGAGACCAGCGGTAAGAATGGCGCGTCCTTTAAGGCTGCCTCCGAAATGTTGGCGGCCGGCTTCAACGAAGGTTTCATAAGTCCCTTGAACAATCCCTTGAGTGCCGATGTAAATCCAGGATCCCGCCGTCATCTGGCCGTACATCATCAAACCCTTTTTATCGAGTTCGTTGAAGACTTCCCAGGTGGCCCACTTCGGAACAAGATTGGAGTTCGCCAACAACACGCGCGGAGCATCTTCAGTGGTTTTCAAAATGCCGATAGGCTTTCCGGATTGCACCAACAGAGTCTCATTATTTTCTAAATTTTTGAGTGCTTCCAAAATTTTATCAAAACTCTCCCAGTTACGGGCTGCTTTTCCGATGCCGCCATAAACCACAAGGTCCTCGGGACGTTCCGCCACCATAGGGTCCAAGTTATTTTGAATCATCCGATAAGCCGCCTCTTGAAGCCAGCCTTTACAAGCAAGTTTATTCCCTGTGGGTGCACGAACTACGCGAGATTGAGCCATAAAATTCCTCCGTCAGCAAAAATAACGAAGAAAAGTCCTTAAAGGTACGCCGTACTTTCTAGTACTGCGCGGCGTTAGTTGCCGAATTGAAATGGATAGGTGACGGGAAAGGTTTTTCCGGTTTCGGCAGCGGGGAACGTCCAATTGACGACTCGTTCGGTGACGCAGCCTTCAAGAGCGGGATCTTTAGAGGTGTTTTCTTTGATGAATAAATTTTGCACGCTGCCTTTGTCGTCGATATCCCAAGTGGCTGTGACTTTGCCTTTGGTGGCCATGCCTTCAATGATTAAGTCTGTGTAGCACTTTTGAATTTCTTGGAGATGGAAATGTACAGCGAGGCGAACCGCATTCATGTCTAAAGCTTTTGCGGACTTTGATTTGGATTTTGAATCGGATTTTGACTCTACTTTTTTCTCCGCACTTTTTTCTATTTTGGAGAGGGCCTCTAAGCTGAGTAGCAAGCTCGTGATGAAAAGGATGCTTTTGAATATTCCCTTTTTCATATAGCACCTCCTTATACACAAGTATATATCACCCCCCTCGAAACCCCTATTGCAAAGTGGGGCCGGTGAAGAGGAGTTTTTTGACCGATGTTTTTACGAAAAAACTAACTTTATGCCAGACCAAGATCCAATGGAAACTCTTCCAGTCGAGAATTTTCTAAAAACTCTTTTGAGGCGATAAAGCAAAGTTTGAAAACAGAGTCCATAATTGGAGCATATCAACGCGCAACACTCTTGAGGCAGACTGAGACCAAATCCCATTCTGAAGCATTCTAATAAAGATTTTTCCGACCAGTTGCTAAACAAGTTCCTTTAAATAAATTTTAGAAAACCGATAAGTGGTCAAGGAGTCGGTTTAATGAGGTTAAGAAAGTTTGTGATCTTCCTGATCCTGACCAGTGCGGCATGGCTTACGTCCATGGCTGCGGCATCGCCCTTCACCTTTAACCTCGATGGGGTCATCAGTGACAGCGGGAACCTTCCTCTGGAAGCGCCAGCGGTCACCTTCCGGGTGGAGGTTAAAAATCCCGCTGAAGACTGCCTTTTATATCGCGAGGACTTCTCCGTTTCCATGACCGGATCCAAGGGCTACTTTTCCCTGGTGGTGGGAAAAAACGCGAATCTTGTCCCCGGGGGAGCAGCTCTGGATAAAATCTTCTCTAACCGCGCCACTGCCATTGCCGGCCAGAGTTGCTCTTATACGCCGGCCTCGGCTTCCGACGCTCGGAAAGTGATTGTGTCCTTTAACGATGGCACCGGTTCCCAGGTGTTTAGCACTCAGGAAATTCAATCCGTGCCTTTTGCTTTGCAAGCTCAAGCGGTGAATGGTTATGGCACCGGAGACCTTTTAAAAGTCGATTCCAGTGTCCAGCAAGGAACCCATGCCAATAGTGATTTAAGCCAAGCTCAATATGACGAGTTCTGGCGTTTAGTGAAAAATCCCCTGGCTGCTTATTTGCCAGTCACCGGCGATGTCAGTGAAGTGAGTGGCAACAATAAATTAAGTTCTCTTTTGGGCCAAGCTCTGCCGACGGGACCTGCCACCAATGGCCAGGCTTTAGTGTCTAATGGCACGGCCTGGGTTCTGCAATCTCTGAGTTCAGGCTCCGTCGCAAGTGTCAGCGGCACAGCTCCGCTGGTGGTCAGCGGCACAGCCATGGCTCCAGTTGTAAGTCTGCCTGCGGCGACCACTTTAGCGGATGGATATTTAACTGCCAGTGATTGGAATACTTTTAACTCCAAACTTTCTTCAGGTTTAACTTCAGGAAAAATTCTTGTGGGCAACGCCTCAGGGGGAGCGGCGGAAGTGACGCTCTCAGGAGATGCTACACTTTCTAACTCCGGAGCTTTGACTTTAAAAGGCATCGGCACCGCTGGCACCTATGGTTCAGTCAGTTCAATTCCTGTTATTACCACCGATGCTCAAGGTCGTGTGACGGGGGTGACGAGCGCAGCCCCAGTAGATGCCACAAAGCTCCCGCTTGCTGGGGGCACCATGACGGGTGCGATAAATACGGGGGGCTTTGATATTGCTAACACCGGCAATATCACCATGGCCACAAGTAAAATTTTGGGGCTTTCGAGCAATCCCACAGACCCTGGCGGCCTCAGCGCCGGTCAAGTTTGGTACAACTCAACCTCGAATGTGATTAAGTATTACGATGGAAGCGCTGTCCAGTCTTTAGGAGCCGCAGGCGCCGGCCTGAGTAGTTTAAATGGCTTAACGTCCGCAACCCAAACTTTCGCTATTGGCACCAGTGGCATCTCCCCCGCTTTTAGCTCCGCCACAAGCACACACACCCTGAATATCCCCCTGGCCTCCACAGCTGCTGTCACAGCGGGTCTGATTAGTAAAACAGACTACGATGCTTTTAATGCAAAACTCAGCGTTGTCACCGACACCGCAGCACTCACCGCAACAAAAATCTGGATCGGAAACGCCAGTGGTAAGGCGCAAGAATTTGCTCTTTCAGGCGATGTCACGATGACTTCAGGAGGCGTGGTCACAGTGGAGAAAACCCAAACAGCCACAGCTAGTAAAATCCTGCAATTAGATGCCTCTTCCGTGGCGGCGACAAAAGGAATTGATATTAGCGGAGCTGGGAGTGGAAAAATAAGTCTGCGCTATCCAAGCACAGCCACCAATACCACTTTAACTCTGCCAACCTCTGTCGGGTCAGCGAATCAGTTTTTGCAAACTGATGGCACCGGGAATTTATTGTGGGCAGCTCCTGACGCATCTTCAATGACGGGAACTCTAGGAGTTGTTAACGGGGGGACCGGGCTTACTTCCTTTGCCAATTATTCGGTGGTCACTTCGAATGCTTCAGGTGGTTTGCAGTCGACAGCGGGAAGCGTGGTTGGGAGTTCTCTGGTTCATACGATCACGGGCCCCGGTTTTGCCAATGATTTGTTATTTGGAATGGCGAACTCTCCAGCGAACTATGTCGTCGTTACGGGCGCATCCAGCGGAGCTTCGCCAACGATTGCCGCTGCCGGTTCTGATGCCAATGTATCCCTCTCCTTGGCTGGAAAAGGAGACGGCCATGTGAAGATCAACTCTTCTTATGTAGAGCGGACTCCTTCCTCTGTTAATATTTCGTCGAGCTATACCATTCCAACAGGATATAATATTGTGCGAGTGAATTTGAATGGAAATGCCACTCTGACCTTGCCACAGCCTCCATCTGGCTCGAATCAAGTTTTTTCATTAACCGTAAAAGTGCAACAAGATGCCACGGGACATTGGACTTTGAGCTGGGCAGGCGGAGGGACCTCCACAATCAAATGGGACGGCGGTACCTTGCCAGTGCCAGCGATGGATCCAAACACCGAGACTATTTACCAGTTCCTTTATTTTGATACTGAAAATATCTGGTATGCATCGCAAACTTGGAAAGAGCAGTAGTAACTCACTAGAGGGTGGAATGAGTTCACGCAGGCGATTTCTTCAATTCACAGGCACGATCCTTGGTTCTATTTTGGCGAATTCTTTTTTTATGCGTATGGAAGCGATGGCATTTTTCCCCGCCAAAGGGCGAGGTCGTCGTAACAATGTTCCTTGGGGAGGCGGCAGATGTGGGGCTAACTTTACCCTCCTACTTCGTCCTGACGGATTGGTCTTTGCCGCAGGAGAAAATCAACACGGCCAGCTTGGAGATAATTCAATCAATGACAAGAGCGCCTTTACGCAAGCTCTGGGCATTTCTAAAATAACAGCGGTAGCCGGCGGATACACGCATGCCTTAGCCCTACGATCTGATGGTTTTGTCTTTGCTTGTGGAGCAAATGCCAGTGGTCAGCTCGGAGTTAATTCGGTGATAAATAGATCTACTTTTGTACAAGCTCTGGGAATTTCTAATGCGGTGGCGATCGCTGCAGGACATAATCATTCCGTAGCCTTGCGATCGGATGGTCTTATTTTTTCTTCTGGAAATAATAGTAAAGGTCAGCTTGGGGATAATACAATCGTTGGTAAATCAACTTTTGTCCAAGCTTTCGGAATTTCAAATGTCGTAGCAGTGGCTTGTGGTTACTTTCATACGATTGCTTTGCGAGCCGATGGGTTTATCTTTGCCTGCGGACTTAATGCCAGTGGTCAGCTTGGTGATAATTCCCTGATTGATAAATCAACTTTTGTCCAAGCATTGGGTGTTTCAGATGTGATTTCGGTCGCAGGCGCGTTTACTCATGGAGTGGCGTTACGATCGGATGGATTGGTTTTTGCAGCTGGGTACAATGCTTCGGGGCAACTGGGGGATAATACAACACTCAACAAATCAGTTTATGTGCAAGCGCAGGGCGTTTCCAATGCTGTTGCCATCGCTGCTGGACAGGATTACACGGCAGCGCTGCGCTCCGATGGTTTGGTCTTTGCAACGGGTTATAATTCCTCTGGACAACTTGGAGACAATACAGTTGGTGCTAAATCAACTTATGTGCAGGCCCAAGGTATTTCCAATGCCGTAGCAATTGCTGGCGGATATAGCCATACGGTAGCCCTTCGTTCGGACAACCGATTTTTTGCTTGTGGTTATAATTTGCGGGGGCAGCTGGGAGATCATTCGATTCTTCAAAGATCCAAATTCAAGCCAGTGGTGGGACCATAAGATGGGTCAGTCGCGGAGAAAATTCCTTCAACTGACCGGTCTTACCTTTAGCTCTGTATTGGCGGATGTTTTTTTTAGGCGTATGGAGGCTCTAGCTTTTTCCGCTTCGAAAAATCGAGCTCTCCGCCGTAATCCTCCGTGGGTTGCCTTAGAGGGTGGAGATGTCAATAGCATCTTGCTGCGAGCCGATGGCTTGATCTTCGCATGCGGCAAAAATACTTATGGTCAACTGGGAATCAACTCGACGAGCAGCAAATCGAGTTTTGTGCAGGCCACCGATATTTCAAATATAGTGGCGGTGGCTAGCGAATATTCTCATACGGTTGCTTTGCGAGCCGATGGTTTGATCTTCGCGGTGGGGGATAATTTTAATGGACAGCTTGGAATCAACTCTGTCGTCAGCAAATCAGTTTTTACCCAGGCTTTAGGCATCTCAAATGCAGTGGCGGTGGCTTGCGGTTATACTCAGACCACTGCTTTACGCTCCGATGGTTTGGTTTTCACTTGCGGCAATAATTCTTTTGGTCAACTTGGGGTTAACTCAATCACTAACAAATCAGTTTTTACCCAGGCAGTGGGTATTTCAAATGTAGTGGCGATTAATGGTCGAAATCGTCACACGGTGGCCTTACGGTCTGATGGTTTGATCTTTGCTTGCGGCTATAATAGTCTTGGCCAACTTGGGATTGGCTTGACCTCCAATAAATCAATATTCACCCAGGCGTCGGCCATTTCCAATGCAGTGGCGGTGGCTTGCGGAGACAATCACACTGTTGCTTTGCGATCGGATGGTGCTGTCTTTGCGACTGGAGATAATTTTTTTGGCCAACTTGGACTTAATTCTGGAATTAGTGAATCAGTTTTTACTCAGGTATCGGGTATTTCAAATGCGGTGGCAGTCGCTTGTGGATATGCCCATACAGTTGTTTTGCGGTCAGATGGTTCAGTCTTCGCGGTTGGAAATAATTCTGTGGGTCAACTTGGGGATAACTCTATCGTCAACAAATCGGTTTTTACCCAGGCGGTGGGCATTTCAAATGCGGTGGCGGTGGCGTGTGGATACACTCATACCCTTGCCTTGCGTTCAGACGGTGCGGTTTTTGCCTGTGGGAATAATCAAAATGGCCAGCTAGGTAACAGTACAACGATTCATAAATCCAGTTTTATTCAAGTGGCCATTAAGTCCTAACTCTTGTGATGGAGAGGGATTTTGCTTTGGTCTTTGGGCTCTAGGAGCTCATAAAGATCTTTCCGCAGATGGGGATAGTCGCGAACGGCTTTAGCAGTGATGTCCTCAGCCAGCGTGAGCTTATTGTCTTCCACTAATATCTTTACGAGAGAGTGATAGCATTCAGCATCCGCATA
>DATBTE010000025.1:0-2192 GCA_036559425.1 Pseudobdellovibrionaceae bacterium | reverse complement strand
GATAAATGTCTGCGCGGCGATGATGCTAAAGATTGGAAAGGCATCAGCGAAAAGGTTGGAAAGACCTTTGCAAGGATGAATCCAGTAGTTGGCCGATCAGGGCGCTTGACTGGTCAAGGGGGTATTACACAGTTTAAGTTCCCGGTACACCCCAATATAATGATCTGTACGGATGTTTTGAAAGAAGGGGTTGACCTGCACCTTTTTTGCGATGAGGTTGTGCACTACGGTGTTGCTTGGACTTCGGGTGATCTGGAGCAGCGCATTGGACGCGTGGACCGATTTGGCAGCATGATAAGTCGGAAGATCGAGAGGCATAGAGGCGCGACAGAAGGAGCATTGCCTCGCTTGCAAGTTGAATTTCCTTATCTTGATGGTACTCTGGACAAGTACCAGGTCGATCGTGTCGTAAAGGAGAAGATTAAGAGCGATCTGCGCAAGGATCTTGGTAAGAAAGAGGATGAAATAGGGATCATTTCTCTCGATGAACTGGATGCTGAAGAACTTGCTCCGGGGATTAGTATGAGAGGGACTGTCCTCGAACCCCCGCTTTTCTACCCCGTGCCGGATGACACTGACTCTTCAAGTGTGGTTGCTCCGATTGCAAAGGCTGGATTAGTTTCACCGCAGCTAGAGCGCTGGCTTAGTAATGCAAACCAGAATACTATTGCCCTGGAAGTTAAGCATGTTCCCTATCTGAACTCTATGCGAGTGCGTCGAAATCGAGTGTCTCGAAAGATGGGAGAGGGTAATGAGACTAACTTGCTCAAAATTTCATCCCTGAATCATAAGTCGGGAAAAAACATTGATGTCGAAGAAGAGTTTCTGGTTCCTATTGAATTGGCTCACTTTGTAGACTTGTCGACTGTGATGCGTGAGACTGAAGAATCGCAAGGATTGACCCAGTTTGAGAAGATAGATGGATTTATTTTTTGTCCGCAATGGCGCACTTTAGTGCGTGATATTCGGTTTAACAGTCCGTTTGAAGGAGAAGTTGAGCGATGTCAAACGGTTCTGTTAGAACGAATTGGCTCATTCTGGCTATTGCGTACGCCGGTGATTCACCGCGATGGATATGACGCAAGATGGCTTGCGACGCAGAACTCCGGACGGACGTGGGGATACTTGGTCGCAGAATTGGATATTATCTGGTTTGTCGTATTCGTATTACACATTGACGGTATCCATAACCCGGATTTTTTGACTTCTCTTGCAGAGCGTGTTGGGAGGATTGGAGATCGATTGCAGCATCTGTATACCGCATCGGATGAATCGGATAATTGGAACTATCGGTCCAAAAAGTATTTTCCTAACTTGGCGGGGTGGAAGAAGGGTACGCTTGCCACTCTTGTTGACAAAAAAGAAAAGATTATGACGTTTATGAGTGACGAATTGGGGCAGTTGGGGCAATTGATATTCAGAGTACAAACGTGGTTTCACATAGCGTTTGAGGATGTTCTCGCTTCATTGTATGGGGAAATTCCACAAGAAGCCTGGAGTCTGGCAATATCTCCAGTTACTGTTCTTGAGGATGGAACACTGCATTTAAAGGCCATGGGGGCAGAGAGATTCATGCTTCAAGCTTTTCTTCAGTTAAATGACCAAAGTAATAAAGTGCAAGTATTTCCAGTTCCCAGGGTTATATGGGAACTGGTAGCAACGCCTCATGTAATAGGATCGAAGCCGACGATTGCTCCTTCAAATTGGGATGTATTACCCCATAACAATCTCGAGGGTTGGGCTGGCGATGCGAATGGAAAGTGTCATACTTATACAGGTAAAGATGAAAGCTACCGGTACTTCGTGCTCTATCATTCTCCTGCTTATTGGGATGCTTGTCGTGACGTGGTGCTCGATGCCTGGGCGGGAATTCTTGATACTATGAAAGGGACGAATTTCATGCAAAAAAAGTGCCGAGAGTTGTTTTGACTAGAAGAGGATTTCTAAGCTCAAGCAGAATGTTTTGCCTCGGTGCTTTGCGAGGGTTTGTGTTTAAGCTGCTTTCAGTAACGACTTCCGATTTATCAAGAAAATTAGTGTCTTGAAATGTGTTTTTTTTCGCATTCGGTGCTGTTCCGGGAGCAAAAGTTTGTGGTCTTTTTCCGGTCTTTCGTTGGCTTTTTTGAGTTTGGATAGGGAAATGAACGATGCGCAAACTCGAGTACTGTTTGAAGTGATGGGGAAACGGGCGG
>DATBTE010000024.1:0-1752 GCA_036559425.1 Pseudobdellovibrionaceae bacterium | reverse complement strand
AATCCTGTGGGCTTGCGTTCACTACGATTGTTGTATCTGGTGCAGACTTGCTTTCGGGTTCATAAAAAGTAATGACATTCGATTGAATGTCATTGAGAGATACATTTTCTGGCTTGGCAGATTTCCCCTTCTCGGTGATCTGAACATAGCCTCGTTGTGGATAGTGAACTAACCCGCCTTTCTTCAGATAGGACTTTCCCCAAGCAATTCGATTTTCGATTAAACGATCCCCACTTTTGGTAATCTGCTCCAGCAGATCCTGGGGTAAGTTAGAATAAAATCGATCCTCTACAAGCCGAACCAAATCTCGGCCCTTGATGATTTCACCATCTTTCAGCACTTCCAATATTGGTAGAAAGGTTTCATTAAACTTCGGTAATTCCATTAATTTCCCGTTCTTGCAGTTTGATTAGTAAAACTAAATACATAACGTAATATATACGACATCGAATTTCTTATAAAAACCCTGATTTGTCGTATATTTCTCATAAAGCTATCTAGTTAATTGTTTTTATTGATCTGAGTGTAGGGTAATCGGGCACAATGACAAGCTAAAACGACATTTTTTCCTCGAAAATAAATTCAATAAAGCATCAGTCACTTCGGCATTATTCAACGTCCGCTCATGGTCGAACTGAGGCCGTCAATATCAGGCTAAATCTAAACGAATGTTTTGAAACTGTCAGATCAAGTTCAGCGTTTTATATTTTTTATAGCTAACTGCTGATTTCCACGGATAAGGGCATATGATCGCTGATATGTAACCATTTATCAAAAGTGCCAACTTCCAATCTGCTCATCCTGAGTAAATCACTGGAAGCAAAAACATAATCAATATGATATGGCTTACTCGTGTTTCGATGAAGAAAAAAGGTGGGTATAGTTTCTTCGCCTTGCTCTTCTTTGTGCTGGTGGTGATATATGCTTTCTAATCCGATTTCATTCAGTTCGGCTATGACATCCGAATGATTCCACCATCTATCCGCTTTATCCCAGATTTTGTTACTGTTAAAATCGCCAAGTATTAGCGTGTTTTCGTTTTTAAGTTCATTGCG
The DNA here is from genome assembly GCA_036559425.1 of Pseudobdellovibrionaceae bacterium. Lineage (GTDB taxonomy): Bacteria > Bdellovibrionota > Bdellovibrionia > Bdellovibrionales > Bdellovibrionaceae > JACMRP01. The sequence continues at coordinate 697 of DATBTE010000024.1, read as the reverse complement.
GTGAATCTGAAGATATTTCCAAAACTGGCCCATGTAGCCAAACACTTCCGATTCACTACCCTTAGTCCAGCAGCTTAGAATTGTTATTGCATCATTTAAAACGAAGGGAAGAAAAAGCTTTAAATCCTTTGTAGTCCAGCGAAGTGAGTTACTTTTGCTTTCTAGTCCAGAAAGAACAAACTCTCTATTCCAATCTAAGCCTTTAACTCTATTTCCTTTTTTGGGAAATATACCAATACCTTTACTTTTTGAAGTTCCAATCCATAAATAATCACCGGCCCATGTAATATAGGGCTCTGTCGATTCCGCTGGATTTTCACATTCTTGGACTATCACTAAATCAGCATCAAGACGATCAATTTCATGAGTCTTTTTCCTTAACGCGCCATTACAATTCCATGTAACAATTTTCATGTTATCTTTTAGTGAAGTATTGTTTTGATCGTCAATCGTTGCGGTCAAAAATAAATTACAGTAATGACCATTGTCCAGACCAAATGACCGCTTCTTAAATTTCAGACAAAAAAAAGGAGCTACCGAAAACGGTAACTCCTTGATTTTTTTGGCTCCCCCGGACGGGCTCGAACCGCCGACCTAATGATTAACAGTCATCCGCTCTACCGACTGAGCTACAGGGGAATTATCTATTTCAGTATGGCGCGCCCGGAGAGATTCGAACTCCCGACCGCACGGTTCG
>DATBTE010000023.1:0-47415 GCA_036559425.1 Pseudobdellovibrionaceae bacterium | reverse complement strand
GTGACAACGGCAGCCCCTCTGGATGCGACCAAGCTCCCGCTTGCTGGGGGCACGATGAGTGGAGCCATCGCTATGGGTGGCTTTGATATGACCAATGCCGGGAATATCACCATGGCTAATAATAAATACTTTGGCCTTTCTTCTAATGCCACGCCCAGCACCGTTGCCGGTCAAATGTGGTACGACTCAGGTACGATTAAATACTACAATGGCTCAAGTGTGCAGTCTTTAGGGGTGGCCGGAGTTGGAATCACCAGTCTTAACGGTCTTACTTCGGGCACTCAAACTTTTGCCATTGGTACTTCTGGCAACTCTCCGGCGTTTAGCTCTGCTACAAGCACGCACACTTTAAATATCCCGATGGCTTCAACGGCATCAGTGACGGCGGGTCTTATTAGTAAAACCGATTACGATGCTTTTAACGCAAAACTCAGTGCTGTCAGTGATAGCGCAAGCTTAACAGCGGGAAAAGTGTGGGTCGGAAATGCTTCCAACGCCGCGGTTGAGCAAACTCTTTCAGGCGATGCGACGATGACTTCAGGAGGTGTCGTCACGGTTGATAAAACTCAAAGTGCAGTAGCCAGTAAAATCCTGCAACTCACGGCAAGCTCTGTGGCCGTGACCAAAGGCACTGATATCGGTGGAGCCGGAAGTGGAGTGGCACATATTGTTTATCCCAATACGGCTACAAACACCACTTTAACTCTGCCAAGCTCCGCGGGCTCCGCAAGTCAGTTCTTACAAACCGATGGAGCCGGAAGCTTAACCTGGGCAACGGCCTTGAGTTCCAGCACGGGTTTTGTGAATGGCGGCAATACATTTGCCGGAAACTCAAGCATTGGAAATAATGACAACTACAATCTAGATATTAAAACCAACAACACCAGCCGCATGACTATTCTAAATAATGGCAACGTCGGAATCGGAACGACAACACCCGGATCCCTTCTCGATGTAAAAGGGACTTTAAGATTATCTGGTTCGACCTCAGGCTATGTTGGATTTGCTCCAGCGGCGGCGGCTGGGTCTACAACTTATACTCTCCCTACAACTCAAGGAAGTGCAGGACAATTCTTAACAACTGATGGCGTAGCCAGCACTCCGACTCTTTCGTGGGCGACCCCTTCGGCGTCTCTTCCCAGTCTGGCCTCCGCTAAAATATGGGTCGGCAATGCTTCTGGTGCAGCGGCTGCAGTTTCACTGTCGGGGGATATTGCGAGTGTCAGTGATGCTGGTGCTGTGACTTTAAATACGGTGCCAACGACCAAAGGGGGAACTGGATTGACCTCGGCAGGTACGGCTAATCAAATTCTTGGCATGAACAACGGTGCCACTGCATTGGAGTATAAGACCATCACGGCCGGCAGTGGAGTGACAGTTACCCATGGGGCCAACAGCGTGACGATCGCGGCGACGGGGAGTGGGGGAACTGTGACAAGTGTGAGTGGTACTGCACCGATCTCGGTGGCGACAGGAACCACAACTCCAGTGATCTCCATCACCGCAGGTAGTACGACGGGACAAGGCCTTCGCTGGAATGGATCTGCTTGGGCCGCAGGATTTATTGCTCTTACCGATTTGCGATCCACAGTCACGGGCGTTAACTCTTTTGCCTCATCATGTTCAGCTAGCCAAACACTGACTTATAATTCAGTTGGGGATGTTATGAGTTGTGCTAATATCGCGATTGCGAATACTCAAGTCTCAGGTTTAGGTACGCTTTCCACTAAATCAGCCGCGGTATTAACTACGGATGTCTCTGGCATTTTACCTGTTGCCAATGGCGGTACGGGCACTTCGAATGGTTCTATTACTGGTACCGGAGCGCTGACCTTTACGGCTGGTGGAACCAATCAAGATGTTACTATTACGGCCTCCGGAACGGGGAAAACTGTTATTAGCAGCGCCGTTGTTCAATTATCGGGAAATAGTGGGGCTATCACTTCTGGGGTAACCACTTGTGCCGGCTTGACGGGAGCGATCACTCGAGACTCTAACGGAGACTTGTATATTTGCAAATAGAAAGTCCCTCAATTCTAGACCGAAAAAATCAATCTAAATAAAGCGAAGCGCCTTGCCTAGGTCGAAAACCAGGGCCATGTGTTTAGGCCAGCACAAATAAGACGGCGACAATCCAGACTTTGAACCATTCGTTTTTCAATATGTATTCCGAAAAGTAAGTGTTCAGCGGGATTGAACAGAGGCCGTGGATGGATAAGACTGTAATGATATTTTTAATCGTATTCGCCAGTTTGGTGGAGTGCATATCATTTGCTCAAGATTCAAACGAACCTGCGGAGAATATTCAATTTAAAGAAGCTATTAAAGATTTTCAGTCTGGTCACTTGATAGAGGCGAGAGCTGGTTTCTTAAAACTCGTCGAACTCGAGCCGAAGCGACAGATTTATTGGTTCAACCTTTGTCATACACATTATAAACTCAATAATTTTCAGAAGGCCTCAGACTGCTACAAGAAAGTAAGGGAATGGGATGGGTCGTTATCTTTACCCGCAGCCTATTACCAAGCGGTGTGTGAGAATAATATGGGCCGGTCGAAAAAAGCCGTGGAGATCGTCACCACAGTCATTGAAGATTCTAAGTGCCAGGAAAATCTTCGCGCAAAAGCGGTTCATTTTAAGAAAGCCGTAAACGATGAAGAAGATGAGGCTTCAGTTGCAGCCTTGAAATACTTTAATGAAGGGGATTATGAAAAGAGTTTAAAGGAAATCGAAAAGTCAGATCTTTCCGAGACTCCTGAGGCTTTCTTATTGCGGGGAATGAGTTACAAGAGTCTTCATAAGAATGAAGAAGCGAAAAAATATTTACAACTTACAGAGCGCTACACGCAGAGGCCGGATATTCGGGAAAGCTCCCGTGCGCTGGCTGCGGATCTCAATGAAAAAGAAAAACCACTGCTTCCTGGCGGATTCAGTGGAGAAATACTTTTCGACGTGGGCTCGGATAGCAATATTTATCAGGTGAAATCGGCCACGGCTTCGAGCATTACTAATTTCAATGTGGAAGTGAACTATCGCCGTGATTTGTCACCTCAATCCTATCTGATTCCAGGTTATAGTTTCAAGCACAGTCGATATTTAAAAAACAGTGATTTAAATACCACAGACCATTTTTTTGAGTTGGATCTAGGTTACAATTCAGCGCGCTGGCTTTTTGAAGTGTCCCCTTTTTTTGAAGTTACTCAAACCACCTTTGATCTCCTTTCGCTCGGTTCTGATTTTTTGGTAAAATTGGATTATGACAGATGGGCCTTGGGCTTTAGCGGAACGATTTCAGAAGAGCGGAGTCTAGCCACAGCGGAAAATTATATGAATGGCGATTTGCAAACATTGAAACTTTTTCTGGAACTTAATAATACCGCAGTGATGGTGCAACTCTATATGGCAAGGCTGCGGACCGCAACAGGAGATATGCCACTGACTGTGGGTACACAGACTGGAATTTTGCCGCTGGCTTACTCGGGAACGGAGAGCGGCTTATATACTGTGATCGCGCTCCGCGATCTGTGGAAAATATACGGACGTATGGCTGTGACCTCTAAAAATTATGACAGGATTTCCACTCCTTCTAACGTTAAGAGAAATGATTTGACCACAAATCTGTACCTAAAGATAAAATATGCATTTAGTTCCAGTTGGAGCGGCTTTGCATCTTTCAATTTTTTCAATAATCAATCAACCTTGGGCACGAACGACATTGAAAACAAAAACTATGCCGAACTTATAAGTAAGTTTGGTCTGCAGTGGAGCTGGTAATGATCTCCAAAAATGAATTTCAAAAGATCATTGAAGAGCATCAGCAAGCGGTATTGAGACTCGCTTTTTTTCTGACGAAAAATCAAGCCGAGGCTAAGGACCTAACTCAAGATGTCTTTATCAAAGTCTGGGAAAAGTGGGACTCCCTAGGAGATGTCACACGTACTCTTCCGTGGATTTTAAAAATTTGCAGGAATCAGTTTTTAGATAACAAAAGACACCGCAAATACGAGGATTCCTTTGCCAAGGAAAGCCTGGCCGAGTCTCGGCATACCCTGCCGGCTTCTTTTGAGGTATGGAGTTGCCTTCTAAAACTGGAAGAAGAGGAAAGACTTCTGTTGCTTTTGGTAGACCATCAGGGATTGTCCTATTCTGAGACGGCCAGTGTCTTAAAAATAAGCGAAGCTAACGCCAAATCGAAAATACACCGTGCGCGTCAGGAATTTGTAAAAATTTGGGAAGAAGCTGCAACTTTACCCAAGCCCCGCGCGTCTTAATAATGCGAGAGCAGAAAAACGAGAGACATATGAGAGATTTAAAAGTTCAAAACATTTTAAAACAGCTGGATGAAGACTTGGTTCCAGATCCTTATTTATCACAGAAGGTCTGGGCTGAAGTTTCATCAAAAAATAGCATAACTAAAAGCTATCGCCGTGAGATTTTTTTCTGGCGCGGTCTGAGTTTAGCGAGCTTAGGTTTTTTGGCGGTTTTATTGATTCGCCAGCATCAGCCAGAGTCAGTAACCAGCTCTGCGATACCAGTCCATAATCCCATTGTATTTCATTTGGAGAATGACTCCGGCATTGCTTATGAAAATGTGCGCATGGAGATGGAACTTCCCGAGGGTGTGGAGTTTCATACGAACGATGCGCGCATTGCAAAAAAGAGGACTTTGAGTTTAAGCGCCGACCGATTTGAGATTGGGAAGTCAAGATTGCCCTTTGTAGTGGAGGCGAAGAGCGCAGGACTTAAACAGTTTAAGATCCATGTCTTTGATGAAAATGACAAACTTATTAAGGAAAAAATATTAACGATCCAGTTTTCTGAACCACAGAAGGCTGCGTTCAATCAGGAGAAAATCATATGAAGATCAATTTCAAATTGGCTCTTATGGCGGTTCTTTGTACTTTCTCTTTTAAAGCCTACGCTATCGACGTCGCTCCGGCAACAACTGAAGATGTAAAGAAGTTTGACTCCTCTTTGCGTGCAGTCAGCGAGCAAGAAAATAAGGATAAGGATAAGGATAAGGATAAGGATAAGGATAAAGACAAGACGACTAAGACTAAAAAAGACAACTTCGGTCAACGAACAGCTGCAGCGGCTCATAAGCGAAATGAAGAGCGCCGGGAATTAAAGCGAAAAGAACTTGAGGAGAAAAAAGAAGACCGAAAGCAAAAAGACCAGGATCGCGATGAGAATCGAGAAGAACGACGCAAAGACCGCGAGGATCGCCGTGAAGAACGGCGCAAAGATCGCGAAGAGCGACACGAGGATCGCCGTGAAGACCGACCAGCCGCTGGCGGTGGAGACTCCGATAGCCGTCACTAGGCGGGAAGAACATCGATAATGAATATTAAAAGAGCGACTTATTTTAAGTCGCTCTTTTTTTTGTCCCAGCATTTCTGCCAATCAAACATTTGCGTATCAATATACTTCGGCGAGCCCTGGCCTAGATGGTGAATATGGAGAGCGACCGAAGGAATCGGAGAAAAGCAGCACACCGGCCCCCGATGGTGAACCGTGTTGTTTAAGAGTTGACCAATGGTATTGATTTCTTCAACACCGGCTACGTTTCCATATTGTAAGGCCAAAGTTTCAAATAAGTGCCAGCCTCCCTTGACGGCGCTGAGGGGCCACAAAACTGTATTGGAAGTGCTAATCGTGGTGCGCCAATACCGATTATGGAAGTGAAATATTTTGCAAGCTTGAGCATGTGCCACATCGTATTCCTGAGGTTGGTCCCAGGGACTTATGGCCACTTCACTAAACCCACTTAAATTTCTAAAATGATTATAGGCATTGACCAGGAGATCTATAGCCTGAGGATCATGCAAATAATCATCTTCGACAAAATAAACCAGTTCGCGCCCATGATCGCGCCCATATTTAAATTGCTCTAAAGCGGAGTTGTTAAATCCAGGGACTTGCGTCGTGAATACTTGGGTCGGAACTTTGCATTCAGCTAAAATGGATTTTATTTTTTCAAGATCCGCGGGTTCCGAATGATCATCGAAAACGGTGAGAGTGATCTCTTTGTCGCTGTTATTAATGCTAACAATTAAAGATTTGATACAGGTTCTGATCAGGGTGAGACGATCCTCCGAAACAATTCTGGGTACTATTTTCTGATTAAAAACACCGGTTCGCGCGCAGGTTCTTAATACAACATCCACTTTATTCGCTTTTATCATAGTATTCATTGATGGTCCTAATTTTGAGCTCCCGTATCGAGGCGGATCATACCGGCGGCGGCAGTTTGATGGGTGACTTCGTCTATTAAAATAAAAGCTCCAGTAGCACGACTGTAGTCATAGGCGTCGGCGCTTATCGACTGTTGCAGATGAAGCGATATGCGAGCGATGTCATTGAGCTTCAGACTTTCAGTTGGATGCCGTTGTTGAGTGTTGATGTCGAGGCAACTTTGAATATCCGTCACCCGCGCCAGAGTTTGCTTTGAGGTATGCTTAAGCCAATAGCGGTGGCGCAGATCCAAAGGCCGTTCCGAGAGCCAGCAAATATCCGCCTGCACATTTTTGAGTAAAGTGGGCGGATGTCCTGCGCTCACCAACATATCACCGCGGGAAATATCTAGGTGTTCTTTGAGTAAAAGAGTCACAGATTGTCCAGATTCAGCGGATTCCAGGGAAGTGTTGAAGCTAAGGATTTCTGTGACAGTGGCGCTTTGTCCGCTGGGTTGGACGCTGAGAGTCTCTCCTTTGCGGACCTTGCCGGCTTCGATACGGCCCATGTAACCACGAAAATCGTTGGTCTCCGAACCTTGGTGGCGCGCCACCCATTGCACCGGAAAACGCAAAGCTTGGTCCTTGGCTTTGGCATCGTACAGACTTAAAGATTCAAGCAATTCAATCAGCGAGGGTCCTTTGTACCAGGGCATGTGATTGCTGCTCACTACCACGTTATCCCCTAAGAGCGCCGATAAGGGAAGAGTATGGATATTACTTAAACCCAGCGACTGGGCGAATTCCGCATAAGCTTTGATGATATATTCGTAAACGTTTTGATCGAAATTTACTAAATCCATTTTATTGATGGCGATGATGATATGTCTGATTTGCAGAATCTGCGCAATGGTGGAATGGCGCTTGGTTTGAAGAAGTAGGCCCTGGCCTTGTTGTAAGCTCTCTTTCACTTTCGCTGCATCAATTAAGAGAATCATCGCATCGGCGGTGGAGGCGCCGGTGACCATATTGCGCGTGTATTGTTCGTGTCCTGGAGCATCGGCGATGATGAATTTACGTCGAGGAGTTGAGAAATAACGATAAGCCACATCAATGGTAATGCCTTGCTCACGTTCCGCTTCCAAGCCGTCCGTCAGTAAAGATAAGTCGATGTCCTCTCCGCAGGTTCGTTGGTGCTTGGCGCGGGTGAGGGCTTCCAGTTGATCTGCAAAAATCCCTTTGCTGTCAAAGAGCAAGCGACCGATCAAGGTGCTTTTGCCATCGTCGACAGAGCCTGCAGTGACAAAGCGAAGAACAGAAGTCATCATTAGAAATATCCTGTTTTTTTGCGTTTTTCCATAGAGGATTCGGAAGTCTGATCATCCATCCGGGTGGCGCCGCGCTCGGTGAGATGGGTGAGCGCTATCTCACCGACAATGGCTTGGACGGTTGCGGCCTCTGAGGCGATGGGACAAGTGCAGGGAATATCCCCAACCGTGCGGAAACGCACCATTCGTGTTTCGATGGGCTCGCCTTCTTGAGCGGGAGTTAATTCAGTGTGAGGCACTAACCAACCCTTGCGCGAAATGACCTGGCGGGGGTGAGCAAAGTAAAGTGTCGGTAAAGTCAATTGTTCACGTTCGATGTATTGCCAAACATCTAATTCGGTCCAGTTTGAAATCGGAAACACGCGCATGTTTTCGCCGGGATGAATGTGAGTATTATAGAGATCCCAGAGTTCGGGACGCTGCTTTTTGGGGTCCCAATGGCCGAATTCATCACGAAAGGAAAAAATGCGTTCTTTGGCTCGCGCTTTTTCTTCATCGCGACGAGCTCCACCAATACAAGCGCCAAATTGAAATTCGTTAATCGCCTCTAACAGAGTGATGGATTGAGCGGCATTTCTTGAATCGCTGAGAGGATTTCGCAAACGCACTGTGCCGCGTTCGATCGAGTCTTCCACCGAACGCACAATCAAGTGTTCACCTAACTCCGCCGCGCGTTGGTCGCGAAAGCGCAAGACTTCCGGAAAATTATGGCCGGTATCGATATGCAATAGTGGAAAAGGAAAGGGACCGGGTCGAAATGCTTTTTCAGCAATACGCAGGAGGACGGCCGAGTCTTTTCCGCCTGAAAACAACAGCACGGGACGAGCGCATTCAGCCGCCACTTCCCGCAGGATGTGAATAGCTTGGGACTCCAGCCAATCGAGATGATGATCAAGTGTTCTTTTCATAGCTAACTTAAACTTATTTGCAAAGTGATTGGGTCGCAAGTAGTTTATAATTAATGGTGAAAGTAGAGGGGGAAGTATGGGTTCTTGCGAAATAAAATCCGGAGTCATTTGGCTCACTGGCTTGCCGGCTGCCGGGAAATCCACGGTGGCTCAAACTTTGGCAAAGAAATTGCGTTCTCTAGGTTGTGAAGTTGAGGAGTTGGATGGCGATGCCATTCGAGAAGTCTTTCCCTCTACTGGTTTCTCTCGCATGGATCGCGATCAACATGTTCGACGAGTGGGCTTTATGGCAAGTCGTTTAGAGGCACACGGGGTGATCGTGGTGGCCAGTTTAATTTCCCCTTTTGAAGACTCCCGTGCGTTCGTGAGAAAGCTTTGTAAAAATTATTTCGAAGTTTTCGTAAATACTCCCTTGGAAGTTTGTGAGGCCCGTGACCCCAAGGGTCTTTATAAGAAGGCCAGGGCCGGTCTTATAAAATCCATGACCGGCATTGATGATCCCTACGAAATACCGCCACATCCTGAGATGATTATAGATACTTCAGCGCTCAATCCTGAGCAGGCGGCGGAGGAGATATTGAAGTCATTCTTATCCTAAACTTTCCCTTCTGAATCAGACGGATCGCGGATATCAAACATATAAGAAATAGGCGGAGTGAGAGCGTATTTTATGTGACACGAATCATACCACACAGCCTTCTGAGTCTTTGCCTCACAGCGCCAATGCCAGATGGCTTTATTCCGTATCATGACAGTAGTGCGCACCCCCAGGGCACCGGCCAAATGAGCGGTGGATGTATCGCAACTCCACATATGATCCACGCAATTGATCCAGGCTGCCGTTTGCGCGAAATTCTGCAGGCTTGGAGCCGCGTTGAATAACAGGCAACCCCTCTTATCAGCCTGAGCCCGTAACTCGGAAAGCTCCTCCTGAGTGACATCTTTTTGTAAGCAAACCAGCAGGCAAGGAGTTTTAAGAATTTCTGATTCACGCAGAAATTCTGTCAGCGTGTAAGCTCGGGTGCGCATCGGAGCGGTTCGAATATCTCCATGCCAAACCAATCCATGGACCGGCAACTTTCTTGGATTTTGCAAATTCAAGGATCGTTGGCATTGAAGCACCAAACTTTCAGACGCCTTCAGATACCCCGCTGTCGCGAGGGGATCCCCCAAATCCGCCCGTGCAGGAATGGACAAGCAGTAAGTCCAAAAGTCAGGGCGTGATTTATCTTTCCAGTAGGTGAGCTCACGGGCTTTTTCTAAATCATGAATTTTCATGGAGGGAAAGCTGGACTGAGCAAGAGCTGCCAATTCTGGTCCCACGGCCACGTTCACTTCAGCCCCTTCCTCTGCGAGAGTCTGGAGATAACGGAGACCAAAGATTTGGTCTCCAAGCCCATTCTCCATCACCACTAATATTTTTTTCCCGGCTAAAAACTCACCTTCCCACATAGAAAAATCCGCAAAACCTGTCATCGCAGGACAGGCAGAGCCCGGGACTAGACGCCAATCGTAAAGTTTCCATCCAGCGCGGAATTCACCCTCTGCCAATAAGCGTAGGGATTGATTGTAATGGATCACGGGGCGCGCGTAGGCCAATGCTTTGAGTCTTTGCTCAGCCAAGTGGACTAAATCTTTTCTGCCAGCGACTTCAGCCACTGGAGCCAAGGCTTGCCAGTATTCGATGCAATTGACGGTTTCCATCTCTTTCTTAATGAGGGGTTTGAATAGAGCCGTCATAGAGGTTTCAATATTTTTTTCCACTCCAAGGACAGCTGAGATGGCGGCTTTTAACAACGAATCTGGCGCGAGCCTTAAGAAGAAGTGAGCGGCGGAAATCTGTCCGAGCATCATCAAAGCGCGAGCCATGTGGATGGCAATCATGGGATCTCGATAAAGATCTTCAAAAGGAAGAAGTGCCTGATAGGTTTGAGTCTGATAAGCGGCTTCTCCCAAAGCATCCAAAGTTTGCAAATCAGAGATTCCATTGCGGACGGCTTCTTCGAGTCTGAGCAGCGCTGCCGACCAAGCCTGACTTTGCGCCCTCAATAGACCTGAAGTTCGCAGGACCTCGGGAGCAGTTCCGGCGGGAAGACCTACACTGAGAGCTTTCTCCGCTTCGAGCCAAAGCTTAAAATTTTTATCATTACTGACTTTCATTTTTTCTTTCATCTTTTTCGCACTCGCAAAACAATATCCCATTGGACAATGGCGTTGGTATAGTGATTGGCCGCGAAATTTAAATCATATTGAGCCACTAGATTATTTTGAATTCGTGAAGCCCAAGGTTCATCAAAAGAAGGCACGGCTTTCTCGAGAACGAAATCCACTTGGCAGTAAATTCCAAGAGCCGAATTGGCATATTTATTTTCAATATGCTGGCGATTGAGTTCTTGATCGAAAAGCTTCAGTCCTTCCGGAAGAATTTTTCGCACATGGGTCGGATCCGCATGGAAGGTCCAATGATCATGGTGCGGCACTTGGATATAAATTTTCGCGTCATCCACGCAGACACGGTACATCTCTTTCATGAGACCTAAAAATACTTTTGTTTCCTGGCCCAGATGCTCGAGCACATGGGCGGCGCGAATTTCCGCCACGGAGTTGGTTTCAAAAGGCCAAGTAGCTTCCAGATCCACCACTTGATCAGGTTCGCAAGCGGCTTCTTTGTCGACATTAAGATAGCCTGGAAGTTTGTCAAATCCACAGCCCAAATTCAATTTTAGTAAATTCATATTTTGCTCTTTTCTTCAAGGGGTGCATTCGCGGGACTGTCGAGAAATTGGCGAATAATAGCAGCGGCCTTTTCGTCACCTCGCGCGATATGTGCTTGGAGTTGAGACTGCAATTGTTGTCTCATGGCTGTGGTCAGCGGAGAGAAAGAGGTTTCCACCCACAGGGATTTTTTAACTTGCAACTGGAGATCTATCCATTGAATCACATTCGAGGCTTGTTTGGAGATGAACTGAATATCTTCAAAAGTAACTTTCTTTTCATCCAGAGCCGCTTTCCAATGGGGGTCCAAGATGAAGGCGGCTTCCACCGTTTCAAATCTTATACTTAACTGATTCAGATGTTCAAAAGTTTCGGGCAACAGGGCAGAGACATATCCCAAGTCCGCTAAAAACACGTCATGCCGCGGGTGCGGAATGCGTAATTTTATCTGGGCTCCTTCCTTGCTGATGTGCCAGATTTTTTGCAACGCAAGCGCCAGATCAGGTCGACTTAATCGACAGGGCAGGTCGCCCAAATCGATGGCGCTGATTTCCGCTTCTTTCCACGGAATATTTTGCCAATTATTCAGCCCGACCAGCGAAATTGAATGGCCCTCGGTGTCTTGCAGGGCGAATTTCTGTTGATGAAAACTCAGAGTCTTTAAGGGGGGATGGGGATGGGTCATCGATGGATTCCTTCATTTTACTCTTCGGTTTATTGAGGGTTGTAAAAAGCCAAGAAATTTTTGGAGCTAACGCAAATTGAACAAGCGCACTCTCATACCAAAGAGCGGCGCTGGTCTTTTCAGGATCTTTCCGTAGCCATTGCCAGATGGCTTTATTGCGAACATAGACCGTGGTGGGATGGCCGAGGGCGCCGCCCACATGGGCCACTGAGGTGTCACAGGTGAGCAAACGATCCGAAGCGGCTATCCAGGCTGCGGTCGCGGCGAAATCACCAAGCTCCGGAGCCGCATTTATAAACTGGCCTCCACTTTTTCCGACGAGTTCTTGCAAGCACGTGATTTCTTCCTCCGAGGCGTCTTTTTGTAAAGAGATGACGAGGCAAGGATTTTTTTCGAGACCTGTGACCTGTGTGAACTCTTGAACGGAAAAAGCACGGCTTCGATCCGACTCCGTGTCGATGCGTCCATGCCAATTCACGGTGTAAACCGGCAAATGGAGCAAGTTCTGGCGAAGAATTCTTTCTTTAAATTTTTCCACTACGGTTGTCGGAGCCTTCAGAAATTTCGCCGTATTCATAGGACGCCAAAAGCCCGCGCGAAAGGGGATCGAAAGCCCATACACCCAAAAATCAGGAGAAGGCACTTGATCCCAATATCCGACGACGACGACCTCGTCTTCATTATGAATTTTCACGTTTGGATGACTTGCTTGAATCAAAGGAAGCAGCGCAGGCCTTGCGACAACTTCCAAACAAACCCCTTGTTCTAAAAGAGCTGGAATATATCTGAGAGCGAAGATGCCATCACCCAAGCCTTGTTCTAAGTATATTAACAAGGTTTTACCTCGAAGATGCTCTCCTTCCCACATCGCTATTCTGCCAAGCTCCGTGCGGTTGGATTGAGCGGCATTGGGAACCAAGCGCCATTCGTAAAGGCGCCAGCCGGCTCGAAATTCTCCTTTCCCTAACATCCGCAAGGCTTGATTGAAATGGATATTGGGATCTTTGTAAGCAAAGTCTTTCGATTTTCGCTCTGACAGACGAGTGAGATCTTCTCTTCCGACGGCATCCGCGACCGCTGACAAGGCTCGCCAGTATTCTGGATAATAAAGATCAGGATGAGTTTCAGCGACGGGGAGCATTTGGGCTGCGGTCGTGGTAATCTCAGAACCTAATTCGAGCATCGCGAACAAGGCCGATTTCAACGCCGAGTCTTGAGCATAGCCCAAAAATTCATAAGAAGAGGTGACATCTCCGAGCATCAGGAAAGCCCTCGCCATATGCGAAGCGATCTTGGGATATTTATAGTGATTTTGATAAGGTCCTAAAGCCTCTGGGACATTGGCTCTGTAAGCAGCTTCGCCCAAAGCATCCAACACCATTAAATCATAATGACCTTGCCGAACCGCCGCGTTTAAGTGAAGTAAAGCTTCCATCCATTTGCTGGCATAGGCGGCAGCCAGCCCCAGTTCACGTGATGTTTGTGCAGAAGAGTTCGCTTGCTTTTCCATAGAATAGGGGCCCCCTATTAAATTCGTCCAGCTTTCCAGAAAGAGAGAGTGTCCGCTTGGTGCCACAGATCTGGGGGGAGAATCGGCTCACGGACGATATGAGTTAATTCCTTGCGGACTTTGTGCATGCCTTTGAGATTCACATCCTGGTCAAACTCATCATAAGAGGCCTCGACGTTATTAAAGTCATGGGCAAAATAAGACTCTCCTAAGAATTTATAAATATCGCGCATCACCCCCTCGGGAGTACGGCAGAAGTCATCATAGTTCACCAACAAGATCATGTCGCGCTCGCCACCATAAACGGCCTGTTTGAGACCATTCAGGGCAAAGCCAATGGTTCTATCCGCCCGCAATAGAGTGGAGGTTCGAGAGTACACATCCACGGATTCTTCAGAAGAAAAAAGGGAACTCACCGAATAGGGATTCTTGCGTAGCAGTTGCTCAAAGCTATCTAAAATCCAGGGAATATCCCGCACACAGCAAATCATTTTGGCATGGGGGTAGATGTCGCGAAGAAGAGGCGTCATGAGTGTCCAACCACGGTTGGTGTCAAAGGCCACCTCACGGGAATCTTCATAATAAGTCTCTAATAAATTTCTAATGAGTTTGCGACGTTTCCCCTCAGGACATTGAGTGCGGTAACCACCCTGGGCTTGGGCTTCAGTGACAATGGCTCTTACCATGCGGGCGGCAGGACCAGAAATTGAAGCGGAGAATTTTGGATTCTGATTGAGAACTGTAGAAAGAAGCGTCGTCCCTGATCGTGGTAAGCCTGAAATAAAGTGCATTCTTTGCATGGAAATTCCTATTCTGTGTTTAAGCAAAATACTAACTATGATAGTTGACAGAGACAAGCCTATTCGAAGTAAAATTCATATGTGAAAAACTCATCTTCTCGTCAGAGCGCTCCAATTTGCGCTCCAATTTGCGCTCCAATTTTAGAATTGATCGACGTCACTCTTGAACTTGGTGGTGAGATTATTTTAGACGGTGTGAATCTTTCTATTCATCAAGATGACACAATTGTTATTATCGGTCCTAGTGGCGGAGGAAAATCCGTTCTTTTAAAGACCATGGCGGGAATTTACACTCCTACCACGGGAAAAGTTTTATGCTATGGTCATGAGTGGGAAGCTCTATCCATGAGCGAAAAACATGACGTGGCTAGAAAGATCGGCGTCCAATTCCAAAAAAGTGCGCTATTTGACGAGTTGACCGCTTTTGAGAATGTGGCTTTTCCCTTGCGAGAACACACCAGGGACTCTGATGAAGTCATTGGAGACAGGGTGTTGGCATGTTTGAAAGCCGTAGGCTTGGAAGCCGCTAAAAGTCTTCTGCCCCATGAAATGTCAGGGGGCATGCGACAAAGACTGGGAATTGCGCGGGCCATAGCGCTTAAGCCAGAGATTCTTTTTTTGGATGACCCCACTGCGGGACTGGATCCAGTCAATAGCGATCTTATGGCGGAGATGATTTTAAATTTAAAAAAAGAAGTGGCGGCGACTTTGATCATCGCGACCCATGATATGCAAATGGCTTATCAATTTGCCGGAAGAATCTTACTGGTGGCCGACAAAAAAGTTATCGAAACCGGCAACGCTGTGCAGACGCAAAATCATCCGGACCCCAGGGTGCAACAGTTTATCCATGGATGGCTAAAGGGACCTCTCACGGAAAAGTATTAAAAAATCGGTTCGTTTAAATAATCCGAAAGACGGGTGACTAGATTTTTTTCCATTTTGCACTTCGACCTTTTCCTTGAAGGAAGATCAATTTTTCATCGCGCAGCTTGAATAAAACTTTCTTAATAAGCTCGCGGTCTATGCTTGGCTGGAGTTTTTGAATATCTGATACACTAAATGGCACCTTCATTCCTAAAGCTGTTTGTCTAATTAATGAGCTAAGGCTATCCCCTTGCGTGGAGACTCAACCCTCTCACGAAGATCTTTGATGAAAAAGCTATTTTTTTTATAAATTTATTTGAAAATGATCCCATAAATGCATTATTACCCATTTCCAAAAATATTCTACCTTCCTCTTTCTTCATGCTGGCAAATAAATGGGGGAAGGACAATCCGCCATTCATCTCCTAGACCCAAGTACCAAACAACTTTGTGCAAAAACGCACATTGGCTGCCTGACGAGTTATAATTCACAACTTTTTCAAGTTTGCTTCATTCCTTTTTCTCATTCCCTAGAGACGATAACGGTGACAATGGCATCTTGCCCATTCACCATAAGGAGTCTTCTATGGTGTGCTTTCAAAACCGAATAGAAGCCGGAATCATTTTAGCTGACAAATTATTGCACTCTCTGAAGCAAGGTACGAAGGGCGGCAAAAAAGAAAAGCCTCTGGTATTGGCCATCCCCCGGGGCGGAGTGCCTGTGGCTTATGAGGTTGCGAAAAAGTTGCAAGCTGATTTGGATCTACTCATTGTCAAAAAGATTGGAACTCCCGAGAATCCGGAGTTAGCGATCGGTGCAGTCAGTGAGGAGGGAACTCCCTGGTTGAATTCCAAGATCATCAACCATTTTAATATCAAGAACGCTGATATCCAAGCGATGGTGGAAAAGAAGCTGGAAGAAGTTCAAAGCCAGGTGCGGCGGTTGCGTGGTTCACGCCCCGCTATTCCGGTCGAAGGCCGCGTTCTTATCATCGTCGATGATGGGATCGCAACAGGAGCGACTTTGCGTGCAGCTATTCACCTTCTGCGTGAGCGCCAACCGGAAAAAATTATTATTGCGGTGCCGGTGGCTCCGGAGGCGACGCTGGAATCCCTCCGTCAGATTGCGGACGAAGTGGTGTGTTTAGAAACGCCCTTTCCCTTCATTGCAGTGGGGGATTGGTATCAGGATTTTTCTCAAGTTTCAGATGAAGAGGTGATAAGTTTATTGCATGGCAAAGTCGTGCCCGACGAAATCGTCGGAAAAGAGATGACTTATTATGACGGTACGATAGAGCTCAAAGCAGATCTCCAATTAGTTGCGAATATGAAGGGACTGGTTGTTTTTATCCACGAAAGCGAAGGCAGCCGTCATAGTCGTGGAAATTTACAGGTGGCTGAAGAACTCAATAAAATCGGCTTCGCCACCCTTGTGCCAGCTTTGTTAACTGAAAGAGAATCAGAGGATCGGAAAAATATTTTCAATATGGAACTTTTGATAGATCGATTGTTGAAAGTTTCTGACGCCGTCATTCCTCACTTGGCCCAAGTGCATGGGGTGCATTCTTCTTTGGCTTACTTTGGAACAGGCACGGGGGCTGCGGTGGCACTTGGAGCCGCTGCAAAAAGTTCCCGGGATATTTTTGCAATTATTAGTCATGGCGGACGTCCGGATCTGGTCAATAAATATTTGCGTCGAGTGAAATCGCCAACGCTATTGATGGTGAGCGAGGCGGATCTGGAGGTGATCACTCTCAATGAATTGGCTGCCCAACGCTTGGCAACGGTGCAAATGGTGATAATTATAGAGCTCGAAGCCATCGCGGAAGTGGTGGAGTATACGGCGGACTGGCTTTTGCAATATGCTCCCAGGCCGAAAGCGCCTCTGCCGCCTAAGGAACATATTGTTCGAGCGATTGAAGAAAGAGCTCAGCCGATTCACAGCGAAGGCGCTTGGTACAATCTTATTGAAAAGCTGGCGAAGTCGCGGATTGTGATGTTGGGCGAGGCGACCCATGGCACCGCGGAGTTTTACGATATCCGGCGCATGATCTCTGAAAAATTAATTCGCGATCACGAATTTGATTTTATTGCCGTCGAAGGGGACTGGCCAGATTCTCAAAAACTCAATGATTATATTCAAGGGAAGAGTTCTTCTCGGACGGCGATGGATATCATGCACCATTTTCAACGTTGGCCGACCTGGATGTGGGCCAATGACGAGGTCGCGGCCCTTATAGAATGGATGCAAAATTATAAAGCCGGTTTTTACGGTCTTGATGTCTATTCTCTTTTTGAATCGATGGACTATGTGCAGTCCTACATACAGCGGATAAGCCCCGAGCTGGCTCAAGAAATGAAAGCTGCGTACTCTTGCTTTGAACCTTTTGAAAAAAACGAAAAAGCCTATGCTCAATCTCTTTTAAAATTCGAAGAAGGGTGTCGCCGTGAAGTGGTTGAGAATCTTCGAAAAATACTGAGGTTGCGTTTGGCGGACCTGGAAGTTAAAGACGGAGATCTTTTTAGCGCCCAACAGAACGCTCGCATTGTGAAAAACGCTGAAGAGTATTATCGGGCCATGTTGTCTGGCGGGGCGGAGTCTTGGAATATCCGTGATCAGCATATGATGGAGACTTTGGAGTTATTATTAAATCGACCTTTTCAAAATCGTAAGTGCATCATTTGGGCGCACAATAGTCATATCGGTGATTATCATGCTACGGATATGCTGGAGGAAGGCTATGTCAATCTAGGTGGACTCGCTCGTGAAAGATTCGGCTCGGAGCAAGTGGCCTTGGTGGGATTTGGCACTTATCAAGGGGAGGTCCTAGCCAGCTCAGCCTGGGATGGCCCTGAGACGGTCACTCCTTTGCCCGCAGCCCAGGAGAATTCCTTTGAATCTTATTGTCATAAAGTTTCGCAGAATCTTCAGGCGCCACGTTTTTACATGCTTTTCGATCAGGACGCGAGAAAGACGATCTTAGGAACTCGAGAGTATGGGCATCGCGCTGTGGGAGTGGTTTATCATCCTCGTTTTGAAGTTCACGGGCGTAACTATGTGCCAACAGTGATGGCGAAACGTTATGATGCCTTTGTCTTTGTCGATCAAACCACCGCGCTGCGCTCGATACCAACTTTGACCTCGATCAAAGAGTTCCCCGAGACTTGGCCGGGTGGATTGTGAGTTCGCGGTTACTAATTCCTTTTTGAATACCAAGCGCTTTCGCGACTTATGCAAGCTCCATTCTTTGGAGTAAACAAAAATTTTATCAAAAAACTTTGTTTTTAGAAAGTCATGGTAGTATCAATTAAATCCTATGGAAAAAAGCAATTCAAAATCAAGTCCGAAATTCATCAAATGGTTCGAAGAGATTTCTATCAAAGATATTCCCTTAGTGGGCGGCAAGAATGCCTCGCTGGGAGAAATGTTCCAGAAACTGACCCCTCAGGGCATTCGCATTCCACCGGGCTTTGCGGTGACCGCGGAGGCGTTCTCTGTTCTGATTGAGCAAAATAAAATTTCTGAAGAAATTTATTCGCGGCTGGCCAGGCTGAACATCAATGATAATGATGAATTGGCAAGGACAGGGCATGAAATTAGATCTTTGATTCGTAAGACGGGAATTCCCGAGAGCGTGGCTCAGGAAATCCGCGAAGCCTATACTCAATTATGTCTGCGCACCGACATAAAAGAATTGGATGTGGCGGTAAGATCCTCGGCAACGGCGGAAGATTTGCCGGATGCTTCCTTTGCGGGCCAGCAAGAAACCTTTTTAAATATTCGTGGCGCTGAAGATTTGCTGGTGGCTTGTCTGAATTGCTTCGCTTCTCTTTTTACGGATCGAGCCATCAGTTACCGAACCGGCAAAGGATTTGAGCACGCCAAGGTGAGACTTTCTATTTGTGTGCAACAGATGGTGCGCTCAGATCTAGCCGCCTCGGGAGTTATTTTCACCTTAGATACGGAGTCCGGGGCAAGAAATGTGATTCTCATTAACAGCGCCTATGGTTTAGGCGAAAATGTGGTCGGGGGCCGTGTCGATCCCGATGAGTTCTTTGTACTCAAACCTCTTTTGGGAAAAGCCACTCTGCCCCTCTTGCGAAGAAAGCTCGGAGCGAAGCAAGTCAAAATGATCTATTCAGGCCATGGCAGTCGCACCACGCGAAATATCGAAGTTTCTCAAGCGGATCGTGAAAAGCTCTCACTCGTTGATGGAGACGTGATAAAACTTGCGGAGTGGGCTTTGGCCATTGAACAATATTATTCAAAAGTGCATGGCCATGATACGCCCATGGATATTGAGTGGGGAAAAGACGGTCGAACCGGCGATCTTTTTATTTTGCAGGCCAGACCAGAAACCGTGCACTCCCAAGAATCAACCGTGCAGCAAAGTTCTTTTGTTTTAAAAGAGCGATCGAAGGTTTTGATTTCTGGAAGAGCCGTGGGTTCAAAAATTGGCGCGGGCGCAGTCCGCATCATCAAAGATGTTTCTGAATTGGGGCAATTCAAAAACGGTGAAGTCTTGGTAGCCGATATGACGGACCCGGATTGGGAGCCGATCATGAAAAAGGCTTCGGCGATTATCACCAATCGCGGAGGACGAACTTGCCATGCGGCCATTGTTAGCCGTGAGCATGGAGTTCCTTGTATTGTAGGCTCAGGGATCGCTACGGAAGTTCTGAAAGACGGACAAACAGTGACGGTCTCTTGTGCGGAAGGTGACGAAGGATTTGTCTATGAGGGGGCCTTGTCTTTTGTCGAAGATAAAGTGAATTGGACCTCTTTGCAAAAGCCCCACACCAAGATCATGGTCAATTTAGGAAATCCCGCACAGGCGCTGAAAACTTCTCTTTTGCCTGTGGACGGCGTAGGACTCGCCCGCATTGAGTTCATCATCTCGGAGTATGTGAAAGTCCACCCCATGGCTTTAGCTCACCTCGAAGAGATCAAAGAGCCTGAGATCAAGGCGCAGATCGAGAATTTGCTGGGATCTTCAAAGAACAACCCCGCTCAGTATTTTATCGAAAAGCTGGCGGAGGGGGTCGGCCTCATTGCGGGAGCCTTTTATCCAAGGCCGGTGATTGTACGTTTCTCAGATTTTAAAACCAACGAATACGCAGGTCTGCTAGGAGGCCAGCAATTCGAGCCTTCGGAAGAAAATCCTATGATCGGGTTTCGCGGGGCTTCTCGTTATTATGACAGCCATTATCGTGATGGTTTTGCTTTGGAATGTCGCGCGATTAAACATCTTCGAGAGCAAGTGGGGTTGACCAACATTAAGGTCATGATTCCCTTCTGCCGTTCTCCTGAAGAAGGAGAAAAAGTTTTGGCTGAAATGAAGCGGAATGGTCTGGTTCGCGGAGAAAAGGGACTTGAGGTTTATGTGATGGCTGAACTTCCGTCAAACGTGTTGCGTGCTGAAGATTTTGCCCGCATCTTTGATGGGTTTTCCATTGGCTCGAATGATTTAACTCAGATGGTTCTCGGAGTGGACCGGGATTCCTCGGTGGTCAGCCATCTCTTCGATGAGCGCGATCCCGCGGTTTTAAAGATGTTGCATCTGGTGATCGAGGGAGCCAAAAAATCAAAGCGTCCCATCGGAATCTGCGGCCAAGCGCCAAGTGATTATCCAGAGATCTCGCAACTTTTAGTCAAAGAAGGAATCAGCTCCATTTCAGTGACCCCTGATGCGGTGACGAAAACTTTCCAAGTGGTTTTAGAAGCAGAGAAAAAAAACTAAAAATACTGAAAACGGAGACCTGAATGAAAATTGCTTTCTTTGATACTCATGCTTTTGAGAGAAATATTTTTCAAAAAGAAAACACGGAGTTTAAGCACGAAATCACTTTTTTTGAAACACGCCTGACGGAGCAAACCGCGAATCTGGCCGCCGGTTATCCTTGTGTTTGCGCGTTCGTCAATGACCGCTTGGACAGTAAGACCTTGAGAATTATAGCCGCCAGTGGCACTCGTTTGATCGCTCTGAGGTCCGCGGGCTTCAATCATGTGGATCTGGAGGCGGCCAGTGACCTGGATCTTCGTATTGTGCGAGTTCCAGAATACTCGCCCTATGCGGTGGCGGAGCATGCGGTGGCCTTGATCCTTTCTTTAAATAGAAAGATTCCTCGCGCTTATAATCGCGTCCGAGAAGGCAATTTTTCCTTGGATGGACTTGTCGGGTTCGATCTTCATAAAAAAACGGCGGGGATTGTGGGCACGGGAAAAATTGGTTCCGTCATGGCGAAAATATTGGCGGGCTTTGGCTGTCAGATTTTAGCCAGTGACCGGGTCCAGAATCCAGAACTTATCGAGGTGGGTGTTCAGTACGTCAGCTTTGAAGAGCTTTTGCAAAAGTCCGATATCATTTCCTTGCATGTGCCGCTGACTCCGGAGACTCGGCATCTTATCAATGGTAAAGCGCTTTCTCAGATGAAGGCGGGGGTTATGCTGATCAATACGGGCCGGGGGGCTTTGATTGATACTCCGGCGCTGATTCAGTTTTTAAAATCCAAACATATTGGCTCTGCCGGTCTTGATGTCTACGAGGAGGAAGAGGGGATTTTCTTTGAAAATCTTTCTGAGCAAATCCTTCAAGATGATCAGTTGGCGCGTTTGTTAACCTTTCCGAATGTGCTTTTGACTTCTCATCAAGCCTTTCTCACCGAGGAGGCTTTAGTAAATATTGCGCAAACCACTCTGCGAAATATCACGGAGTTTGCGAACGGAAAGAATTTAAGCAATGAAGTTCATGCGGAAAAACATTTAAAGAAGTAATGGGGTTTTAATAGGAGTCACCCGCGCAGGCACTAAAGGGGTTCATTTCTTCTTCGGGAGTCTTTGGGTACCCTTTGATATTAAGGAGACCACAGCCTTGGCATTTACCCACAATGACGACATCATCAGAGCGTCGGAAGATATCGGCGAGCGGGTTCATCATTTTAGCGTTCTCGGAAAGTTTAAGGACTTCTTCCACAGCGTCTGTGTCTCTAAAATTTCTATAGAAGCAGCGAACGTCATCCTCCACCAGATAAGTGTCCATATCCGTACGGGTTTGGCCAATATTGACAAGAGTCTGAATGACTTGAGATCTTTGGGCCTTTATCTGCGCTTCATTGCCTACGAAGGGCAATTTCAAATCCGAATGGAATGTATAAGAGGTTAGGGCTTCCGGCGGAAGTTTTAATTCTATAAAATATTTAACCAATAAGTTTGCTTCAGCCTGGATAATGGGTCGCCCCTCGGGAGTGCGAAATGCATTCATGGCAAACTCTTCGACCTTTTGCTTGAACATCAACCTATTGGCCTCAAGTTCTCTAGCAGTTAATCCCATATTTGAATCAGCGTCTAAATCTTTTTTATCCCTTACTAAGACATCTTCAAAGCCGGGCGACGTTGAGGGCGTTGCAGACTGATCGGCATGGCTTGCTGTCGATAAAATGACTGACGATAAAATTAACAGCAATGACAAAAAAAGGGACTTCATAAGCACTCCTTTTGGTTTATTTGTATCCTACTTAGGTTGGTCGGCTTCTGTTTCCTCATTCTTTTAAAAAATGCAATATATGGGCCCCTCTCAGAGGAGGTGTCTTCGCATGATAAATTTGCGCAGTTCTTCACTCCACAAGACGAGGCTTGAGACGAGTACGATTTGAAGAACCTGCGCGGGTGCAATCGGCATCGTGTAAAAAAACTGGCCCAGGGGCGGCCAGTAAATCACCGCCACGTGCAGGGTGATGCCCAAAGCAAGGCCTCCTAAAAGCCAAGGGTTTTTCCTTAAGCTTCCAAAAGAGTCTCGAGAGAAAACGGAACGCAGTGCCGAGCGACAGTTGAGCACATTAAACCACTGGCAAATCGCGAGAACGGTGAAAGTTTCAGTTTGCACTAAAGCGGGGGTGACTCCTAGCGAAGTGCGATAGACAAACCACCCAAAAGTGGAGATCACTGAAGCCAATCCCATGAAAGGAATGCGTGAAAGAAGGGTGCTATCTAAGAGAGGCTGCTTGGCGGGGATAGGCGGTCGCTGCATTTCATCCCCTTCGGGGGGCTCCATAACGAGATTGACCGTAAGTGCTCCTTCAGTCACAAGATTGATCCATAGAATTTGGACGGCCGCTAAGGGTGGAGGGTACCCAAAAATCAAGGCCAAAAACAAGACCGTCACTTCGTCCACGGAAGTTACAAAAAGAAAAAGTAATAATTTTTTGATATTTTGATAGACCAGTCGTCCTTCAGAAATGGCTGCAACGATGGTTGTAAAGTTGTCATCCGTTATGATGATCTTTGCCGCCTCTTTTGCGACTTCGGATCCGGTGATTCCCATGGCGACCCCTACATCGGCACGAGCCAGTGCAGGGGCATCATTGACTCCGTCTCCAGTCATGGCCACCACTTCGTGTTTTTTTTGATAAGCTTTAACGATCCGTAATTTTTGCGCGGGATGGACGCGGGCAAAAACACTGATGTGATCCATTTTTGCCGCGAGATCCTCGTCGGACAATTGATCCAACTCCTGTCCGTCGATAATGAGATCATTATTTCGACTGATCCCTAGCGCTTTGGCAATGGCAAGTCCCGTCGCCTTGTGGTCCCCCGTGACCATGACAGGACGAATTCCCGCCATCTGACATCTCCTTATGGATTCCGCCACATCTTCGCGTGGGGGATCTAGTTCTCCGACAAGGCCCACCAGGGTCATTTTCTGAGCGAATGGAGAAAACCCCTTTGACCCATCGATGAAGGCATTTTCTATAAATCCAAAGGCGACCACCCGTAAAGCCTTCTCGGCCATTTTGCTGACTTCATTTTCCACTTGCTCGCGCAAATTTTTACTAAAATCTTTCAAAGATCCTTCATGGTAAATGGAATCACAAAGTTCCAAGAGGGACTCGGGAGCTCCTTTGATGAACACAACGCTTTTTCCACCTATTTCATGCTGAGTCGCCATCATCTTGCTGTCAGAATTAAAGGGCAGTTCAGCGATGCGTGGGAATTCTTTGCGCATGAGTGTGGAGTCGACCCCGCCTTTAGCGGCAAGCGTGAGAAGAGCCCCCTCCGTCGGATCACCCAGTATTTGCCATTGTCCGGCAATATCGGGGGTTAATAGGTGGGCATCATTGCAAAGACAGCATATTTCAAAAAGCTTCTTCAATGTATTATCTGGCTCGGGAGTGAGTTGTCCTTCAGGCGCATATCCAATACCAGAGATGGAAAGTTTTCTATTGTTGGCCGGAAGATAAATAGTGGTCACCGTCATTTCATTTCGAGTCAGGGTGCCGGTTTTATCCGTGCAAATAACGCTGATAGATCCCAAGCTTTCCACTGCGGTTAAACGTCTGGCAATGGTTCCCCGTCGAGCCATTCTTTGTACGCCGATAGCCATGGCAATAGTCACGGCCACGGGAAGTCCTTCAGGCACCAATGAAACCATCTGACTGATCGCGATCATAAAAATTTGCGCAAAGGGAATTCCGTGTAAAAGGCCCAGGCCGAGTACCAAAGAGAAGACAATTAATGCTGTGATGACGAGCATCCTGCCAAATTGCTCAAGACGAAGCTCCAGTTGAGTTTTTGGTTGAAGAGTGGTCGTGGTTAAATCCGCGATTTTTCCAATCTCGGTTGAAATACCAGTAGCCACCACAATGGCCTGGCCCCGACCCGCAGTGATATAAGTGCTGGCATAAACCATATTGTGGCGGTCCACGAGGGCAGTCGTCGACGGCAGCGGAGAGATGGATTTGGGAGTAGGAACCGATTCACCGGTAAGAGCCGCTTCCGCAGCCGCCATTGAGGAGGCCGTGATAAGCCGTGCATCAGCGGGTACGGCATCGCCCGGATTGAGGATCAGAATGTCGCCAGGCACGAGTTCGCTCGCTTCAATAAGCGATTCTTTTCCCTCTCTCAAAACGCGGGCTTTTAATTTAGAGAGTTGACGAAGAGCCTCCAGCGAGTTTTCGGCACGTCCTTCCTGAAAAGCGCCGATAATCGCATTGAGTAAAACCACGATAAGAATAACAAGGGCATCCTTGGCTTTATGAATGAAAAATGCAATGCCAGCGGCCCCGAGTAGAAGGTAAATCAGGGGACTTAAAAATTGATGGAAAAAAATAAATAAAAAAGATCTTCTCTTGGGCTCTGGTAACGAATTCTTTCCGAATTTACTGAGACGCTGCTTAATTTCTTCAGAAGATAATCCCTGGATGATATGAGATTTTTGTTGATCTACAACTTCGTCCACATTCAAGGCATGCCAAGAGATCTCAAAATTCATTTTATTATCCTTATCAGATGAAGGACTGTTCTTTTTTTTCGGATATACATGATTCAACACCCTAGCTCCTATTGTTTTTTTACTCGATATAATGTCATATTCACAAACAAATAGGAGAATAAATGCAATTTCTGGTTCCCCAGATAAGTATATCCATTATCACTAGTTTTGTGATGACCGTTCTTTATTTCTATTTGCACACTCAGGATCGCAAATCTTTTCTCTATCTGTGGATTCGGAGTGGATTCGCCTTCACCCTGGCATCCTTTCTGCAACTTCTTATGGTTCTCAAAGTAATGCCGGAATGGGGACTGATATTTCGCCATGCAGCTATGGTGAGCAGCGCGCTTCTCTTGGCCAATGGCCTCTCTTTTTTAGTTACGGAAAGAAGTTTGAAACAGCTGAGAATATGGATCGCTGTTGGGTTTTTAACCACTCTGCTTAGCGCTCTTCAGGAGGCCCCTGTTTTTCTTTTCTTGGGCGCTCTCTATGTTTGGAGCGGCATGCTTCTTTTTCGCTCTTCGCTACAAAACTCCCTGGCTCGTCGAATAGTGGGAGGGAGTTTGCTTTTAGGGGGTTTGTATTGCGGGGTCGTGGCCGGACTTGGCCCGACGAAACCTTTTCTTTTTGGCGGGGAGCTTCTTTCTTTCTTATTACTTTTGTCAGTGTCCCTCGGCCTTCTGGGGATTTATCTGGATAAAATTCGTTCTACTTTCAGGCTTGAAATAAATGAGTGCCATCACGTGCAGGAACGTTTGAAAGCAATCATTCAGCATCAGCCGGCCTGTATTAAGACCGTGGCCACCGATGGCACGGTCTTGGCTATAAATCCTGCGGGGCTTGCGATGTTAGAGGCCTCGCAGTGTCCTGAGAAAATAATTGGTAGAAATGTCATTGAATTCATTTGCCCAGAGGACCGCGAAGCTTTCCTTGATTTGCATCAAAAGGCCTGCGCGGGACAAGTCGGAATCGCGCAGTTCAAGGTGATTGATTTACAGGGGAAATCCCATTGGATGGAAAGCTATTCGGCTCCTTTGCATTTTAGCAATGAAAAGACCAAAGCGGTCTTGAGTGTGACCCATGATATCACCGAACGAAAACTCACTGAGCAGAAATTGATCGAGTCCTATGAAGAACTCAAAAACGCAAAGCTTGAAGCCGAAGCGGGAACAAAAACCAAGTCAAAATTTTTAGCAAACATGAGTCATGAAATCCGCACTCCTATCGGTGCCATCTTAGGATATGCCGAATTGATGTTAAAGCGTGACCTGAAAGTCAGCGAGCGCATGGATTACGTGAATACCATATTGTGCAGTGGTCGTCAGCTTCTCGAAATTATTGATGAGATTCTCGATATCTCTAAAGTAGAGGCGGGACATTTAGAGATCGAAATCCTGGATGTCAATCTAAGGCATTTATTAAAAGATCTTTGGGCCCTGATGAGGATCAAAGCGGAAGAAAAGGGAATCCCTCTCAATTTCTGTTTCAAGTCATTGATCCCTGAGCATATTTTTTGTGATCCGATCCGTCTTCGGCAAATTTTATTAAACATCATTAGTAACGCCATCAAGTTCACGGAAAAGGGTCAAGTCACAGTGGAGGCCTATTGGATAGAGGGCAGGCTCAAGTTTCGAGTTCTGGATACGGGAGTGGGGATAGAAGCGGATGAAATCGATAAACTCTTTCAACCTTTTAGCCAGGTGAACAATTCCATATCGAGACGCTTTGGCGGTACGGGCCTGGGCCTGGTCCTCGCTCGAACGATTGGCCGATCTTTGGGCGGAGATGTTTATCTTGAGAGCTCTGAAGTGGGACGCGGGAGTGTTTTTGTGGTTGAGGTCAAAGCGGCAGCGGTGGAAAACACCCTTTTTATTGCGGATATTGAGATGGTGCTCCCGCGAAGTCTGCAGATTATGAATGAGGCTGAGGAAGCTCGACTTTTAGAGGGAATAAGCGTGCTGTTGGTCGAAGATTCTCCCATCAATCAAACTCTGATCAGTCGTTTCTTAACTGTGGCGGGTGCGAAGATTGATTTTGCAAACAATGGAATTGAGGGGTTGGAAAAAGCTTTGACCAAGAATTTTGATATTGTCCTCATGGATATCCAAATGCCCGAAATGGATGGGTATGAAGCCACCACGAAACTTCGACAGCAAGGATATCAGCGGCCCATCATCGCCTTAACGGCGCATGCTATGAAAGAGGAGCGAGAGCATTGTTTGAACGTGGGAATGTCCGATTTTTTGACCAAGCCCATAAATCGAAGTCTGCTGATTTCTCAGATCTTGAATTACCTTCATCACTAATTAAAAACTGCTTCCTAACAGTGAGTAATCATATCACTTGCATGTTTTTGTTTAACAATAAACTTTAAGTTGTAAATATAAACATGCAGGAGAATATATGGCTGGCTTTTCGAGGCTTTTTCGTATTTTTGCTTTGTCTTTTGTTCTTTTAATAAATTTCTCTAGAGCGAGTTTTGCTGAAGGAGGGGAGCATTTTTTCCGCTCGAAACCTCCGCGGGTGGAACCTTTCTTTTTTCTGGATTTTGACTGGGGAACTTGGACTGTAAATCTGACTCCCTATAATCCGAAGCCGTCTTCTTTATCTGAATCTGAATCTTTATCTAAATTTCGTCGTGACCGCATGATCATGGATGACTATCGCGACGGTCTCCAAAAGCTGACCCACGGCACTCTTTCTCTGGGCTTAGGGGCAAAGGTGGCCTTCTGGTATAGAAGTTTCTCTGATCTCCTGACCCGATGGTGGTCTTATGTAGGGATTATGCCCATTGTCGGAGTGAATGTGGAGTCCGTCAGGTATTTCAAGACTGTCGCAGAGGCCAGGCATGGCAAGGGTTATTTAAAAGTTCCTGGGCATGCGAGTGATTTAATTTCTTGGAGTCAGGGCGATAGCATCACCTATATCTGTCGCGGCGGCTTGTTATTCGGCGCAACTATCGGATACAGTCTGGTGGATGCCGGGGCCGCACTGGTGGCTCAAGGGACTTGGGAAACCTACATTGAGAAGATCGAAGAAAATAAAATCTATTTAAAGATCACCAAAGGAAAAATGGCGACTTTGTCCGCCTTTACCGCGGCAACCATTGTTGAGCTTTCTGTTGCGGGTTTTAAAAGCAGAGATGATGGGTTCTCCTTTCTTTACAATCTCAATACTGAAGTCGGACGTAAGGCTTATGAAGATGCGATTCGCGGAAATATAATCGCTTCAGAGAAAATTGCCGAAGCCGTTCCGACAAACTATGTTGAAGCTGCGCCGGTATTGAAGGTTTCCACGTTTAAGAATTTATCGACAGGCCGACTTATCAGTGCGGAGTTGGGGCTTCCCCTGATTTGGAATAAAACTTACAGTCGTGGCAAGGTTTTGTCGTACTCCGCGACGGACTTTCATGTCAAAAATAAAGTCGCCAAAGTGAATTATGGTATTTATTCAGAAAAAAGTAATTACCGTTTTTTCAATAGGCAGCGTGAAACAGACGTCAGATTCTATGGTTCTCATTATACCATTGAGGAACAAGGTAAAACGGACGTGGGAATGTTTGGACGTTATGGGTATGCTTATATGAATGACCATAGTAGTGGTGAAAAACTCAACGGCGCCGTTCGTAAGTTGATTAATTTGACGGCCATGGATGAGCTGCAAGTCGATATTCCTCAGGAGAATCTGGCTTACGCCGCGATTGATTTTAATACCACCTTGAGCAAAGAGCACACTCTGCATTTGATGGACCTCGCGCAACGCGAAGGAAAACGAGCCATATATAAAGTCGCGGATCGATATCTTCAGAGTTATTCGCTGAGCAAAGATGTTTATGGTTATTGCAAAGGCATTCATCCACAATGTTGGCTGGATCTTCGCGATGACAGCTATAATGCGATTGAGAAAATGTATCGGGCCTTATTAGAAATGTACACGGAAAAAAATCGGGACGCAAAAGCCTTTGCGAGAGCCTATGGCGAATTTGGGGAAGCCATGGCGAAAAACTTTATCACCTTCCGCACTGTTCTGGAGCTGGCGGGTCCCGGGGTTGAGATCAATTATCTTATCGAGGGGGCAAGGATGTCCATGTACTACAAGTCCTGGACAACCACGGAGGTCCCGAATCAGTGGTCAGTTGCAAATAATCCCAATGATCGCGGTAAAAGCTCTGATAAAAATTCCGAGCTGCCTTTTGAACCCAGATTGCATCGCTCGAAAACCCGCGGCATCATCGTCAATCCAAATCATGGAGGTCTGGTCTTCTTGCAAGCCCCCGTTAAGTTTGGCATCGCTGGCCTGCCACTCACTTTAGATACGAGCTTGAATGAGGTCTTGAATGCTAACTACAATCTGAACTAAAATGGAGCCGAGGGGTTTGCACGACCTAACACTGAGTAGCGTATAATGCTATTAAGTTGCATATTATGCCACTCGGGTTTGAGATGTGTAATATATGTTTAAAGAATTAAAAATGATCCATCAGATAATGCCGGCTCTATTCGCAGCAACGCTTTTCGGAGCCAGCACCCCCTTAGCTAAAGTATTAATCGGCGAGATGGATTCATGGATTCTAGCGGGAATCCTTTATTTTGGATCAGGCATTGGCCTCTTAGCTATCTCGGCTGTTCAATCTCTTAAGGCCAAATCGCTCCCGGTTTTCCCCAATAAAAAGGATTTTTTTTGGTTGATGGGAGCCACTTTTTTCGGAGGAATTCTCGGTCCTGTTTTCTTAATGAAGGGCCTGAGCTTGACCACCGCATCGACGTCTTCGCTGCTGTTGAATATGGAGGGCGTTTTAACTTCCTGTATCGCGTGGATCGTA
The DNA here is from genome assembly GCA_036559425.1 of Pseudobdellovibrionaceae bacterium. Classification (GTDB taxonomy): domain Bacteria; phylum Bdellovibrionota; class Bdellovibrionia; order Bdellovibrionales; family Bdellovibrionaceae; genus JACMRP01. The sequence continues at coordinate 17,340 of DATBTE010000023.1, read as the reverse complement.
TTTAAAGAACATTATGACAGACGGATTGTCTTAGGAATGATGGCCATTATTATGGGAGGAATGATTTTATCTTGGTCTTCAGCGGGGGAATTCTCGTTGAGTTCCGGGTCTTTTTTCATTCTGGGCGCTTGCCTGTGTTGGGGGATCGACAACAATTTGACCCGCATGGTGTCGGCTAATGATGCGGTCTTAATCACCACTTTAAAAAGCGTCGTGGCGGGCTCGACGAATCTTATATTAGCCCTTTCCCTGGGGCGGAGCCTTCCGGCAGCGGGCCCGCTGGCGTGGGGAGCTCTGCTGGGCTTCTTGGGTTATGGTTTGAGTATTGTATGCTTCGTCCTTTCTTTAAGAGCCATCGGCACCTCAAGGACGGGCGCTTATTTTTCCGCAGCTCCTTTTGTGGGGGCGACTCTTTCTTTATTTCTCTTTAAAAACGAACTCTCGCTGCAATTTATTTTAGCGGCGGGCTTTATGGGCTGGGGCCTCTGGCTGCACGTGACGGAGATTCATAATCATGAACACGAGCACGAGCCCTTGTACCATTCGCACGAGCACACTCATGATGATGAACATCATCAGCACGAGCATCTCCCGGCAGAGAGCTTCGGCAAGAAACACACGCATTATCACCAGCACGAAAAAATGCGGCATCAGCATTCGCACTTTCCAGATATCCATCACCGCCATTAGGGTACGCCGTACCTTTTTCGGATGCGTTGCATCCGAAAAAGGTACGGCGTACCCTCAGAATGCCGCAATGACCTTGAACTCCACCGCGATCGGCGTGGGTAGGGCTCCCACTTCAACCGTGGTGCGGGTCGCGCCTGTCGCCGTAAAGTGTTTGGCATAGACCTCATTGAAGCTTTTGAAGTCGGCCTTCATGTTCGTGAGGAAGACTTGAACATCGATGATCTTTTCCAACGAACTTCCTGAGGCCTCCAAGATGATGCGAATATTCTCGATCACGGATTCCGTTTGCACAACCACGTCGTAGGACGTGATATTGCCCTGGGCATCGAGTTCCACTCCGGGAATTTTTTTGGTGCCGGGCTTGCGGGGTCCCACTCCGGAAAGAAAGAGCAGGTCGCCGAAGCGACGTGCGTGGGGATAAGCGCCTACCGGTTCTGGAGCTTTGGCGGCGTTGATTATATCAGCCATTGAAGCCTCCCTTATCCTCTCCCATGCTTTCTTCCATGTACCAGCGATCATGATCCGGATCCCATTCGTCCCAAGTTGGAATGCTTTCCAGACGTGAGAAATACTTCTCTGGAGCGATTTGTGGAACCAAGAAAGCCTTCTGGCGTCGCAGAGGATAAGGATTGCGAAGCTCAAAACCGAGAGACCCCAGAATGCCTCTGGCGATATACCACGTGGCTTGTGGATTCCAGCCATGGGCAATCTTGATCACCACGCCCAAACCTTGCGGATACTCAGGGTGAGAGATCGCCATTCCGAGCAAACCATCGGCGCCCTCTTTTGCAATTACATCCCCTTTGCAAGATTTCATAATAGTCGTATCCAAACGATTAAAGCCGCCGACTAAATCAGGATGTCGGATCATGCTCTCCCAAATCCAGTCTTCATGACGATTCTTTGATAGGCCGGCATAGCATTTCGCCAGCTCATTCACCGTCATCGCGACGGTCGGAAGACCATCTCCATCACGAGCCACACGAAGAGGAGACCAAGTTTTTCCTAGATACTGCTGCACAACTTTAAGATAAGCCCCATAAACTTCGTGGTTGGGCAGAGTGTAACCCGCGCGATTCCAACCCTTTAAGCGGCAACCCAACAAGATCGCCGCATGGTGACCTGAGGAGTTATTGTACCAGCGACGAGGCCGTCGCACCTGTCGCCCAAATTGAACCAAAGGCAAATCCAGCGGAGTCTGCATCAGACCCCATTCGCTCTCCGCCAACAACGACTGCGCCGCTTCGATATGCTCTGCCGCTCCATTATGACTGGAAACGCTGATGGCCTTTTGCTCCCAGCTTGTCTGGTTGGCGAGTTCCTGGGCGAAAACTTTCATGTAGAAAAGTTTCATCATGCTGCGGCCATAACAAAGAACGTTGCCGCCGAATGAGTGGATCAACTCATCGCCACTGTACCAGGCGATGGCCCCGTGAATCGTGTTTTCACTGACGCCATTGCGACGATAGTCGATGAGAGGCTGCCACTCGACATCACGCCCGGTGGGAATTCCGGGGATTTTTTCACCAAAGGGACTCTTTGGATAAACATCAGAAATTTTCATGATCGTCCTCCTCTGTTTGGCCTTCGCCATCGAGGTTATTGTATAAATTAGACATGGCAGAGAAATCCGCTGCGGATTCGCCGCTGGCGCTTAAAACATTGCGCTCGCCGGTGTAGTAGTCCGGGGCATCTTCGTCGAATTCCAAATCGCGGGAGGCCTGCAAGGCGGGAGTCAAACCCACCACCGCGCAGCCCGTGCCATAGATCGGTTGATATTCGTAAATCTGTCCCGTATAGCGGTTGTGGGAGCCCATGACCGAAGACAACCACCAGAAAGGTTTGAAGTTAGTGACCTTTTTCACGCGGGCTTCCCGCTGAATTTGTCGCGACAATTGCGCGACATCTTCAAGGCGACCTTTTTCTAAAAACTCCAGAATTTTTAAATTCCATTCTTGATCTTTCAAAGAGTGGATCTTGTCGTCTTTAGGATCAATAAAATCCGAATGCAAGCGATTCGACAGCGTGGAAATAATCACCGCAATGGCGCGCTTGCCTTGTTCTTTCAAAGCGGAAACCGCAGCCTTTGCCAACACCACAGTTTCGGCACGGTCGGCATAAATATTACTCGAAACAATGACCGCTGGAATTCGATTGTTGGGATTGATCAATTTCAATGCCACCACTGAGCCGCTATCGATCGGGAAGCCATGATAGGCAATGGTCCGACTGTGCAGTCCGCGCAGTTTGGCGTGACGGTTGTAGCACTCAGCAAAGCTGCTATCGATTTTAAGTTTATAAGGAATCGTTCCGAGTTCATGAAACTCTTCATCGACCAAAACCCATTCAGGCTCTGGCATCGCTTGAATTTGATGACCTAAGATTGAGGGCCACATCGTGCTATAAATTAAAAGCACATCGGCATCGCTGTGCTCAATCTCTTCCCGCACTTTATCGAAGGCGGCGCGCACCTTGCGATAACCGGGGTTCGCATCGGGAGTAAGCAGGGGTTGGACAAGCCCTGGCAAGACGAATCCTTTCAGCACGGGATTGTTAGATTTATGTTGAGTCATCATTAAAGTCCTTTCTCAGTAGAAGAGGGGGCTTGCAAGGGAGGCGCCCAGTGCACGATGGCATTGCCGGTTCCGATCACGGTTCCATAGCCATGCACCTTCGCGGGATAAGTCGGAAAGTCCATGGCCTTCATCATCCAGGTCAAAGCCCCAGAGTCAGATTCGGCAATCGTTTGTTCGGTGAAGTCAGGGATCAGCTCCACCATTTCTTTGGATTTTCCTTCCTTCATCAATTTGAGCATTTTCATATCCCAAAGATAGAGGCTGTGATTGGTGATATGTTCTTTGCTCATATCTTCGGGAATTTCATTTTCCACGGTAAAATGCCGGTGCGAAAGCGAGTGACTGGCCAACAAGATGGCCTTACGTCCGCTCTTTTCAATCGCTTCTTTCGTGGCCGCTCCCAATTCCATCATCAGGGCTTGCATGCGATCGAGATTATAGTAAGCCGCCACACAGTTCGCCGAAAGGCAGACGATGGGTTTATCCCAAGCAGGGTTGACCATTTGTCCGGTCACGATGGTGCCGTAATCCACGCGGAAATCAGGATTCTGCATCAGCTTGGTGGGGATGTTTCTGGCTTGGCAAACCTCGTGGATGGTTTCGGCCAGATCCACGTCCACCTTGATGTCGTAGTGATAACGAAACAAATTCGGAAAGATCGGATCCACGGAAAGGGATTTCAAATGGGGAGTGGCCAAGATATGAGTTCCCACATAAGTTCGCCAGTGCGGAGAGAGGATGACCAAAACATCATGCTCAATCTTTTTAAGATCTTCGCGCATGGCCTCATAGGCCCAGCGCAGAGTTTCCCAACCGCATTCAGAGCGCGGTTCATTTTGCGGAGGATTTTCCGCATAAACAAGATGAGGTGGGTGGGGAGCCAAGCAGCCTGCCACAATCTTTCCTCGACTGCTTCCTTGAATCTTTCCTTGATTTTTTGTTGCCATAGATTTTCCTTTTTATATTTCTAATATTTAATACAAACATTCGTGGTTTCAGTGAAGAACTCCAAAGAGTGCAAGCCCCCTTCACGTCCGAGTCCTGACATTTTCATGCCGCCAAAAGGGGTGCGCAAATCGCGCATCATCCAGGTGTTCACCCACAGGGTTCCCACCTCGAGCCGTCGGGCCAAGCGATGCACCCGCTGAATGTCTTTGGTCCAAAGGGTCGAAGCCAAGCCGTATTCCACAGAGTTCGCCATGGAAACGACTTCCTCTTCTGAACCAAAAGGAACCACGGTCACCACAGGGCCAAAGATTTCCTCTTGCATCACGCGGCACTCAGAGCGCAAACCGGTGATGATGGTGGGGCGCATGTAATAGCCCTGCTGCTGTTCTGCGGTTAAGGGAATATCCTCGAAGCCAGTTTCAATCTTGCCGCCTTCGTCTTGGGCCAGCTTCACATAGGACTGAACTTTTTCCAGATGCGCTTTACTGACAAGGGCGCCCAGAAAGTTTTCAGCCTTGCGAGGATCGCCCACTTTGAGTTTTTTAGTTTCACTGACAAAACGGGAGACGAAGCTTTCATAAATCGACGCTTCCACAAAAATCCGTGAGCCGCAAAGACAGATCTCACCTTGGTTCAAGAAACTGGAACGCAGGGAAGTCTGAATCGCCTCCTCTAGATCCGCATCGGCAAAAATAATATTGGCATTTTTGCCGCCGAGTTCGAGGGAGAGTTTTTTAATCAAAGGAGCGGCAGCGGAACTCAAATGTTTTCCAGTGGTGGTGCCGCCGGTAAAACTGATCAGCGGAACTTTCGGATGTTTGACTAAAGCTTCGCCAGCTTCCACTCCCAAACCAAAGACCATATTCACAACGCCAGGAGGAAGTCCCGCTTCGTTGAGAATATCGCAGAATAAAAACGCCGTCATCGGAGTGATTTCCGAGGGCTTACAAACCACGGTGTTGCCACAGGCCAGCGCGGGCGCAATCTTCCAGGTTAATAAATACAAGGGTAGATTCCAAGGCGAAATTAAACCCGCCACTCCCACTGGTTTGCGCAAGCTAAAGTTAAAAGCTTTTTCATTGAATTCATGGGATTCGTTACATGGAAACAAGATTTGACCGGCAAAAAAACGAAAGTTGTGGGCCGCACGAGGGATATCCAGAGTCTCGGCCAACCAAACCGGTTTCCCCTGATCTGTGGATTCCGCCTCGGCCAACTGTGGAATACGACGCTCAATTCCTTCGGCAATTTTAAGCAGAATTTGTGAACGCTCTTCAGGGCTTGTGCGTGACCAGGCGGGAAAGGCTTTTTGGGCAGCTTGCACGGCGGCCTCGATGTCGCCGGCATCTGATCGAGGAAGGGTGGAATAAACTTTCCCATTGGACGGATTGAAATTGTCGATGCGCTTTTTGGATTGGGCGGCGGAATATTCGCCACAGATAAAGTTTTTGATTTCCCTTAAAGACATGGCGTGCGTCCTCCATCCACAGGAAGATTAATCCCAGTGATAAAGCCTGCGGAAGAGCTAGCTAAAAAGGCGATGGTCTCCGCCACCTCTTGAGGTTTGGCAAAGCGTCCAGCGGGAGTCGCGGCCTTCCAAAGATTTTTAATTTCTTCCACACTCTTGCCTTGTCGTTGCGCTGCCGCTTGGGCAAGCGCCTCCAAACGCGGAGTTTCCGTATACCCTGGCAATACATTATTGACGGTAATACCAAAAGGAGCCAACTCATTGGCCAGTGATTTTGACCAACTGGCCATGGCTCCACGAATGGTATTGGAGACTCCCAGGTTGGCGATCGGCGCCTTTACCGAAGTGGAAATAATATTGATGAAGCGTCCCCAACGCTGTTCTTTCATTCCGGGAACAACTTTTTTTGCGATCAGAGAAGAGGCCAGAATATGAGCCTGAAAACCCTGCAGAAATTCCTCATCCGTTGCCTCCAGAAGAGCTCCTCCTTTGGGACCGCCCGCATTATTGACCACAATACTGATAGGGCCCGTCGCCAAAAGGGAGTCGAGGGCGTGGTTCAGGGAGTCTGTCAAAGACAGATCGAGAGCAAGAACCTGATGTTTTTGTCCCCCCTTTGTGGCGAGTTGAGATTTGACGGCCTCGAGTTTTTCTTGAGTGCGTGCCACCAGAATAACTTCAGCGCCCAGTTTTGCAAGCGTCTGAGCTGTGGCTTCGCCAATTCCTTGAGAGGCGCCACAGATCAAGGCTCTTTTATTAGCCAAACTATTGGCCAAATCCAACACCATAAATCCTCCTCGGCATGTTCTTAAACAGAGCAATGCAACCATATTTTTATGCCTAAATCGAGAGAATTTATTAGTATGATATTTAGACTATTTTTAATAGCGCAGTGAGAAAAGACTGACATTTAAAGTTCTTTTGTTTCTAATGTTCGCCATGAAATACGATATCTTCTTTTCGATCTGTCAGACAGAGGTTGATGGTTATCTCCCCAATGAGAGAACCATGTGGGAAAACTTTTTTGACCAAGTCCGTTGCGCGGATACCCTTGGTTTCGGCACGGCCTGGCTGGCAGAGACACATTTGTCTTGCCAAGTGCAAAAAGAAAATCCTGGAGCCGTGATTCCCCATTTCAAGGGGGAAATCGGACTCAATACGGATATTCTTCAGCTGGCCCATCTGATCTTTCAGCAGACGAAGAATTTAAATGTCGGTTCAGCGATTCGCAATATCCTCTGCAATGGGGGCCCTGTGGCCCATGCTGAAGCCGTGAAGACTTTTCTTTCGCTGCATGCTCTCAGGCCGAATGAAAAGCGGGTTCTTGAATTGGGTTTTGCCGCGGGCCGCTTTCCTTTTTCTTATCACGCCTATGGTATTAAGGCGCGCGACCCGGTGGATGAAGCCGCCTGGGAGGTTGTAAAAAATAAAGTCTTTCAAGAAGCGACTTTGATCATGTTGCGACTTTTGCGCGGTGATCATTTTGCCAGCAAAGATATCGGCCCTCTCTATTTGCGTCGGGAAGATTTCCGTGATCAAGCCACCTGGGATAAGGTTTATAAATTAGCTAAAGAGGACAGCCGTCGTTGGGATGGCGGAAAAATCGGGCAAGCAGAGCAGATTCTGCATTTGCCATTCTTTGTCTTTGATAAAGTGGGCGTTATTCCTTTTGAAGCGCCGTTGGAATTGTTGCGTTTGACCATCGGGTCCCATGATCCAACAACGCAACGAATGGCCAACGAGATTCTGCCGACCGGAGTGTTTAATCTTTCAATCACTCCCGCGGAAGTGATTGAAGAAACCCATTGTCGTATGCGTAAAGAATTTCATTCCGATGGGGGAGCCTGGACGCGGGCGCATATGCCGCGCACAGCCCTGATCTTTGTGGATGCCACGGAAGGATTGTCTCCGCAGCAACAATCCGCGCGGGCCCGCGAACAATCCCGCAAAGCCTGGCAAAGCTATTGGGTGGCCATGGAAAAAACCTTGGATCCGAAAAAAGTGGAAAGCGCCGTTGAAAATTCCATCGCGGGCAATCCAGAAGAGGTGGCTCAGGCCATTGTCAAAAAGTATCATCCTGAGGATCGTTTGATGTTGTGGTTTGACTTTAATAATCACGATAACGAACAAATTAAAAAGAGCATGAGAGTCTTTATGGAAAAAATCAAACCTCGAGTGGAGGAGTTGCTTCGTTGATCTATGACATTTCTCCGCTGATTACGTCGAGCCTTGCTGTTTTTCCTGGGGATAGATCCTTTCAGAGAAGGGTCTCCATGGACTTTGCGCAGGGGGATCCTCTCAGTCTTAGTTCCATAGAGTCCACCTTGCATTTGGGCGCCCATGCCGATGCCCCCTCACATTATCATAAAGAGGGAGTGAGCATCGACCAATGCTCTTTAGAGACCTATGTCGGTCCCTGTCAGGTCATTGATGCCTCAAGCCTGAAGGGTGAGCTGACATTGGAAAAATTGGGTCTAGTGGATATTTTAGCGCCGCGGATCCTGTTTAAAACCAATTCCATACTCGACGTGAATGTTTGGCAGGAAGATTTTAGTTATTTATCTCCAGAACTGATCGATTGGTTGGCGGCTCAACAGGTAAAGTTGATTGGCATTGATACGCCCTCCATGGATCATTCTCAGAGTAAGAGTCTTGAAACTCATCAGGCGTTTTTCAAAAATCACATTTCCATCCTTGAAGGCTTGGTTTTGCAAGCGGTGTCACCGGGACTTTATGTGCTGATAGCGCTGCCTTTAAAAATTCACGGCGCAGAGGCCTCGCCAGTGCGAGCCGTTTTATTAGATCAAATTCATTTCTAATTTAGTTGTTTGAATGAAAGTTAGTTTCAAAGTTAACAGGAGAATCTCATGAAAAAAATAATGCTCTTAGGGGCCGGCGAATTGGGAAAAGAGTTTGTGATCTCTGCGAAGCGCCTGGGGCAGTTCGTGGTCGCGGTGGATCGCTATACAGGGGCTCCCGCAATGCAAGTGGCCGATGCTTTCGAAGTGATCGACATGCTGGATGGAGCTGAGATCGAGCGCATCGTTAAAAAGCATCGTCCTGACATCATCGTTCCGGAAATCGAAGCGATTCGCACTGAAAAGTTGATCGAGCTTGAGAAAAAAGGAGTGGTCGTTATTCCCACCGCCGAAGCCGCTCACTTAACCATGAATCGTGATGCCATCCGTGATGTGGCCGCCAAAGAATTGAAACTGAAAACAGCGAACTATGCTTATGCTTCGAGCCCGGAAGAACTCCTGGCCGCAGCGGACAAAGTGGGCTTTCCTTGTGTGGTGAAGCCAGTGATGTCTTCTTCGGGAAAAGGACAATCCGTCGCTAAAACACCAAAGCAACTGGGCGCGGCTTGGAACTATGCCTGCGAAGGGATGCGAGGTGATAAAAAGAAGGTGATTGCAGAGTCTTTCATTTCCTTTGATTTCGAAATCACTTTGCTCACGGTCAAACAAAGAAACGGCAAAACCCTCTTCGTCGATCCCATCGGTCATCGCCAGGAGCATGGTGATTACCGTGAATCCTGGATGCCGGCAAAAATGAAACCAGCTCTTTTAAAGAAAGCGCAAAAGATGGCCAAGAAAGTCACCGACCGCCTGGGGGGCGCGGGCATCTTTGGCGTCGAATTCTTTATTACCAAAGAGGATGTGTACTTCTCAGAACTTTCTCCGCGGCCCCATGACACGGGTATGGTCACTTTGATCTCTCAGGATCTTTCGGAATTTGATTTGCATATCCGTGCGATCTTGGGTTTGCCCATTCCTGATATCAAATATTATGGACCGAGTGCTTCGGCGGTTGTTTTGGCCACCAAAGAGTCGGCAAAGCCTCCCCAATTCAGTGGTGTGGAAAAAGCCCTGGAACTGAAAAATGTGGACGTGCGTATTTTTGGAAAGCCCAGCACTCGACCCAACCGGCGCATGGCCGTGGCGCTCGCTCGCAGTGCGAATATTGAAAAAGCCAAGAATTTAGCGATTAAGGCCGCGGGCAAAATCAAAGTCTGTGAATAAAGACGCGCCCAAAGGCCAGTTAATTCATCCCTAACTTCAACCGATACCTCCTAGTGTAAGATTTAATATTAGGAGGAAATTCTCATGTGCACGCCTTTGAAACCACTGTTGTTACTATGTGTTTTGTTGAACTTGGCCCATGCCAAATCGGTTGATTCCACCCAAGTGGATGCGGAAGAGGCAATAACCGATGCTGAGAGTGCGAAAGCGGATGCCACTGAGGCCAAGAGAAGAGCTGAGGAAGAAAGAAAAAGACTGGAGAAAGCTCGCAGCGAAGCCAAAAATGCCTTAGAAAAGGCTCGCGCCGTCGAAGCCAATGCTAAAAAAGAACAAGTCGAAGCGGAGCGTGAAGTCGCTCGCCTCAAACAAGAGACGGCCGAAAATGAAAAACAGCAGAAGCAGGCGGAACTGCAACAGCAGCAATTTGAAGCCCGCATCAAAGCGGCTCAAGAAAAAGTGATTCAAGCAAAAACATTAAAAGAACAAGCCATCGAAAAGAGAAAAATCGCTGAAAAGTCTTCAGGTGAAGTGGCGGGTAAAATGAAGAATTTTGAAAAAGAAAGCCAAAAAGCGATGGAAGACGCTCAGAAATCGCAAAAAGAACTGGACGAAGCCAAAATGCGTTTGAAGCAAACTGAACAGGAGTTGGCAAAAACCCAGTTGAATTCGCAAAAGGCGGTGGCTCAAGGAAAAGCGACGGAAGCTCGGGTAAAAGTCGAGATGGCCCGCCTGGATGCGGAAAAATCCCGTGCTGAGGCTGAAATAAAAAAAGCTCAAGCCGCACAGACACAGGCTGAAGGCACCGTGAAAAAACTTGATGAAGATTCTAAGCAATCGCAAGAGGCCCTTGCTAAAACCAAAGACGCTTTAGAGGTTGAGAAAAAGAAATTGGCAGAAGCTAAGAGCAATGAAGAAAAATCCCGCCAATCCTATGCGAAAGCCAAAGCTGAGTTGGACGCTAAAAAAGCGGAATTACAAAAGGTGACTGCGGAGTCCACCTTCGAAGTTAATAAATCCAGAAAAGCTATTGCCGAGTTTGATGCGCAATCCGCCAAAGCCGATGCTGAATTAGCCCGCTTAAAGGCTGAGGCGGACAAAGCCAAAAAAGAGCGTGAATCCATCGAAGAAGCTCTGGAAAAGGCAAAGTCAAAGGCGGATGAGCGCGCTATCCGTGTCGATACGGCAAAAGCAGAGACAGAAACAGAAAAGATGATGTTGGAAACAGCGAAAATCAGAGCTGAAACCGCAGGCATTAAGTAAGAAAAATATATGTTTTCATTTTTTTCGTCCCGTCGTTGGGCGCTTCATAATCCACTTAAGTCCTGGACTCTCTCTGGCCTCAGCCTGAGGGAATGCCAGCTTTTAGTGGCGTCAATGACGGATAGTGAAATGAAGGTGAGCTGGGCTCACCAGAAACAGTGGGAGAATTGGAAGCCTCTCGGCAGTGAAGACTGTCATGTGCTCTTTTTGTTTCAAGATAGTGATTTAGTGACTTTGCCGGCCTTGCCGCAAATCACTCAAGAAAACGATCATGAAATCACTGTGGTTCGTTCGGCATCACCAGCTCCTCCTCTGCGTGAACCGATCATGCGTAAGTACATCCGTTTTGTAGCCACAATTCCTGTGGAAATCGTGGTGGGATCGCAAAGTTTTCCCACACACACGGTGGATCTTTCCGAGGGTGGCTTTTGTTTTACCGACAAGTTGCCGGATTGGGTCGCTGGTTATTTTACGGTCTTATTAAAGACCTCTGACGAAACTTTTGAGTTCAATTGCTTTCTCGCGGAAGATCAGAAAAAAGATAAATTCCGTGCCGAAGTGGCGCCTACGACCTCAGAGAAGGTGATCGAAGAGTTCCGCCTCTGGCTGTTCGCTCAATACTTCCCTCAGGTTCCGGTGAAATAGGCTTGAAGGATATTTTGCACAAAAATAGGATCCAAGTTTCCTCTGTTTCTCTTGGTATTTTTCTTCGGATTCTATTGAATCCACTCTTACTTGGCGCAATAGGCTGTGCATTCCAAGCTAACGGTAGAACCGTTATTAATCCAGTAGTTGCAATTGCAAGCGTTGGAACCACTTGGAACTGCTCCGCGGTCAATATAGCCGCTCCAAGCACTATCATTCGATGAGGAACAGCCTGTTCGATTATATCCGGCAGCACAAGTTGCGGTACAGCCATTCCATCCTCCGGCTACAGCGACGGTGCAGCTAACGGTTGTAGTTGTTGTAAATCCAAACGGGGACCAGGCTGTGCCGTTGCAGTATTCCATTATTTTGGATATTGAATTGTACCTTTGCTGTCCTTCTTTTGAGGCGTTGCAAATCGAGGAGGTGTTTCCAAATTTGACCTCCCCATTCACATCAAGTGTCGCCGTTGGCGTTGTCGTCCCAATGCCGACGTTGCCGCCAGAATAATAAAGGGAACTCCCATTCATAGCCCAATTATAGGCTGTGCCGACACATGAATATATTGCACTGTAAACAGAAAAAGTGTAAGCGCCGGCTCCCAGATTTTTGGAATAGACGTTGATATTATTTGAAGTAGAGACATAAGGCATTCCTGATTCAAGAAGAGTCCAGCCCGTCAAGTCTACGGCAACCCAACCCGGATCGTGCAACAGGTAGCAGGTAGTTGCCGCACTTAGATTTAATGTAACATTACTGCCATTAATTTTGTCCGTACCCAATGTTCCGAGCAGGTAATTAGGCAGATTCGTGTAGACCGACCATGCAGCTCTCGCATCGCCATTGGTAATTGGACTATTGTTGGCCAAAGTCACAGTCTGATTGTTACCACCGCTGAAGGAGATCACTACATTTTGAGCGGGTGTTCCCATCGCTCCAATTGCACTCCAAGATGTGCCGTTGCATCCCTCAAAGGTGCTTCCTGTCCAGTGCATGGCTCCGGCCTTATCTGCAGAACAAATTGGATCCGATCCCACCTTTAGGCTACCATTGATATCAAGGGTTGTTGCTGGCGATGTCGTCCCAATCCCGATGTTTCCGCTATTAAGAATAGTCATGCGGCTGAGATTATTGGTTTTGATATCCAAATTGTAATTGTCATTATTTCCAAGGCTTGAGTTGCCCGCAAAAGTGTTGCCACCGTTTACAAAACTTGTGCTTGAACTCAATGGGGTCATCCAGCTTAAGACTCCAGAGCCATTGTTTGACAGAGTCTGCCCTGCTGCTCCTTGCGCGGCAGGGAAAGTCAGAGAGTAATTTGTTGTTATAGCCGCAGGTTGCAAAGTCAGAGAACCAGAAGTAGAACCGTTTAACTGATTCCCCATTGAGGAAGCCACACCACTGCCATCTAAAGAAAGTAATTTATTGGCTTGCGCTGTCGTGGTTTTATTGGCGGTGACCACTCCGGCATTATCCATTGTAGCATCGCCGGAAACACTGACTTCTGTGGCAAGACCTGAAGCATTTCCGACTAAAATCTTTGCTGAAGTTAAAGAGTTGGTCAAAGTCGAAGCCCAGCTTAAAACTCCAGAGCCATTGTTTGACAGAGTCTGCCCTGCTGCTCCTTGCGCGGCTGGGAAAGTCAGAGAGTAATTTGTTGTTATAGCCGCAGGTTGCAAAGTCAACGAACCCGAGGTTAAACCATTTAACTGATTCCCCATCATGGCTCCAACACCACTCCCATCTAAAGAAAGTAATTTACTCGCTTGCGCTGTCGTGGTTTTATTGGCGGTGACCACTCCGGCATTATCCATACTTGAAATATCGCCTGAGAGAGCCACTGCCGCTGCGGCTCCGGAAGCATTCCCCACCCACACTTGGGTTGAAGCAAGAGCTGGCAAAGTCGCCGCCGGAGTTCCCCAGCTTAAGCTTCCGCTTCCATCAGTTTGTAAAAACTGATTTGCAGAACCCGCGGAATTTGGGAAAGTGAAAGTGGTGTCAGTGGCTGTACTTGGGTATCTAAGAGAAACTTTTCCAGTACTGGCTCCACCAATATCAGTTCCTTTAGTCACGGCCACAGAACTTGCAGTGAGTTGCAGGATTTTACTGGCTGCCGCACTTTGCGTTTTATCCACACTCACCACGCCACCGGAAGTCATTGTGGCATCGCCTGACAGGGCAAACTCTTGAGCCTTACTGCCAGCGTCTCCTATCCAGATTTTTGTCGGCGCTAGCGTTGCCGTATTGGTTACAGCTCCAAGTTTTGCAGTAAAAGCATCATACTCGGCTTTACTAATCAGACCCGCAGTTACAGAAGCGCTTGAAGCCATGGGGATATTTAAAGTATGCGTGCTGGTGGCTGAAGAAAAAGCCGGAGAGTTGCCAGAAGTGCCAATGGCAAAAGTCTGTCCTCCTGCGGTGAGGCCATTTAAACTTGTAATTCCAGCCCCAGCGACTCCCAAGGACTGCACACTACTGCCATCATAAAACTTAATCAAATTTACAGAGGAGTTATACCAAACTTGACCGGCACTGGGACTTCCAGGATCCGCAGCATTGCTGGAAAGTCCTAAAGTCTTACTCGACGCCATGGTGATATTCCCGCTATTAGTAATATCTTGCGCTCCCATATTAATCGCGCCACTCATGGTGCCGCCAGCAAGCGGGAGCTTGGTGGCATCTAAGGGGGCTGCGGTCGTGACACTTGTCACCCGGCCTTGAGCATCCGTCGTCACAATAGGGACTAAACTTGCTGAACCATAAGTGCCAGCGGTGCCGGTGTTTTTTAAAGTTAAAGCTCCGGCATTATCTAAAGTAGCGTCGCCGGAAACACTGACTTCACTGGCAAGACCTGAAGCATTGCCGATAAAGATTTTTCCTGAAGCTAAGCTTGAGGAAAGTTTTAAGTTAAAAGTATTCCAATCCGTAGAAGTTAAGTAACCGCTTGCTGAAGTCGTCGCTACCGGCAAGCTTACAACCGGAGCTGAAGCTGTGCCTCCGACCACCACCGGAGCCGTGCCAGTCACACTGGTCACTGTGCCGCTACCTCCGCTCATAGATTGTAAGACCCAGGCTGTGCCATTAGACACCAGCACCTGACCATTGCTTGCAGGACCTGAAGGTAAGGCTTGGCCTAAGAAAGTGGTGAGTTTATTATTGCCCCCCACTAAAGACACATCTCCTGTTACCGGCAGATAACTGATGCTGGCTTTATTCATTAAATCCCAGAACTCTGTGTACTGAGCCACCGAGAGGGCATTATTAGAAATCCCCGCAGAAGCCACGGTTGCTTGATCCACTCTTAAAAGCTCACCCGTACCATAACCATTTACTGCTAAAGATTGCATGGCAATGGGAACAGGGGTGATTCTTAGCGGAGGGATGGCTTGATCCGTGCCTGAACTTCCCACTCTAAAATAAACTGAAAGCAAACGACCTTCATTGGGATCTGAAGAAGTGCTGGGATCATAAGTGCCAGTACAGCCATTGCTAGCCCCCAGACCTACATAGGATTTTTTATTATTAAAAAGATCGGCTAAGTCTTTAGGTCCGCCACTGGATTGGTTATTAAAAGAAGGAGTCGCGCCATAAAGAGTCGCGGTGTCGCTTGAGCCAATTTCAAAAGAAAAAGTCCCCGCGGTTTGCGATAAATCCAATTTTCTTTGCTCAGTGTAGAGCCAGCATTTTCCTGCAGGATCAAAGACCGTGACGGTAAAGATCACTGAGGTGGCCGTCACCGGAGCATTATTGGAGTCTAAGATTTTACCTGTATAGGTAAAGCCTGAAGCCGCAGCCAGAGCTGGCTTAACACTTAAGAATACTGAAGACAGCAATAAAATCAGATGCATTGTAATTAAAAATGCATTTCTTGGAGGTGTGATTAACGTACCACGAGGAGAGGCTTTCATATCCTAAGATATCGGAAAAAATGTCAAATCTCTTTATATTTTTTTTGTAGAAAGGTTGCAATTCTCTTTTTAAAGCTATGGAGGCTTTATTAGATGAGTAAATTCATACGTATTTACTAGCTAATGTAGCCCATTAATTCGCTCGCACACAAATTATGGTATGTTTACGTTAAGTATCTTCTTCTTTCTGTCGATATTTAAGCATGAAATTAATTAAAAATCCCCGAGGTACGAGCCTGGTCACTGTTCTTATGGCAGTTGGTATAGGCGCCATTGTTTTAGCTGGGATCACGACAATGATCACAGACGTGTTCAAGTCCCAGCGCACCGCTCAGTCTAAAGATGCCCACCGAGAACTGACCGTCAGTATCCGTCAGCTTTTAATAGATCCGGTTATTTGCTCAGCAAGCTTTAAAGGAAATAATCCAGCAGGCACCGGATATACTAAAACTCAAATAGTGGATGCCGCCACTCCTCCCAATATAAAATTTCAAACCGGAGTGAATTACCTTAATAATCTCGTCACTATCACGGATTTTGAAGTCAGGGGTTTTGTTGCAGACAATCCCCCTGTTAACGATAAGGTAGGAAAAGCTGAACTCAACATCAAAATGAATAAGCTCGGCTCCACCATTGGCAGCCCGCAAATGACAACGACGATTTTTTTACAAGCGACTCTGGATGCCTCCTATAATCTCAATAGTTGTTATGCCCTGGGACTTGCGGATTCACTATGGCAAATCTCTCCCGCGAATATGGCGGATATTTATTATTCCAGCGGCAATGTCGGCATTGGAACTACGGCTCCCACGTCGCTTCTTGATTTAAAAGGCAGTGCGGGTGCTAATGGTCTTTATATAAGGACCACCTCTTCGGCTCCAAATTCAAGCCCCTATGGGATAGAGTTCTCTAACAATCTTGCAGGTACCGCTCACGTTGGCATAGAGATGGATTACCTGGGAAACTTCCGAATCGAGAAGGATAACAGCAATGTATTTATATCTATAACCCAATCTGGCAACGTCGGCATTGGAACGAATTCCCCTAGTAATTCCAAGCTAGAGGTTAATAGTACAAATACCTGGGCGATTGTTGGCAATGGATCTCAGCATGGCGTCCAGGGCAGCACGACAAACTCAAATAATTTTGCAGTACAAGGCTATAATAGCGCTGGGGGTGGTTCCGGAGCCTTGGGGTACGGTAATTGGGGAGTTTGGTGTGTGCAAACCAACTGTGGCGGCAATGCTGGCTGGACCAATGTTTCAGATCGCCGACTTAAACGCGACATTCAGCCCCTTGATGGCGCGCTGGAGAAGATCCTTAAACTCAGGGGCGTCAGCTTTCACTGGAAAGATCAAAATCGGGATCGGAAAGAAGGGGAAAAGATCGGCCTCATCGCTCAAGAGGTTGAAGAGGTTTTTCCTCAGGCTGTGCTCACCAATTCCGCTGATAAAAAGCTGCCTGGAGGTTCCAAAATGTTGACTACAGGGGATCTCATCGGTCCAATTATCCAGGCGATCAAAGAATTGCATGGAAAATTTCTAAACTGGCAAAAAACTCAAGAAAATCGATTTAATGCGCTCGAGGCCGAGAACAAGGCAATGAAGACTTATATTTGCCAAAAGGACCCGAAAGCGGGCTTTTGCTCCAAATAGCCCTTACTTCTGTGCCGACTCCTGTGGCGATGATTTCGCAAAAGATTTTTTGCTGGCGAGCGAGTTCTTCATTGGCATCGAAGACGGCCAGATGAAAATTCACTAAAATATTCAAAGTCGAATCCGCGAAGCCATTAAACGCGACTTGCAAACTGTCCTTAACCACGG
>DATBTE010000022.1:0-3277 GCA_036559425.1 Pseudobdellovibrionaceae bacterium | reverse complement strand
ACAGCGAAGTGACTCTGAACCTCATTGCTAGCTATGCATTCACGTTTCGTAAGGGGGTATCGAATAAATACCTATTAAAAGAGGGACTCGTTGGTCAATGCGCATTTGAGAGAAAACAAATCATCTTGAAGCAACCTTCCGATAACTCCAATATGATTTCCTCAAGCACGGTCGAGGTAAAACCTTTGAATGTCATTGTTCTGCCTGTTCTATTCGAAGGCGAGTTGAAGGCCGTTATTGAACTGGCCTCCGTTAAGAACTTTAACCAGAATCACATCAACTTTTTAAATCAGCTCATGGACAGTGTAGGTGTTATTTTGAATATGATTTCAAGTAGCATGAGAACCGAGGAATTGCTGCAGGAACTCAAGCGTTCTAATGCGGAGCTGGAAGCTCAAGCAAAAGAACTTGAGGAAAAAGCCAAACTCCTCGGAGTCAAAAATCAGGAAGTTGAGCTAGCAAGCCAGTCCCTTGAAGAAAAAGCTGAACAATTATCATTGATTTCAAAATACAAATCCGAATTTTTAGCAAATATGTCCCATGAATTGCGGACCCCCCTGAATAGTTTACTTATTTTATCAAAAACTTTAGCTGCCAATAAAGAGAAAAACTTGACCGCCGAACAAGTTAAATTTGCTAGTACCGTGTTTTCAGCGGGACAAGACTTATTGGCTTTAATCAACGAAATTCTCGATCTGTCAAAGGTAGAAGCCGGGAAAATTCCGGTCAGTCCTAAAGATCTACCGATTAAAGAAATTGAAGAGTATCTTGAGAAGACCTTTCGGCCCGTCGCTGAACACAAGGGGCTCAATCTTCAAATTCAAATCGATGAAAAACTGCCAAAAAGTATTTTTACCGACGAGAGTAGATTACAGCAAATTTTAAAGAACCTTCTTTCAAATGCTTTTAAATTTACAGAAAAAGGGGGGGTTCAACTGCAGATTGAGAAAGGAGATAAAATGGAAAAGTACAGTCTCGAATCTCTTGAGCAGGCAAAAGAGATCATATTATTCCGTGTTATTGATACTGGCATTGGAATTCCTTTAGAGAAACAGAAAATGATTTTTGAGGCTTTCCAACAAGCCGATGGTACGACAAGCCGAAAATATGGTGGCACCGGTTTGGGCCTTACGATTAGTCGCGAGATTGCGCGTCTATTGGGTGGATTTATAGAAGTTGAAAGTGAACCTGGCGAAGGAAGTATATTTACCCTCATTCTGCCAATCAGAAATACAGTCACGGACAACGGGAACCCCAACATTGACGCTCCAAATGCCAGCATAAAAGCGACTTCAAGTGTGACTGCGATGAATCCTCTTCCTGTTGATGCCGACTTTCGAGGGTTCAAGATATTAATTATTGATGATGATTTGCGAAATATCTTCGCGTTAACGAGTGTGCTTCGATCCCACGGAATGGATGTGATTTATGCTGAAAATGGGCTTGAGGGCATACAGACTTTGAAAGGGAATTCCGACACACATCTTATTCTCATGGACATGATGATGCCAGAAATGGATGGCCTTGATGCCACTAAGGAGATTCGAAAAATTGAAGAATTTAAAAATCTTCCCATCATATCCCTCACTGCAAAGGCGATGAAAGGGGATCGTGAAAAGTGCCTTGATGCGGGAGCCTCCGACTATATTACCAAACCCGTGGATGAAATAGATCTTTTGGCAGTCATGTACGCCTGGCTCAAAAGTGAGAAGCGGCTGCATAGGAGTGACTCATGAAAAAACGAGTTGATATTCTAATAGTAGATGATCGGTTGGATGGTTTGATCGCTCTTGAGGCTATCCTAACGGACCCGCGTTATAATCTAATAAAAGCTCAATCAGGAATGGAGGCTTTGAGTCTCTTGCCTTTGCACGATTTTGCAATAATTTTATTGGATATTCAAATGTACGGGGTGGATGGTTTTGAGACAGCTTCTCGCATTAAACAGATGGAAAATCAAAAGCACATCCCGATTATTTTTGTCACGGCTATGAATAAAGATGAGAACTATATTTACAAGGGTTACCAGGCAGGCGCTGTTGATTACGTCTTTAAGCCCTTTGATGAAAATATTTTGCGCTCAAAAGTCGCGGTGTTTGTTGATCTTTATGAAAAGTCAAAAAGGGTCGAAGAGCAGGCACTGTTGATAAGGGAAAGCGCGAACCATCAAAGACATCTTCGGTTAGCGCAATTGGAAGTTGAAAGTCTCAAGCGTTACCAAAATTTGGCGGACTCAATCCCCCATGCTGTTTGGCGGTCAAAACCTGATGGTACTATGGACTATTTTAATAAAGTTTGGAGCGAATACACCGGTCTTTCAGACCACCAAAGTTTGGGATTTGGTTGGCAATCGGCTTTTCATCCCGAGGACCTAAAGAAATTCCTTAAAATATGGATGCAGAAAATTGCCAATGCAGAGGATTTTCAAGTTGAATGCCGAATTCGAAATCGCAGAGGGGAAATGCTTTGGCATCTGATTCGAGGCATCGCCGAATGCCAAGGTGAAAAACAGATTTTCGCTTGGCTAGGAACCTGCACAAATATTCATGAAAGAAAGGATATGGAAGAAAGTCTGATCAAGGCACGAAGGGCCGCCGATGCTGCGAACGTGGCTAAAACAAATTTTCTAGCAAATATGAGCCATGAAATTCGTACCCCCCTGAATTCCATATTGGGCTTTACCGAATTGTTGATGACCTTTCCGATGTCCGCGAAAGAAAGAGAAAAAAACTTAGCCACAATCAAAAAAAATGGCAGTGTCTTATTAAAAATCATCGACGAAATTCTTGATATTTCAAAAGTAGAAGCCGGACACCTTGAGATTGAACAAGTAGAGCTCAACTTGAATCGATTGTATCAAGATTTATATTATTTATTTGCAATTCAGGCTCACGACAAGAATATTGAACTTACCTTTAGTTGCTCAACCCCAATTCCCTCTAAGATCGTGACTGATCCTACGCGCTATCGACAAATTTTGGTGAATATCATAGGTAACTCCGTAAAGTTCACAGAGAAAGGTAAGGTGGCAATTGAAGTGTCATGGCTTCCGGATACGACTTCAATTCGTGGAGGCTTACTACGTTGTTCTATTGTTGACACGGGAATCGGAATTGATGCGGCGGAGGCCAAAGAACTCTTCCAACCTTTTGTTCAAGTGGATAACTCAAATACGAGAAAATTCGGGGGGACAGGATTGGGCTTGGCCCTTTCTCGGCGGTTGTCGGAGGCCTTGGGTGGGAATGTGGATATTCAAAAGAGCGAGAAGAATGTGGGG
>DATBTE010000021.1:0-3238 GCA_036559425.1 Pseudobdellovibrionaceae bacterium | reverse complement strand
TTCATCAGTCGCTGGACTATCGGACCCCAGCTGATGTGTATTTGGCGAAGCGTCATGAAGAAACGGAAATAACAACTTTTTATCAACCCGCCTCTATCTTAATTACATGATTATTTGGTCTGGACAATGGGGAGTACCTTAAGTGTCGGAAAAACAACCGTATTAAAATTAGTAGATTTTTGCCTTGGTGCAAAGCCAAAAATTATTTATGAAGACCCTGAGAATACCAAAGAAATCTATACCTTGGTCAGGGACTATCTCGTAGAAAATAAAGTCTCTGTGTGTCTGCATTTGACTGAAGACCTTGATGAAGAAGAAGCTAGATCAGTAGTCATTGAGCGAAACTTTCTATCTAAAAAGAACATAGTTCGAAAAATTGATGGTATATCTTACACCGAGAGTGAATTTGAAGATAAGCTTACCGAACTGTTTTTCCCAGGTCAGGTCGGAAAAAAGCCTACGTTTCGCCAGATCATTTCTCACAATATCCGCTACAGTGATTTGAGTGTTTCGAATACTCTGAAAACTCTTGATCGGTATACGAGCGATGCTGAATACGAAACCCTGTATCTTTTCCTGTTAGGGTGCGATTTCTCTAAGGGCAGTAACAAGCAGGAAATTCTTCAAAAAATACAACAGGAAAATGTCTTCAAGAAACGTCTTGAAAAGGTCCAAACAAAGTCGGCATACGAAGCAGCGCTTGCACTGATAGAAACTGAAATAAAAGACTTGGATAAAAAGAAGTCTGCCTTGAACGTCAATGAAAATTTCGAGGAAGACCTGAATAGTCTTAATAAGCTCAGATATGAAATCAATTTGATGAGCAGCGAGATTGGAAATCTAAATATAAGAAAGAACCTTATAGAAGAAACCAAGAATGAGTTGTCTTCAGCTGCCTCAAATATCGACTTATCTCAGCTAGAACTCATATATAAACAAGCTTCCAACAATATTGATTCTCTACAGAAGACTTTCGAGGATTTGGTTGTATACCATAACCAAATGGTGAACGAGCGTATCTTGTATATTTCAAAAGAGCTTCCGGGCCTCGAAGAAAAAATCCGCAGGAAAGATGCGGATCTGAGAAAGCTTTTAAAAAGAGAGCGAGAGCTTGCAGAGCTCATATCTAAAAGTGATTCATTCGAAGAGCTTGAAAATCTCATCTCCAAGCTTAATACCAAGTATAGGGATAAAGGCGAGTTTGAAAGTATTATAAGCCAGTTAGATGAAGTTGAAGAAAATATTAAAACTTTTGAATCTGATTTGAACGAGATAGATAACGAGCTGTTCTCGGATGACTTTGACGCGATAGTTAAACAGCAAGTGAACAAGTTTAATAAACATTTTTCAGCGACATCCGAGGCGCTATACGGTGAAAGATACGCTCTCAAATACGATAAAATCGTGAACAAAAAGGGGCAGAAACTTTACAAGTTCAGCGCTTTTAATACTAATTTCAGCTCCGGCAAAAAGCAGGGTGAAATTTCCTGTTTTGATATTGCCTACACCCTCTTTGCTGATGAAGAGAATATCCCTTGTATGCATTTTTTGCTGAACGATAAAAAGGAGCTGATGCACGACAACCAGCTCGTGAAGATAGCTGATCTTGTGAATAAGAATGGCATACAATTTGTGGCTTCGATATTGAAGGATAAATTGCCGGATGATCTCAACAATGAAGATTATTTCATAGTGAAGCTTTCCGAGAACGACAAACTATTCAGAATAGAAAACGAGCAGTAATGATGATTCTAATGTCATTCAGGTCAGGTCTTGACCTGTAAATGTCCGCTTATTGCCGGTAGTGCTCGGTCGAAGTTGAATGAATCCGTAGGATAGGCTGGCTAACAACAACCAGCCTTGATGGGTTATAACCCGATCTTTGCCGACTTCACCACGGGTGACAGGGCTTTGATTTCGTGGGAGATGAGCGAATAAAGCTCCGGAGTCCATTCCGGAAGTGCTTCGGAGTCAGCCTCCAGAGGGGAAATCCTGGGGTCGTGCGGGGCAATGACAACTTTCACCTTTTCGGCGCCCACGTGTGCGGTGAGGACGAAAAGTTCCTCTATCGCTTTATCGCCCATGGCTAGGCAACCGATGGAGGCGGCTCTGCCATGGATGAAGATATCTGAGCCCGGATCGGCACGCCCCTCTTGCCAGGCATGGAGGAGGTCGAATTCATTGGGGTAATTGATTTTCATCGACAAGTGGTAATGGCTGTTGGGATTTAACGCTTCAATGCGATAAATGCCTTCCGGTACCTGGTTGTCGCCTTGGCGCAATTTGGGGCCTGCCACGCCACTGGCGGACTGGATGTCATAGTCGCGGATGAAACGGAATTCGCCGCTGTCCCTGGCCCATAGTTCCAGTTTCTTCTCCTGTTTCAAGGCGATGAAAGTGACTTCCCTGGGTGGGTAGGACACCTTGGCCTTGGTGAAGTAGGGGGTGAGTTCGCGGGTCGCGTATGGGCCGTAAACTTGCAGGGTATCCTCGATGGTCCATTGCCCAGGCAGCTTCGGAGACGGGGTCTCATACGTTTTCCGTTCGGAATGGGCTTGGGGTTTGACAGTAGTCGTGTTGACGGCGGGCTTGTGCCCGGAGCAGGCGCCGAGCAATCCTGTCAAGGCCAAGCTGGCAATGAGTTGGGTGGTTGATTTCATAATGCGCTGGAATTGAGTGGATACCGGTATAGTGTAGGTAAAACCGCCCAACCTCTGCAAGTTCGGGGTCTTAGCTGGAAAACGGCGTCTAAAATTTGTCACTTTTATAACAAAAGGAGTGTGTAAATTTTCCAGCAGCCAACCACGGTCATGTTGATAGTATTACCCATGTAAATTTATGACTGGAAAACTCAGTACTCAATAGGGGCGAATATTGAAAGCCGTTTTCCAGGTCATGGCTAGGTAAACGAAGATTTCAGCGGTTTCCGGCAAGACTTCATCTTGCACAGTGACTCAGGCCTTTCAAGATATTCGACGAGGATTTTTAATCGCGGCGGGAAAAGTCTGCGGAGAATGAGTCACGCAAAAGTCACGCAACGAAAAATTAGGGCAATAAAAAATGGAATCAAGACGTTGTATGTCATTGATTCCCTTTATTTTATATGGAGCTGGCGATGGGAATCGAACCCGCGACCGGCTGATTACAAATCAGCTGCTCTACCGACTGAGCTACACCAGCGAAGAAGCGGGTATTATACACAACATTTTTTTCTTGGCTAGTACTTTTTCGGCTTTCT
>DATBTE010000020.1:0-3909 GCA_036559425.1 Pseudobdellovibrionaceae bacterium | reverse complement strand
GGCCTTTGTCCTCGCTGAAGAAAAATATCAGGTTCCAGACAACGTTATTGCCGCCTTACTGTGGATAGAGACCAGGCACGGAGAGAATCTGGGACATTTTCATATTGTAAGTGTTTATCTTCATTTACTGCAATCTGATTTGCGCTCAAATAAAAAGGCCCTCACTCTTCTTGCCATCGAAAAAAATAAAAAAGTTCTCGAATATCCAGAAGAAGATATCAAATCAATAATGGCAGAAAGAACTAAAAAACGAACTTTATGGGCTCGAGAACAACTCTTAGCGCTGGCCTCTATTCGTAAAAAGAAACATTTAGATCTAAAAAAATTAAGAGGTTCCTATGCTGGTGCCTTGGGGCTTCCGCAATTTATCCCCTCAAGCTATCAAGATTTTGCAAAATCAATAAAGCCCAAAGCTGCTGCGAATCTTAATGCCCCAGGCGACGCCATTATGAGCGTAGCTTATTACTTATCAAAGCACGGTTGGCAAAATTGCGATGCAGAGTCCAAGATTGCCGCTCTCATGAAGTATAACAATAGTCGTGACTATGCCGACAGCATACTTGAAATTTCGAAGCGTACCGCCGCTCAAAATCATATTCCTAACGCTCGCCGCATATCTTCAACTGATGACTTAGCGACGTCTGACCATTGCAAAGCGGAATAGCTACTCATCGATGGAGGCTTTTTTTAAATTTTGAAAAAATCGATTTTCAATGGGTGGACTGTAACCAAAATTAAGAGCTTTATCCACTGTTTTAATCAGTTCATAAGGATCCAAAGGCTTCTTCAAGAATTCAAAATGACCTCGAACAAAAGTTTCATGATAAATCTTAATTTCATTTCTACCCGTTAAAAAGATAATGGGAATACGATAGTTCTTTTCGTTAAGGCTACGAATCAAATCCAGGCCTGAAAAAATCGGCATTTGAATATCTGAAATAATTATATCTGGCTTGGTTTTCTCTATAGTTTCGATAGCCCGTCGACTATCACTACAAGGAGTACTCTCCAAATTCATATAAACCATGATATCACAGATAACATGCACCATGTCTGAGTCATCGTCACAAACAAATACTTTTTTTCTTATATCCAACATCAAGACCTCATTGATTTAGTTATCGTCGTGATAAAAAAAAACTTAAACTAATAGTATTTATAAACACATTTTTATAATTATGTTTCACGATCTAGACTAGACCCATTCGATTGAATCTCGACTTGATAAATCTCTTGGGAATCCGAGACGATACAGGAGGTAACACCGCATTATGAATAACTATCTGTATATAATATTCACCACTTACGCATTTGCTCTGTTAGTTAATAGAATCATTACATTCTCATTATGGAATCATAATCGCGATCCACTGTATAAAATCCTTCTCAAAATCTGGTTAAGCTATTTTTTGAATTATGTACTTCAAGCCGTATTTCACACTCCCAGCGTGAAAATGCTAGCCTGCTTTGGGACTCTTTCCTTCTGTTCTGTCTACCTCGTAGAGCTTTTTCTTACCTCGCAAAAAAAATCCTTTAAAATATTCCCTTATATAATTATGAGTATTTTCTCTGTCCTATTAGGGGCTTTGATCTTTGAAACTACAGGAAATTCCCAATGGGCTTTAATTCCAATTGCTATCAGCGTTGCCTCTCCCCTTCTGCAAACTGCCTTTAGAACTCTCATTCAATATAAATCCAATGACTTTTATCAGCGCTTCTTTGCTATTCTGCTGTTTTTCAATGGCCTTGAGTACTTAGCTTATCCTTTCTTAAGAAGAATTGAACCGTTGGGTTTAACTCTTAGCATTTCTTTGGCTCACATTATTCTCTTCACAATGTCAGTTTTCCTGCCGGCCTTCATTTTACGAAATAACTATAAGGACAATATTGCGGAGCTGGAAAAGGAAGTTGCCAAGCGAACTTTCTCTCTAACAGAAAAAAACCGAGAACTGCTTGAGCTCAGCCGAGAAAACCTGTCTTTAATTAATATTGTCTGCCATGACCTTGCCACATCGATCAGCATCCTGAACGCAAACTGCTTTTATATCAATATTCGGTTAACCATAGCGGAAAAAGAAAAATACGGTTCTCATCTTGAAATGATTCAACGAACATTAAAAATTATAAATGAAATTTTTGAAAAAGTAAAAGTTCTTGAGGCTGTAAAAACAGGGAAAATTCACCTGGAGTTAACCCCCGTCAACCTTTTAGAAGAACTGCGGGAATCAGTACATCTTTTTAATGATTTGATTTCAGAGAAAAAGTTGCAATTGCGTTTAGATTGCAACCTTCCCCAAGATACCCTAGTCCTCGCGGATCCGGTGATTTTACGGAACCAAATTATTAATAATTTGATTTCTAATTCAATTAAATTTTCCCAAGAAAATGGAGAAATTGAAATTTCCGCAATCGCAGAGAATAACAAAGTTTATCTTCACATCCGTGATCACGGCATCGGTATTCCTGCAAAAATGTTACCGAACCTTTTCAGTTTTGAAAGTCCTACGACACGTCAGGGAACCAAAGGTGAAAAAGGAACAGGATTTGGCCTTACACTAGTGAAGGTCTGTGTGGAAAAATTTGGTGGACATATCAGCGTCAAGAGTGAAACCGTAGAGGATGGTGCTTCTGACCATGGCAGCACTTTTATAATAGAACTGAAGCGCGCTAATTAGTGAGCCGCCTTATAGGCCTTTACAAAAATATCCAGGCTTCCATAAAGCTGGTCGACGCTTTTTAAGACAAATAACTGTTCCTGAAAAATATCGATACGAAATTCCTGATTCCGAATCGCTTCCACATCAAAGTTTTTGATGATGGGTCTTGTCGAAAGAGCATATTCACACTCACCGTAAGAGGAAGCGATGCCCGCACCAAAAATGCGCCGTCCTTCAGCGGTCTCGATCAACCCAAACTCGATCGTAAACCAGAAAAACCTTTCGAATTCTTGGAGGATTTTAGGATCATTTTTATATTTACTTGCTTGTCGGCCATACTCTTGACAAAACTCCGCATACTGAGGATCCACGAAAAAAGGCAAGTGCCCATAAAGATCGTGAAAAATATCCGGAGCTGGAGTGTAGGATAGGTCCTTTTCATCGCGTATGAAATTTCCGATTGGAAACTTTCTTTGGGCTAGCATATCGTAAAAGCTTGCGCCCTCTTCCAGTCCCTCGACCGGGACACCTTCCCAGCCGGTCAACTTGCGAAGACGGCTATTTACGTTTTCAAGATGCGGAATGGTCTCCGCACAGTGTCCCAGCGCTTTCAAACCCTGGGAAAATTGAGGAACGATCTGCAGATCCCGCTTTAAACTTTGTCGCGCAAAAAGAGCCTTCCACGTTCGGTCTTCAGTGGGGCCAAATTTCTTGAAAAGAACTTTCTTCAAGTAAGGAATCCTCTTTTCATTTGATCTCTTTCAATAGAGCGGAAGAGAGCATCAAAGTTTCCCTCCCCGAAAGAATTGTGATTCTTTCTTTGAATGATTTCAATAAAGATGGGACCTACTAGATTTTTTGTAAAAATTTGCAGCAGATATCCTTTTTCGTCACCATCCACTAAAACATTGTAGCCTTTAATCTTTTGATGATCTTCTGTCACTTGGGGAAACTTTTTAAAAATTTCTCGATAATAATCATCATCGATATCTAACATGTTAATGGAAGAACCTTTTAATTTATCCAAAGAATCCAAAATATTATCAGTTAAGAAAGCCAAATGTTGAATCCCCGGCCCTTTGTACTCTTCTAAATACTCATTGATTTGAGATTTAGACTCGCTCGCCTCATTGATGGGAATACAAAATTTACCGCAAGGGGATCTCAAAGCATAAGAGGTTAAACCGGTTTTGGCTCCACGGATGTCAAAGTAGCGCACTTCTTCAAAACCAAAAATGCTTTTGTAGAAATG
>DATBTE010000019.1:0-5669 GCA_036559425.1 Pseudobdellovibrionaceae bacterium | reverse complement strand
CCGGAAGGAACCCAGGGAATGTATTTCTGCTTGGAAGGAGGTCATTCCACCAAGTAAATCCTGTGGCGGTTGGGGATCGGCGACGAGACCAATCAAATTGCCACAGTACCGGCGCCGCTAAAGTACATGCGGGCCAGATAGAATCATCGGCCATAACAATGTGAACTTCTGTAAACACGAGTTATCAGGAAGCTAGAGACAAAGGATCAGCAGACGATCCTTCAGGCCCAAGCGGTTGGTGACGTGGAAGGCTCCATAAATCTGGGATTTCCAATAGGAAGGATGACCCTCCATCGTCAGGACCTGGAAGATATCTTCCAGAACTTAAAAGCGGTGTGATCCTAGATTCGCTCTCTCTCGTGCTGGAAGATGGCGGGTGATTCAGGGTTGTTTCAGATAACAGAAGAGATCTCCTCATCACGTATCAGACGGTTTGAAGCTGACACAGGGCCAACCCCGAAGCAATAAGGGAAGCAACCCGATGAAGGAGAAGTCAGAGTCCTCCATAGTACTCGGACCTTGGGAAAGCCAAGGACATTCAAGGAAGATCTCGCTCACTCAATCAATGCTCTAAAAGGGGTGACGCTGGGGGAAGGGATGGACAGGTCATTAGAAGTCTTGTTTAGCAAAGGCAGGTGTTGGGTATGGGTTCCTATTCTAAGTCAACTCCCCGGGAGCAGAAGAAAACGTCTCTCGCTCCGCACACTTTGACTCTTCAAAACAAGATCCGAAATCAAACAAATCAGAACCGAAAACAATGGGACCTCTATCGACACTTGATGGACCCCTACCTTTTGGCCGAGGCCTTGAGTCTCGTTATCAAAAATGACGGCACAGGCGGTATTGATCGCGTCACCATCGATAGGATCAAAGGCCATGAATGGGGCTTCGTCAAAGAACTCGCGGCAGAGATGAAGAGCAAATCATACAAACCCCTGCCAGTAAAAAGAGTGTTTATTCCAAAGAGTGATCAAAGCCTTCGCCCATTGGGTATACCGGCGCTCCGCGACCGGGTCATCCAAAGAGCGTTGGTTTTAATTCTTGAGCCTATCTACGAACTGCGGTTCCTCGATTTATCTTACGGATTCCGTCCAGCAAAAAGCGCCAGAGACTGTGCGGCCAAAGTGGCTGACCTCTGCTATCATCATCGTCATGTTATCGATGCGGATATTGAGGCCTTCTTTGACCGCGTCGAGCACCGAAAGCTCATGGGAATGCTCAAACATGAGATCACCGATCCTCGTCTGTTGAAGTTAATCCAGCAAATCCTGAAGGCAGGCTTTATTGAACCCGGTAAACCTTGGCAGCCCACGCCAGAGGGTACTCCGCAAGGAGGCCCCCTCTCGCCACTGCTGGCCAATATTTATCTGCACTACAGCTTGGATAAAAAGTTTGCTGAGTGGAACCTCAAAGACGCGCACCTCGTTCGTTACGCAGACGACTTCGTTGTTCTAGCAAAAATAAAGCAAAGTGCCGAGTTCCTGCTACGAATGATCAAAGCTGAGCTCAAGCGGGTCGGACTCAATTTAAAGGAAAGTAAAACCAGACTCGTAAACATGAAAAACCGTTTCCGCGGCCATGAAAGTCATTTTAATTTCCTCGGATTTAAGTTCCACCTCAGAGCCTTCGAGGACTGTCCAAAAAGATTCTGGGTCGCAAGACAGCCTTCGGAGAAATCACGTAAGAATCTTTCCCGCAAACTCAAAGAAAGCTTAATGCCAAACTTGAGTCTGGCTGAGGCCAAGAAAAAGGCCAAAGAAATCTGGGACGGATGGAGCGAGTATTTCAGATACAGCAATGCCAATCGGATTTTCTATCGGCAAGTCAATGTCGTCAGACAACAACTGGCAAGATACCTTCGTCGCAAGTTCCGCAGACAACGAAGGCCTGTACCATGGAATATCCTTTACCGGATACTGCGAACTCTCACTCAAGGAATAAGACCCAAACGTGTCATTAATGATCTTGTTCGACAAAAGAAAAACTCGAACCTCGCGTTCGACTTCTAATGGAGAGCCGTATACATTCAATGTGTACGTACGGTTCGGAGAGGGCTTGGGACCTTGCCTAAAGCAAGGCTCCCCGGCTACTCGGTATCCTTCCAATAGGCGAACGTAAGACCGACAAGTTAGAATCGTCGCCAGAAGCCTTCCGAGTCAGATAGATAGCTTCAATTTCATTAGTTTTTTTGTCTAGTTCCTTAACCAATTTGATTTGGTGATTCGGAATGTCCGAACCATCAGCCAAATACATAAAAACAAGCAATCCTTCAGAGGTTAGAACAACCTGCTTTAGCAGTCGTCTCAAGAGTCTCTTTTTTAAAGAACCCTTGGCTTTTACAAAACCTCGTTTGAAGTCATTTAAATTCTTGGATACGCCTTCAATCGACTCCCTAACAAACTCACGGGCATCAGACTGTTCATCCAAGCGGCTCAACCTTTCAGCTACAGCAGCCTTTTCTATTGATAATGCCTCGAATGTTTCGGTCATCCATTTTAGACTATCGGAACCGGAATTTTTTTGGATTGTTGACCAATGATCTTGATCACTAAGATGCGCAATTTATAACAACATCATTCTCCTCCTGCAAGTAATTTAAATATACTTTTTCAACTCTGTTCCAATTTCTAATTTCTTTTGACCAGCGATTTGGATTTTTTATTTTAGCTTCACGATAAACTTTTTTTCTATTTTCTAAAATCTCAATATCTCTTCCATCGTGTTTTAAAGCTGGCGTTACATATTTTATTCCGCTATGTAAATGATCATTGTTGTACCAATACACAAATTTTTCAACCCAGTCAGCGGCATCTTTTATTGATGAAAAAGGTTTAGCTGGATACTCAGGACAATACTTTAACGTTTTAAATAACGCCTCCGAATACGGATTATCATCTGATACCCTAGGTCGGCTAAATGAGGGAACAACACCAAGCTTTTGAAGTGTGGCAAGCATTGTAGCTCCTTTCATGGCACCACCATTATCGGAATGAAGTATCAACTTATGTTTCTGAATTTTTTCTTTCAAACAAATTTCTGAAATCAGATTTGCGGAGTAATTCATTGATTCGCACTCATGAACTTTAAATCCCATAATTTTCCGACTGTAAATATCCATGAACATGTAAAGGTAATAGAACATGCCTGTGACAGAACTTCTGAGGTAGGTTATGTCCCAAGAGAAAATCTGATTCGGGCCAGTAGCAACCAAAGGTGCTGGTCGATTATTATTCCTCGGTTTTGCTTTCCCCCTGTGGCTTAATAAATTATGCTCCTTTAAAGTTTTATAAAAAGATGATTCGCTAGCAACGTAAAATCCGCTATCTGCAAGGGAGGGAACGATTTGACACGGAGAAAGATCCATATATTTTTTTGATGTGGATATTTTGATAATTTCTGCAACTTCATCTTCTGTTAACTTGTTGGCCGGAACACTTAATGGTCCATTTCTTTTATCGAAAATATCATATTTCCATCTGTTAAAAGGTAAGCGCCCCATGAAGCCTTTTTGTTAAGCCGATGGTTCTGGTGTTAAGATCGAGTCGGCCAGCCGCTCATAGTCCTCATAAGTTTTAGCCAAAGGTATCTCAGTGAGGATTTTAGAGAGAGCCTTATAAGCATTGACCTTATTCATCTTTGCCGTGACCACAAGACTGTAGAGAAGACTGCTGGCTTCCGCCCCCTCTGGCGTATCACTAAAGAGCCAGTTATTTCTACCGATGGCAAACTTCCGAATGGCTCGTTCTGTGAACCCGTTGTCGGGCTCCATCAATCCATCCTCCAAGTATCTTGTCAGATACGTGTATTCATTCAAGTAGTACCTAAGGGCCTGACTCAACTTGCACTTATTTGGAACTTTATTGATACTGGATTCTGCAATTTGTTTTATTTCTTCCAGGAGCGGCTTTTGATCTTGTAACCTTGCTTTGATTTTATCTTCAGGGGCGTGTTCCCTGATTTTTTCTTCGAACTTATAAATCTTTTTGTAGATTTCCATCACTCCTGAAGCAATAGTTTTTCCAGAGGGGGCCCCATCCGTTGCGGCTTGCTCAAACTTGCGGCGAGCATGCATGTGACAGCCAAAGCGAAGAAGTGTTTCACTTTCAAGCCCATTATAAACATCAAGACCATCGCATAAAAGACGTCCCTGGTATTCCGCAAATAGATTCTTCATCACTTCGCCACTGCGAGACTGGCTGTAATCAAACAATACGATCTTGCTTTTCTCACAAGGAGTGGCCCGCACAATCATCCACGACTTACTCTCGGCAGGGCGACCGTTTTCTTTTAAAACCTGAACACTGGTTTCATCACAGGAAATAGCGTGCGCAGAAACCATTCGATCTGATAAAACATTGCGGATAGGGATTAAGGCTGCGGCTACCTGCACCATCCATCTGGCCATGGTGGTGCGACTTAATTCCACATCTTGACGGGCAAAGATCTCCTCCAACCGGTACAAAGGAAGACCATCACTATACTTACCCACAACAATAGCGGCCAGGAGTTCTGGTGTGGCAATGCCCTTTGGAATCACTGAAGGGACAGGGGGCGCGGTCTTCTCATAATCTCCGCTATCCACTCCATACTTAGCGCGGTGGTACTCAATGACGCTGATCTGGGCCGGTTCATATTTTAATTTCTCAGAGATTTCCCAGCCAATGACCTTCAGCTTTTCTCCCTGCTCTGTGACTTGCTCAGCTTCCGGCAATTCAATCTTTACAACCTCGCGAGCCAGATTCTCAGGCAAAGGCTTTCTGTGCCCCCGAACTTTCTTGGTATGGCCTCGCACCTCAACAGTGTAGTCCTCCTTCTCAGGAACAGGGCTTTTTGCTTCAACCTCGGCCTCATTAAACTTCAACTGTTCTTGGGATTCCCAGCGCTCGGATTTGCTTCCAAATTGATTGCGCTTCAGGGTTTTTAACTGCTCGGTCAGCCAACCCACCTGGCTTTCGTAGTTTTTATTCTTCTCCTGCTCTTTCTTTAAAAGATGCTCAAGCTCTGCGATTCGTAGAGCCATCTCTTGTTCTGAAGATAAAAGTGAGTTCGACTTTGACATGACGTCAGCGAGTATTAAGGAATTTAAAAAAACTCTCAACAAACATTTTCAAAATTTAATTCAGTAAAGGGTTTCACCTTCCAAATATCATATCCCTCAAGCAGCCAAGTAAATTGCTCTGTGGATAAGCTCACGTTTTCCAAAGTGGATTTCTTTGGCCACGGGAATTTATCTCTTTCCAGTCGCTTAACCCACAGGGCAAAACCGGATTTATCAAAATAAAGAACCTTCATCACATCTCGTCGCTTTCCGCAGAATACGAATAAATAGGGGCCCATAAGGTCCCCCATGCCGCTGGTTTCAACTAAAACACTTAAACCGTTGATCGCCTTTCTCATGTCCACCGGATCTCTGTGAAGGAACACCCCCTTAAAATCTTTTGGGGATTTCATCGTAAGCCCTCTTGAAGATGAAGAATCAACTCAGCAACCCATCTTGCATCGGGCCTATTGCGACTTGCAGGAAGCGCTTGTGGCTCGACGTCCACTTTGATAAAGGGGGAAGGCTTGAGAACCTCGACCTCACGTTTTTTTGCCTGATTAAGTTTGCGTTGCCAATATTGAAACGTGCTCATTGAAAGCCCGTGGATTTTGCAAAATGCCCTCTTTGA
>DATBTE010000018.1:0-17090 GCA_036559425.1 Pseudobdellovibrionaceae bacterium | reverse complement strand
TTAGCCAAAAACTTACTTCAAGGCACAATCAAAAGACACCCCGATGGATTCGGGTTTTTCATCCCAGATAGCGCGGACCATCCCGACGTCTATATACCTCGGCAATCCATGCAAGGGGTTATGACCAGTGATAAAGTTTTGATCGAGGTCACTCCAGAGCGTGGCGGAGAAAGATTCCGCGGCAGTGTCATTCGCGTTATCAGCCGTGGCTTTAAACAACTCGTGGGTTCTTTCCATATTATCAATGACCGCCAAGCCGTCATTAAAGACGAAGGCAAAGGTTGGGGCGAAGATCTCAAGATCGACCTCTCTGACTCCATGGGAGCTAAAGAAGGGCAACTCGTTACCGCGCAAATTCTTACTTATCCTGAAGATGGCAGAAAATTTTCTGGACGAGTCATTGAAATCATCGGAGATGCCCTGGATCCGATGAATGACATTAAACGAGTCATCGCCACAAACAATATTCCTCAAGAGTTCTCGCCCGCTACCCTCGCTGAAGCTAAAAAATTTCCGGCAGAGCCCGCCCCCGCTGATTTTAAAAATCGTAAAGACCTGCGCCCGCTCAATCTCATTACGATTGACGGTGCCACGGCAAAAGATTTTGATGATGCCGTTTATGTCGAAGTGAACAAACAAGGTTTCTTGCTTTATGTCGCCATTGCAGACGTCAGCCATTATGTTCGCATCGGTAGCTCTATTGATAAAGATGCCTATGAACGCGGAACTTCCGTTTACTTTCCGAATTTTGTGGTTCCGATGTTGCCTGAAGCTCTCAGCAATGGTCTTTGCTCGCTCAATCCTCAGGTTCCAAGACTTTGCGTGGTGGCCGAAATCCAATTTGACTTCACCGGAGCGACGCTTTCGTCCAATTTTTATGAAGGCGTGATGGAAAGCAAAGCCCGCGTGACCTATGGACAGGCGCAAGAAGTTATTGATGGCGCTGGCGACCCTAAGTTCAATCACGTCAAAGAGACCCTTCTTCACTGCGCGGATCTGGCCAAGATCCTGATGGCAAAACGTTTCAAAGAAGGCTCCTTGGATCTCGAAATTCCAGAGACAGAACTGGAAATCGATGCGAGCGGCGTACCCATTGATATTATTAAATCAGAGCGTCTTTTTGCCCATCGCCTCATTGAAGAAATGATGTTGGCTGCCAATGTCGCTGTGGCCACTTTTCTGGACAGCCGAGGAGTCCCTGCACTTTATCGCATTCACGAACCTCCGAACGAAGAAGCCATTCGGGTTTTAGAAAAATATCTGTGGAACTTTGGCAGCAAAACAAAGCTCGGTTCAGATAAGTTGCAAAAACGTCTGACCAAAGCTCTGGAAGAGTTCGAAGGAAAACCACAAGCTCAGATCCTCAATATTCTTACCCTTCGCTCCATGAGCCAAGCGAAATACAATATGAATAACGTCGGTCACTTTGGCTTGGGATTTGAGTTCTATGCTCACTTCACTTCGCCCATTCGTCGTTATCCGGATCTGATCATCCACCGCTTGTTGAAAAATCAAGTGATGCAAAACTCTCCTTACCGCTTGCTGAGCGAAGAGGACTTACTAACCGCGGGGACGATACTTTCCGCAGCGGAGCAAAGGTCCACCAAAGCTGAGCGCCAAGTCCAATCGATAAAAAAAGCCCGCTTCATGCAGAAATTTGTCGGCCAGGAACTCGATGGTATCATCAGTTCTGTGGCGAAATTCGGAATCTTTGTTCTGCTGCGCGAGTATGACTGTGACGGTCTGGTGCGGACTGATGATCTCGGCAATGATCGATTCGAATTTGATGAAGAGAACCTGCAGCTCAGAGGACAACGAACAGGCAAAGTTTATAATATTGGTGACAGTATCCGTATCCAGGTCGCTGCCGCAGATCCGGAGTTGGGCCAAGTGAACTTTCAACTTCCGGGGGCCACAGAAAAACTCGAAGCGAACGGCCCTAGCCTGCGCCCTCTCTTTGGCAAAACAGATAAAAATAAACAGCGGAAATCAGAAGATCGTCATCGCAAGCCCAGAAGCCAGAAGACGGAACAGCCTAAGAACGGCAAGCAATATTTATTTAATGGGAAAAACCTTGCAGTTCCCTCGTCCGCCCGCTCTCGAAAATTGCAGTTTGCGGATCGTTCAAAACTGCGATTTAATGTTGAGGACGTCGACGCAAAAGAAGACTCAGAACCTCGTCAGGAGATTAAGAGTGGCCCTTCTAAAAACAGGCAGTCAACTAGGAAAAACACTGAAAAACGCAGCCAGACTCCGAACCATAGTGGGGGTCTTCGCAAGACACGGGTTTCATCAGGTCGCCGAAAAAATAAAGCTCGGTAAATTCATTGTGGAGCGCATGAGCGCTTCACCCGAGCTTGAGGCATTCACGATTCCCGAACGCCTGCGTATGAGTTTCGAAGAATTAGGGCCCACCTTTGTAAAGTTGGGGCAAGTTCTGGCCTCTCGCCCTGACCTTATCCCTGAGGAATACACCAACGAATTTGAAAAGCTTCATGATCGCGTTCAAAGTCTTCCCTTTGAAGTGGTGGAGGGCGTTCTTAAAGAAGAATTTGGGGACAGCCTTTATCAAAAATTTTCTTTCATTGATCCCGTCCCTTTGGGGGCGGCCAGTATCGCGCAAGTTCATAAAGCGCGACTGGCCACCGGTGAAGTCGTGGTGGTTAAGGTGCAGCGTCCGGGCATTATTCAAACCATCAATGATGATTTAAATGTCTTGTATATGCTTTCAGAACTTTTGATGGCCTATGTGCCGGAAACTCGGCCTTTCAATCCCACCGGAATCGTGGATGAATTCTTTAAAACTCTGGAATTGGAAACCAATTTCGTGGTCGAGGCGAATAACATTCGCCGTTTTTCAGAGAACTTTGCAGCGGAAGACGATATTAAAATTCCGAAAGTCTACTTGGAACTCACCACCGAGCGAGTTTTGACTTTGGAAGCCCTGGAAGGGGTTCCTTTAAGTCAAGAAGGCGCCCTGAAACAAGAAGGGATTGACCTTAACGCTTTGATTCGCAAAGGCCTCAAGGCCTATATGAAAATGGTATTCGCGGATGGACTCTTTCATGGAGATCTCCATGCCGGAAACTTCTTTGTTCTTCCCAACAATGAGATTGGCTTGATAGATTTTGGGGTTGTGGGCCGCTTGAATAATAAAACTCAGGCGGCCGTGGCCAATATGCTTTTGGCATTAGCCAAAGAAGACTATGATCGCCTGGCTTATGAGTATGTGGACTTAGCTCCCTTCACTGACAAGGTCAATGTAGACCTTTTTGCCAAGGACTTACGGGAACTCATTGCTCCTTACTACGGTCTCACTCTTAAAAATGTAAATCTGGGCAAGCTTCTTATGTCTTCCAGTGGAGTTGCGGCTCGCCATCATTTAAGTCTGCCCACCGAATTGATGTTATTCTTTAAGTCGATCGTTGCCATTGAAGGCCTTGGGCGGCGGATCATTCCTGATTTCGATTTCTTGCAATACTCCATTGAAGTGGCCAATGAGTTGGTCAGACATCAATTGGACCCCAATAAATTTATGAATGAAATATCGATGGTTCTGCGGGAGTCAAAAAACTTTATCCACGCCCTTCCCCGCCAAGCTAATTTTCTTCTGAGAAAAATCAATAGTCCCGCCCACGCCTTTAAACTGAATGTTCCCCAGGTCGATGATCTGAAAAGATCTATTGAAGTCTCCTTTAATTTGTTGTTCTTAGGCGTTATTATCGCGGCTTTGATTTTGAGCGCTTCCTTCATCTTTATTCAGCCCACGGAAAATAATATTAGCGGCATGCCCACCATGAGTTTCATACAATACGCCATGGCCTTGGTTTTGGGTATTGTCGCCTTTTTTAACTACATCAAAAAATAATTTTCTTAAGGAAGCGTCATGCAACCACTTTATTATGAACTCAGTGTTTTGGTGAAGGCCATTCACTTTAAGAATCTCTCTGCCGCCGCCATTCATATAGGGCTCAGTCAACCTCAACTTTCACGCATCATTGCCCGTATTGAAGAAGAGTTTAAAATCGTTGTACTCGATCGTTCCGCCAAGAGAAAATCCAGTTGGACGCCGATTGCTTTCGAAATGGCTGAAATCTTCGACCA
Organism: Pseudobdellovibrionaceae bacterium; assembly: GCA_036559425.1. Taxonomy (GTDB): domain Bacteria; phylum Bdellovibrionota; class Bdellovibrionia; order Bdellovibrionales; family Bdellovibrionaceae; genus JACMRP01. The sequence continues at coordinate 12,986 of DATBTE010000018.1, read as the reverse complement.
CTCGACTCGTCGTCTGGGAAGTGAACTCCAAGGACTCAGCCAAAACAATGCCGTGGCCGAAATTCATATTGGAACCCTTGAAGGTATGTCCAATTTTGCCATGGAGACTTCCAAAATTTGTTTTGAAGAGCTCGGTATTCATAAAATCAGCCTCAATATCTACGACCTGAACGAGCTGGATTCGAATTTTTTATCGGGCAATCTGGATCTGATCTTCACTTTCAAAACTCCCGGCCGTCAAAAGTTCAGACATCTATTGGAAATAGGATCTCAAGTTCTCGATAAAGTGAACACCAATAAAAAGTTTGGAGTGTATTCCACTTTTGAATTTGGTCGCGCTCAAAAGAAAGAATTGGAAAGTTTCGAATTTTTATTCATCTCTAATTCTTTAGCCGTCCGTAAATCTTGGCTCGATAACGTGGGAGGAGTTGGTTATGTGCCCTCAGATACGCGCAAGGGCCGGGTGAAAGAACATGAGCCTATCTTTTTAATTGGCTCCGAATTGCTAAGCCCCCGGCTGTGGGAAAAGCTCGAATCCATTCTGTCGCGGAAATAATTCTATTTCGGTTCGATTGAAGAATTCGTCCATCTTTTTGACATAAGAGATCCAGACATTCGAATGCATATCAAAACAGTACTTGTGCACGAGCTCCAGCCCGTCGATCGCCAGCGCAACAATTCGAATTCTAAAATAGAAACACCCAGGACATAATGTTGGAAATTAATTCAACCGACAGGTAGACTGATTTGGGGATTCAAAACTAAATGCGTATTACAATGAGACAGCTTAAAATTTTATTACCCTTTGCCGCACTCGGCACGGCGATTTTGATGTTTCAAAATTGTGGTGTGGAGAGGCCTAGTGTGGAAAATGCGGAATACGCAAGCGTGTCCTTCAAACATACCGGCCAAGAGACTTCTTGTTCCACTTGTCATGAACTCTCTAGACCGAATACCACTGTGGGCTTTATCGGCCTCAATCCAAATACGCCCTTCGATTATTTTTCCCATGCTGCTGGAACTGATTGTATTACTTGTCATCATCCTCAAACACTTTCCCGCACTTCGGCAGATTGGGCTGGCGGCAAGTATGTCCATTCCCCCCTCTTAACTTCTTGTGTAAGCTGTCATAGCAGCCAACGACCCACCACCATTGTCAATGGTTTCAATCACAGCACGAGCGGCACAGGAGAGTGCTTTTCTTGTCATCAACCCGCTTTGCAGAGCAGTTTCAGTAGTCTTAGCGATTGGAGCGGAGCTGGCGGAACTCCCGCGACGCTGGTTTGGGATCCTTCAGCGGATATCAATATCGTCGCGCAGATTCCCACTTACTTGAATACCTCCATTCAATCTCTCACATCACAAAATCAATCCTATCATATGGCAATGAACCACAAAACAACGCAGCTAAAAGCCACTGATTTGCAAAATTGCGCTCTTTGCCATGCAGGGATTGCAAGTGGAAATTATTTACCAGGGGAGTTTCATCCTTCGCTCACCAAAGCCAGCCTGGGACAGCCAACCTCTTGTAGTGACTGCCATACGAGCGGCGCGGTCCGACCCAAAGGCTTCGTGGGACATTCGGATTCATCAAGAATTCCTCCTTCCAAAGTCATGAAACACGATGCGGTCGTTTGGGCAAAAAATGCCGCTGGTAATTATGTCGCAACCACGACTCCCATCGTAAATAGTGACTGCTCGACCTGTCATAAACAACCAGGCACGGCTTGGCAGTCAGCCCAATTCCATCAGTCACTCGTCGGTGCAGGATTAACTCAACCAAGTTCTTGCGTGGATTGCCATGCCAACAGCCGTCCTGTCGGCCCTGTACCTGTGACGGCGGCTGCGGGAACCACCAAGTTTGATCACGTCAATTTGGGCGGCACCGGAGATTGCCTCACTTGTCATACAAGCCAAAGCACTTGGGGTGGCGGAGTTTTCCATGCGGCGAATGGCAAACCTGCTTCGTGCATCGCTTGCCACGAGTCTTCACGGCCTAATACCAACTCAAGTTTTACCGCCTCGAATCCCAATACGCCTTTTGATTTTAACACTCACGGGAGCCCCCTGGACTGCGCCACTTGTCACACTGCGACCACTCAATTCACCGCAAAATCTCAATGGAGTGGGGGAAATTTTGTACACTCCTCCAGCCTTACCTCTTGTTCCTCATGTCATAGCTCGCAACGTCCGACTGGTATTATTAATGGCTTTGATCACTCCAAAAGTGGAACCGGTGATTGTATAGGATGCCATCAACAAGTATTGACTAAAAATCAATTTACCAGTCTGGCTAACTGGGGAAGTGCCACTACTTTCCCTTCAGGGTACGTCGGAGCTGGCTCATTAAGTGTCACCTCAACACATTTAAATTATTCTGGCACTCGGGTGATTTCGACTTCGCAGCAAACCCAATCATTACCAAAACAAATGCTGCATACCTCCACTCAAGTCCCTGCCAGCATTGCCAATGACTGCGCGACTTGCCACAACCAAGCGAGTAGCGGTGTTTACGCCGGAGGAAAGTTTCATGCGTCTTTAACGGTGAAGGGTCTTGCACAGCCTACAAGTTGCCGCGATTGCCATACAGGCACACTGCCGGTCGATATAGTCGGCACCGCTTTGAAGCCCATGAACCATGCGGCGGCATTATCTGGAGGAGGCACGGCTGTTAGCAATTTTGACTGTGCGACTTGCCACGCTCAACCAGGAGTCACCTTCGCTGATGGGAAATTCCATTTTAAAATTTCTTCAAAGTCTCCGACCAACTGTACCACATGCCACTACCCGATCATGAACCAAACCCTGATTAATAAGATGGCCCACACATCTAATTTCGCTGTTCAAGACTGTTTAGCCTGCCATGCACAGCCCACATCAGCGCAAGCCACGAACCCCGCCTCAACAAATTGGGCCGGCGGCCTCTATCACGGAAAAATCACCACGCCACCTACTGCATGTATTGACTGCCACGCGGGCCAAAAGCCCTCAGGAGTCACGGTCAGTACTACTGATTCGCAACACATGAGTCATATTTCCACAAACCTCGGTACTGAATGCGCGACTTGCCATCTGAATGATCTGAACACCAATCCACGCGCTTGGCAGAGAAGCACTTCCTTCCATACAGCGGTCAGCCCGACGAGCTGTCAGGACTGCCATGGTCTCGCCAACGGCGGAGGTTCGACGGCGGGAACTAACAATGATCTTCCTGCAGGATTGACTTTCTCAGATACAAAAACAACTTCCAGTGTCGCACCGGCGAATACTTACGTGCAAATTACCCACAATGATAAAAATGTGGCTGGTAAGGATTGCTATACTTGCCATACCCAAGTCGGACCGGGAGGAACCAAATGGAAATCCGGCCAATTCCACTCTAAAGTTACAAACTTAACCTTGAATGGCACCACTGGCCGCTGCGACAACTGTCATATGAATGTTAAGCCGACAGTTGTGGTGAGTGGTATGGACCATAGTTCTATTGGCACTCAAGATTGCAGTGCCTGTCATACCTATCCAGGGACTGGCACTCAAGCGGTCGGTAACTGGCTGGGAGTGGGTGGCGGCAGCGCTCACACCGCTAGCTTTATCAGCTCCAATGCCAATACTTGTAATAATTGTCACACGAGCGGCGGCTCGACCACTCCACCGATTGGAATGCCAACAACCGTGATCAATAGTGGTTCTACAGGACGTTACTCGAAAACCATCAACTATGCCCATACCTTTACCAGCACTTCCGCAGGTAGTGCTGGCACCTCCACTGTCACCTATACGATGACTGATTGCTTGGGCTGTCATACCGGCGCCGCGACAAAAGCCATGGCCAATAATGGTGCTGGCTATTTAGATACCAAAGCATGGGTAGGTACTGGAACCTTCAATCATCGAATCCCAAGCTCTGTTTCCTTTAATGGAACCACGGCTACAGTGAACGCTTCGGCGCCTATTCAATCTTGTTTGCCATGTCATGCGAATGAGGCCTTATCAGGCACTAAACACAACCTTAACTGTGCGGCTCCAAAGTCTCCTACAGACTGCGTTCAATGCCATCGTACTGGTGGATCATGGAACGATTCCAAGGGCGGAGGCCCGAGCTGCAAATAGCTCCCTCTCCGAAAGTCTAACTCTTCTCTCAGGTATTGGGTTTTCTTTGTTATTTTCCGATAATTAGAAATATGGGAGAATCCTATGGGTTTTTTAAATTTCATCGCGGACAATGTTGTCCTCACGTTTATTGTTCTCGTGGGTTTTTATTCAATGCTTTCAATCCTTCGTCGTGAGAAGCATCACCGAGAAGCCAAAAATTTATTATCGAAAGCCGTCAAAAGCGGCCTCAATGAGCCCATGTCTCTCCATCCTGAAATTGATTCTGGCTTATGCGCCGGCTGCGGAGCCTGCACGACGATATGCCCTGAGGGGGACATTATAAAACTGATTAATCATAAAGCTGTCCTCGTAGGGCCCACGAAATGTGTCGGCCATGGAGAGTGCGAAAAGGCTTGTCCTTTGAATGCGATCAAACTTGTTTTTGGAACTAAAACCCGGGGCATGGATATTCCTCGCTTAAATTCCAATTATGAAACCAATGTGCCCGGTCTCTATATCGCTGGCGAACTCGGCGGTATGGGACTTATTCGCAATGCGATTAAACAAGGAATTCTGGCAACCACTGATGCCGTCAAAAAACTCCCACAAGAGAACGCCGAATATGACGTGATCATTGTCGGTGGTGGCCCCGCAGGCCTTGCTTCCGGCGTAACGGCCATCGCTGAAAAAAAATCCTATTTACTTCTTGAACAAAACTCTTTTGGAGGCACGGTTTATAATTTTCCACGCCAGAAAATAGTCATGAGTCATCCTTTCGAGTTGCCTCTCATTGGAAAATTCAAATTTGAAAGCAATCGGATTTCTAAAGAACAGCTGCTAAAATATTGGAATAATGTGCGTAAAAAAACTGGCCTGAAAGTTCAAGTTGACACCAAATTCGAAGGCCTCGAAAAAACTGGAAATATTTTTAAAGTAAAATCCTCCAAAGGTGAATACACCGCACGAAAAGTCATTTTATGCATGGGTGTTCGCGGCAGTCCGCGCCGCCTGGGAGTTCCTGGGGAAGACCTGCCTAAAGTGACCTATAACCTTCTCGACCCTGAACAATACCAAGGGAAGAAAGTCATTGTCGTTGGGGGCGGTAATGCAGCGGTGGAAGCCGCGCAAATGCTCAGTGAAAAACGCTGGAGAAATGAAGTTCACTTGCTCGTCCGCGGCCCAACCTTTGACCGCTGTAACGAGGACAATATGAAACGCATTCTGGAAATGGAATCCAAAGGTTTGTTGAGTATCTGGTACAACTCTTCCGTTCAAGCCATTGCCTTAGGTCTGACAAAGATAAAAAAACAAGAGGAGATCATCGATCTTCGCAATGACTTTGTTTTTATTTTTGCCGGGGCAGAACTCCCCCATAAATTTTTAATGGGCCTGGGCGTGGAGATCGATAAAAAATTTGGCGAAGGTATGAAAAATGCGATTTAAAAGCGTCATGTTTATTTGGATTCTATTCCTAGCTTTATTAAGCTACGAGTACTACGGCCTCAACTTTAATGAGTCGCTTTCCCTACTTAAAAAATTACAGGCCATGGGCTATCTTCCCGCGCGCTACCAAATCAACAAAGAGCCGGGGCGCCAACTGTCACTCTTTCTAGGATGGACAGGCTTAGGGCTTATGATCATGATGAATGTTTACTCTTTAAGAAAACGACTTTCGTGGCTATCTCACAGCGGTAAGCTCACGTCTTGGTTGAATTTTCATATTTTATGCGGCCTCATCGGTCCGACTTTCATTCTCTTTCATTGCAATTTTAAAGTCCGCGGCGTCGTGGGCATCAGTTTTTGGTCCATGGTTATTTCTTTTAGTTCAGGTCTCATTGGACGTTATTTCTACATACAGATGTTACAAGCTAAAAAAGAATTCGAAAAAGAGGCCGAGCAGCGTTTGGCCAAGATCGGTCGCATGCTGGCAAGAATTAATGTTCCTTTCACCCAGCAAGATCAAGAGCTTTACTCTAAAAAAGCTCTGCAATTGGCCGGAGCCCCTTTAACTGATACTCCTTACAATCCTCTTAAAGCATTGGTTTATTCTATGGCCGGAGACATCCGAATGGCATTCACCGAACCAGAAATTGGTCCGCAGTGGCCAACCGCCACCAAATTTATTTTAAAAGACTATGCCGTTAACAAACGACGTTCAGCCTTGCTGGCACCCTTTCAACGGTTGATGGGTTACTGGCATGCCTTTCACTTTCCATTTGCGATCTTCATGTATGTCGCTGCGATTATTCATGTCACAGCGGCACTCATGTTTGGGGTGTGAAATTTTGCAGAGCTTTTTTGAATTTTACTTTCCCTCGAACAGCAAATAAAGGTGGCCCCAGAGAATCGTCCATGCAAAGCTCCCGGGTTGTGCCCGATCAAGCCCACTTTGACCTAGACCATAGTTTAAAAATTCGAAAGCCCTTTAAGTTAGTCTCACTTTATCTTCAGGTTAACTACAGCAACTGAAAAACAACAAAAAAATAAGCATCAGCAACTTTAGTAATTCCCTAGATATCCGAAAAGAAACTGTCTCTTTTCTTTTCATAGAGTGCCTCCTTAGGGGGAGTCTCTCTTCCTTAAAAGCGGTCCCTCTGGGGCCGTTTTTAATTTATGCAAATCCATGGTCACTGCTAGCCCGAGAAGGAATAGAACATACAGGTAAATCTGTCCTATTCTCGGATCTAAATCTCCGAGAATGTTCCCTATCAAGCCGCCACCTTTTTCAAACTAAAGTATCTCCAAAAGCCCAGCGCAAGAACCACTGCCTGCACCACAACATAAATGGCGACGACCAGGGCACCGCCGCTGGAAAATCCGTAAGAGTGTAAACCTGCTGCCAAGATAAAATTGACTCCGTACCATGCCATAATCACCAACAAATAGGCCACGGGCGAAAATGCAAGTAAGGTGAAAGGCTTGAGCCAACCTGCGATCCGAGCATGGAGTATTGCTAAAAAGCCCACATCCGCAATCAAGGCCCAAGTCTCTTTCGGATCCCAACCCCAGAAACGGCCCCAGGAATAATCCGCCCACACACCGCCAAGAATAATTCCCACTGTTAATAAGAAACACCCCAGCTGAATCATGCGGTAAGCATAATGAGAGTACTCTTTAAAAAAGGCGTCGTTCTCTTTATGAATCCATACTCGAAACAAAGCGATATTTCCCAAAACCGCCGCCACCGTGAAAGCCGCATAAGAAATCGTGATGGTCGTGACATGAGTGGAAAGCCAGAAGTTGCTGCGCAGAACTGCCACGATCGGATCTAAATCCGGACTCAAGATCATGGGGATTTGCTCAGTCAGCATCAAAATCAAGCCACTGCAAATAAGCGCCGCACAAAGGACATAGGCATTTTTGTAAAGAATAAATAAAAGTGTACTAAAGACCGTCACCCCAAGAGAGACCCAAATCATGGTTCCGTACATATTCGTCACAGGCGCGAACTGAGTGATATAAACCCGCAGACCTAAACCCAGAATATGCAAAGATAAAGGAAGAACGAGTAGCAGCGAAAGCCATTTGGTGCCAATTTTATTACGGATAAAGCTGAGGGAGAATAAAACCCCTAGGAGGATATAAAATAGACTGGCCCAGAAAAAAGGACGGAAATCATTGTAGAAAATTTCCGCTTTGGTCTTCTCAAAGTAATGTTTAAACATATCCGGAGTCTCTTGCTTGCCGGAGACTGCGAGTAAAGCTTCAGCCTTGATTCCTTGACTGCATTCAGAACTCATTAAACATTGTATATATTCTCGCAGAGCCGCTTGTACTTCAGAGGCAGCCATCTCTTCGCCATGCGTTCCTTTTAAGAAACTAAAGTCCGCGGCCCGCGCCAAGTGATCACCCCGGATCACCGCTTGCAGTAACATGGCCTGATTAAAAGTCTCAAGCACGGTTTTCTCTGCGGACGTCAAAGACTTGGAATTCTCTTCTTGTTTTTTAAAGAGTGGCTCCGTCAAACTTGAAATATTGGAACTTTCAAGATCCGCCAAGGACATAAAACGTTTGGATTTCATGAAGCCCATTTGCACGCGAAGTTCCGGATCACGAACTTCGACCAGTTCCACATAAGGCGCCGTCGAAGAAGTCATGAGGGCTAAATAAGTTTGAACTGGATGAAGACCAGTTCTTTTATAAGAGCCATTTAAAAATAAAATACTTTCTTGCGCAAACGTATCGAAGGGCTTCAGGCGGCCATTCTGATGGACCATTAAAGAGCGAATGGGATCTTTCTGAATTTGCTCACCTTGGATTTTAAGATCCATCATGGCTTTTTCTGGGGTTGCACTTTCGACTTTTGGATTCATTCCTTCGTGTTGAGCATAAACAGCGGCGGTGAAAAATATTTCTAACGCTAATACTAGCGTCAATTTCATTAGATTCTTCATCGGATTAAACTCCTCTTTTTTCTTTACGATACAGACGACTTTTCATCAGCGTATAAAGGATCACACCGATCGCAAGAATGATACTTCCTAAATATTTCCAAAAACGCCCTGGATCTTTATTCACCGAGAACACGGAAACCGGGGGGCCATTCGGCTGTAAAGAATAACTGGCTTGATAAATCGTGTATCCTTCAACTTTGAGAGGTTCATTCATGGAAATTTTTGTAACAGGTCCATGGCCATTGATTTGAACCAAACTTTCATAAGACATCGGAGTTTCAGTCCCGGGATAGTCAATCTTAGAAAACTTTTTCAAAGCAATCTCAAAGGGCAGGGTCAAATTTTCACGTCCGTAAAAGACATGAATTCTTTTGTTACCCACCATAATTTCTTTTTCATCGCCCTCAGAAAGCCACAAAGAAGGAGAGGCAGCGTCGACATTAAGTTCAAGCGCACTTGGTGGAAGATTGCTTTTCTTTTCAAGCGCCACCGGTCTTGCCACCACTGCGGACTGACTATTGTGAATGACGGAGCCAATAAATAGCTGCATTCCCATCCACGGTGTTTGCACACTCTCACCGGGGCCGACAAAAGCTTCTTGAACAAATTCGCCGTTCTTAAACAGAACCACCTGAACTTTTTGATTGTTGTTCTGATTTCCGCTTGGGATGTGAAACTCGATCACATTGCCGCCAGGGCGTTGCATCGCCATAGGCTCGCTGTTCTCCTGAATGTTTTCTTCACTCATTGCCGGGCCGATTGCACTTCCGCCACTTCCGCCAAGATATTGAAGCCTCAGGCCAAAGGCTCCTTGTGGATGCAATGAGAAAGTCGCATGCTTGACGTAGGAAACTTCGCGCTTTGTTTCACCGCCCTTTTTCAGTTCGAATTCTAAAGCCGGGTTCGAACCACTCGGGTCCCCTTCAGCTAATTTGTTGGCGGCAACGATAGCATTATTTAATTTTTTACTTACTGTAATGGTCACACCATTGACCACCACAGGTGTATTCAAAAGTTTTGCCAGAGGCACTGTTTGAATTTCTTTTTCTGTCTGAGCATCCAGGATTTGTACCATCTCAGCGCCTGAAACCGCGGAAGTGGTTCTTTTCTTTAAGCTCTCTTTTTTCTCAGACTTCTTATTTGTCTTCTTCTCGGTCTTTCGACTGTTATTGGCGGCAACGTACTCGCCTTTCACGATCCGCAAAGTTGCCGGACCCATTTGCTTTTCCGGCTCATCCTGGGTGCTCAACCACTCCGTCACGTTAAAAAATTGACTCTTCATGATAAAGCTGATGCTCGTTTCATCTGAAGTCACTGGACTAGATTCATAGTTCTTTTCCACTTTAGCAAAAGGCAAATATTGATTTACCTTAAACCATGCACCCAATTCTTTATTGATAAAGTCCAGATTAGAACTGTCTTTTGAGTTTATAGAGCGATCAAACACTATCTTCTGAATACTTGGACTTCCTTCCGTCTGATATCCCACCATCAGGCGTGAAAGCATCACAGAGGAGTTGCTCGTTCCCTCCATCACCTGAAGCTGTCCGTCGATTCCCAAACGATTGGTTACAAGCCCTCCAGCCAGGAGAATTAAAAGTCCAATATGAGTCACCACAAATCCGATCTGGTGTTTTTTGAATGGATAACGAGCTAATGGAGCACAAAAAATATTGAGCCATAAAATCAACATGAAAATGGAGAACCACCAAGACTTATAGACCCTGAGAGAAGCGTATTCGGCATTATAAAGGCTCTCTAGAATTGTTCCCCACCCGACCAGCACACACAGGATTAACATCGTCGGCACTGCCAGCCTTACAGAGGAGATAAATCTAAAAAATTTATTCTTATTCAGGCGAGAAACTACGTTAGCAAGACCCATGTGTTTTTCCTTGTCATTAACCGTTCACTGAATTGTAATCATATTGGTCAAATGAAATTGATCAAGGTCTTTTCGATTTTTTTAATAATCGCATCCTTATTTTGCAAGGAGAACAAAGCTCTTGCCGCGAAATCCTATGGTCGTTTTGTTTTCGGAGGATTCACTGCCACCGAAAAGTTCACCACCGATGCATTTGGCTCAGACTCCAATGACGAAATGGTTTTTTCTTCGCGGCTCTTTTATAAGGTCACCAATATGGGAGAAGGAAATTGGGAGTTTGTATCAGACCTTCGCGATAAACATGATTTCTTCGATAAGCTCGATCGGGAGCGTCTGCAACTCACTGACAGAAATGAATTTCAAGCACGACAAATCAATACCCGTTGGGTCAACCCCGGTGGCCAGCTCTCTTTAAGTCTAGGGCGTTTTCCCGTGCAGGATGTCGGAGCCATCTATACAGATGGAGTTCTTGCTGAGTACCGTTGGACGCCTAGCCTTTGGTCTTCTTTTTTCGGCGGTAAGAATCCCCAAGCGGAAAGTCATTCGTATCTCACTTTCAACCCGCAAGCGAATATCGCCGGCGCCGGTCTGACTTATCAATCCAGAACCGGAGGCTGGGCTCGCAACTTTTATTTGACCAACGGAGTCGTCTCTGAAAGTTACGGCAACGAAACAGATCGCTCCTTTCTATTTCATGAAATGAATTATCAATGGGAAGAAAATTCAAGAATTTTATCTCTCATGTATTTCGACTTTGTCCCACGCAGTTATATCCAAAATGGCAGTCTAATTTGGCAGCAGGAATACACTGAAAATCTTTCTTCCGAATTAGGAATTCTCGCAATGGATAGTATTGAATACTATCGCCATCAGGGAATCCGCGAAACTCTTCCCCCGAGCCCCTACCAAGAGGCCCAGGCAAAATTCTCCATTGGCTCCCCTCGCAGCTCGCGCTGGACTCTCGGTACGATCTCAGGGCATCGTGCCTACGATCAAAAAAATAAGACTGAAGTTTCGTTGAGTTATTTTCAATCGCGCGTCTTCGCTCCTAACTGGGACCTCTACGCAAAAGGCGGGAATCGGAATAATTTTGTCTCCACAGACACCTTTTTCAGAACTGGTGCAGGGTATTTCTCCAGAAAATGGGAGTTCAGTCTCGACGTAGGATATGCCACTGAAAAACATGAGGACGGCACTTTGCTTCATCCCCTCGAAATAGAATTTTCAGTTTCCAATTCCATTAGCAGAACACTTTTCTGGACTGGGTCTATTCAAAGAGCTACAGATGAGTCTGTGACCATCCTTACTTCGTTCTTTAAACTCGGCTACCGTTTCGGCGAAGCGGAAACTGCGCCACGCCGTGATGCCGCTCCTCTGCGGGGGCCCATTTGAGAAAACCATCTTCATCGCTTTTACTTTTTATTATTATCTCCGTGATCACGGTTATCACCAGTATGGCCTCAGCTGAAAAAGAAGGAATTCTCAGTAAACTTCTGGCCCCTGGTCCATTAATAAAAGGTCACCAAGACCTGGAAAACAAGGACTGCCTCAAGTGTCACGATGCGGGAAAGGGCGTTCCCAACGAAAAATGTTTAGAATGCCATAAACCGATCAGACCCTTCGTCACCCAGAAGCGCGGTTTACATGGATTGACCACTAAAACTTGCATGGAATGTCATCGTGACCATCAAGGAAGAAACTTTGATTCGATTGTGGTCGACAAAGACAATTTCGAACATGGTAAGCTCACTGGTTACTTCCTTGAAGGTAAACACGCCGAAATCAAATGTGAAGAATGTCACAAAGAGAAGTTAGGACCTAAGTCTGTACGCCCCGGAGATATTCGCTATATAGGCAAAGCCACAAGCTGTATAAGCTGTCATAGAAAAGATGATGTGCATTTCTTTAAAAACGAGTTTGCTAAAAAAGATTGTAATGCCTGCCATACTTTGAAAACTTGGAAAGATAATATTAAATTTGATCACAGTCGTGATGCCAATTACAAATTGGTCGGAAAACACAGTGAGATCAAATGTAATGATTGCCATTTGGCTGATAAAAAAAGGAAAATTTTCCGCTATAGATGGCCTCAGCTTAAAACCGCACTCTGCTTAAGCTGCCATGAGGAAACTCACAAAGCGAATCTTTCCCACCGCTTCACCGGAGGAAAATGCACCACCTGTCACACGGAAGACAGTTGGAAGATTGAAAACTTTAATCATAAAATCACTGGCTATAAACTCGGCGGACGTCATGCTGAACTCAAGTGTACTGAATGCCATAAACAGCGCCCGGCTGTTCTTAAAGAGACCTCTACAAAAAATTACAAATGGCTGGGGCTTAAAACTCAATGTCTGACCTGCCATGATGACTTCCACCGTTTTGGCACGGTAAAAAATCCGCACTTTGGCTCTTTAAATAATTGCTCAGCTTGCCATACCGACAAAGTATGGAAACCAGCAATTAACTTCGATCACAACACTCACACCCGTTATGTGATCGATGGTGCGCATTTAGAAGTGAAATGCAAAGACTGTCACTTTGATAAAGTGACTAAACAGCCTATTTACAAGTATCCGAAGTTAGTCGAGAAAAACTGTGAAAATTGTCATAAG
>DATBTE010000017.1:0-1945 GCA_036559425.1 Pseudobdellovibrionaceae bacterium | reverse complement strand
CCGGAAGGAACCCAGGGAATGTATTTCTGCTTGGAAGGAGGTCATTCCACCAAGTAAATCCTGTGGCGGTTGGGGATCGGCGACGAGACCAATCAAATTGCCACAGTACCGGCGCCGCTAAAGTACATGCGGGCCAGATAGGATAATCGGCCATAACAATGTGAACTTCTGTAAACACGAGTTATCAGGAAGCTAGAGACAAAGGATCAGCAATGGATTTCAGTCGTGTGATAATGAACTCTTACAAAATCAACGCCGACCTCAATTTTACCGACAAGCCGCTTAATTATTTCAGCTTGAATGGCTTTATCAGCCTCCTTAAAGAAATTCTTTAGAAGAGCACGGAATGCCGCATAATCCTTTAGAGCCGTCGGTTTTTCCGTCATCGGATTTTGGCCTTCCATCTAATGACCTTAGGTGATAAGCCTGTCCGTTTTAGGGCAGTCTTATTTCTAGCGGTGCTAGCCGTCATCTTTCGCTTCTCTGAATACTTAAGTTCTATCTTTGAAACGTTTCTTTAATGACTTTAAGTAGGTTGCTAAATTATAACGATGGTTTAGACGGAGGTTACTATGAGATTCTTAGCTGCATGGTTTCCGAATCCCGGTGAGTATTGGATGAATATCGTCATTCTAATTTTATTTATTGCAGCTTCCGTTTGGGGTCTCCGAAAAATCCAGTCAAAGCGTCGACAATAATTTCATCGCTATAAAACTCCTTCTCTAAGGGCCGGTGAGTCTACCGGCCTCGATCTAAAACTCGCAGGTCAATAATCAGCTTTCTCGAAAGCCGTTCGAAAAGGATTGATACAGGTGGCGATCCTTCAAAAGCTTTGACTGGCAAAGCTCGTGTTCTTGAGCATCTTTTCGAAAAAGCACTTCCAGTCTTTCCAAAATGACATTCAAAATTTAAAATTCATCTGGTCTCAAAATCAATTCGGTGATGGGCGGCGTTTAGCTGCTTATCATTAGTTTTGTAGACATCTTCATTTAATAAATGTGATCATAAGACATGAATTGGGTATTAAATGCATTTTTTATTTTATCAGCGATGGCCGCAGACTTACATAAGGAATTAAGGATTGATGCCTACAATCTACATCAAGCCCTAAATTATATGAATGTCTATACTTCGGGTAAGTGTGAAGCAGCTCTTGATCTCGCCAAAAAACATCTTAGCCAAATTAAAGAGAAATCTAATAAAGCAGTTTGGTGAGATAACTAAAGCCCTCCAGAAATACAATAAACCAACAATCAAAGATGTAACTGATCTGGAGTTACTCAGAATGAAATACGGTGAACTGTTGGAGATAAATAAAATTGAGCACCAGTTGGCTTGGCACAGTGAAATTCAGACCATCTGCCCCTCTGCACCTCGCGTAGAATAATGCGATCATCAAACCCTTCGTTAGCCTAAAACTCCCCCTAAAGATTAAGGAATAGAACTTGAGCAAGGGTCGCAAATTATTATATTGACGATTTTAGAAAGCTCCGAGAAAATCTCGACTCAAAAAACCACATCTAGCTCAGGTCCTTTTAGCGTACCTTTACATACCAAGTTCCTCGTGCTATGCCCGAGAGAACAACTTGAAACCTCATAACACAGCTGCGAACGGAAAAATTATGCAAAAGATCCCCGTCGTTCCTCTTCTGAAGTCCATTTTACTTATGGGCGGCACGGCCGTCTTCGGCGCTTACGCCCTTGGTAGCTTGCTCCAATCTGAGAAACCTGTGGCCCATAAAATTATTGATATGCACACTCATGTCGCCTGCCTGGGCAGTGCTCATAAAAGCGATGGCGAATGTTATATTTCGCCGGAAATGCAAAAAAGTTTTAAATTTTCGATTTATCTTAAATCTTTTGGCGTCAGCGTTGACGAGCTCAAAAGAACCGAGAATTTAGCAGTGTTTGATCGTTTGATTGAAAAAATTCAATCTTCGAAACG
>DATBTE010000016.1:0-4490 GCA_036559425.1 Pseudobdellovibrionaceae bacterium | reverse complement strand
AGGCTATAGAGATGAAAAATGCTTTTGGCTAAATCCAAACCCACTATATTACTGTTCATTTCGGACTCCTCTTTTTCCCGTTAATTGGCTGGGTGCATTATGACACCCTGAGGGTGAGGAGGAGTCCATGTCATCAGCCTGGGCCATAACCTGCCTGTCAACAATTCCTCATGAATGTCTGCAAGGTCTTTGAAACCAGCTATTCAACATTTGCGTTAAACTGCCGCCGGAACGCGAAGCGTGGAGACGATCCAGTTGGTTGAAAGATTAGGCATCGACGTCAGCTCTGTTCTCTTCGTTATCCATGATTATGTGTAGTCTGCGGCTCTATATGAATTCTAGTGGGTGTATACGGTTAGCGTACCCATCATAACTACCCAACCTGCTACCCAATTTTTTCGCTCTCCTAATTATGCGCGAACCCACATTTGGTCATGACATTTATGAACATACCTTTGGTGCATCAGGGTGAGCGGCAAGGTAATCCTTGAGCCATTCACATCCCCGATACAATAGCTCGTCTAATGTTTCAATACGCCATAATCTGGCTCCCCCATTATCTTCGGCAGTAGCGATTTGTCGTCCATCAGGGCTAAAAGTCATTCCAAGGCTGCCAAATGCACCACCTGTAGCTTCTGAGCTAAGTCCACTAGAGTAACCAATGAATTGAGCCATCTGCTCTCCTGAGAGAGTCCAAAGTCGAATAGTGCCGTCTGTCCCTGCTGTAGCAAGGAAATTTCCATCTGGGCTAAAACTTACGCCTAAAACTTTGCCCTGATGCCCTGCAAATTTGGCTATTTCCTCTTTTGATTGAAGATCCCAGAGGCGGATTGTGCCATCATTTCCTGCTGAAGCTACAAGGTTTCCATCCGGACTTAAACTTACACTCATCGTCTCTCCTTGATGAGCACGTATTTCTTTGACTTGTTCACCTGAAAGTTTCCACAGCCGGATGGTGTCACCATCTCCTGCCGTCGCAAGGAGTTTTTCATCCACACTAAAATTCATACCCATAATCCAGCCCTGATGACCAGTAAAGCGACCAGGTAGTTGTTCCCCTGTGATTTTTCTAAGTTCCACACCACCACCAGCCATTGCCATAGCGATGTAGTTACCGTCTGGACTAAAACTCACATTAATAACATTAAGACGCTGATTTTGAGGCTTTTCTAGTACAGTCTGAATTGGATTTCCTGCCAAATCCCAAATTTGTATTGTGCCTTGATCTGTCACTATGACAATTTTCTTCCCATCTCGGTTAAATTTGACCCCCATGATCCCTTCACCAATCTTTAATTCTGGCCTAATTTTATTTCCTGACGAATCCCAAAGATTTACTGTGCCGTTTGATCCTGCTGTAGCAATATACTTTCCGTCTTGACTGAAGCTTATTGCTGTAACTGAACCCTGGTTTCCGTTTAATAGAGTCATATGCTGAGCCATCTGATTTTTCGGCAGCTCCCAAAATAGAACATTTCCCCCCCATGTAGCAAAGTTCTGCCCATCTGGACTAAACCTTATGTCCATAACTCCGCCCTGACGACCAATAATTTTAGCTATTTGTTTCGTAGATAAATCCAAGAGCCTTACAGTACCATCCCTTCCGGTTATAACAACATACTTGCCATTAGGACTACAGCGTATGCTCAAGATTCCTTCTGACTGACCAGTGAGCTGGGCTAACTGCTCAGTCAACTGTTGCTCCAATGGTCGCTCTTGTAAATACCGAAGGCGTATTACTCGGTCGCCTCCCAATGGAACAACACACTCTTCTATTGAGCTAGGCTCTTTATTTGAAGTAGTATCATGATTTGGCTGTACTGATTGGTTAATCAATTTTCCTGATAGATCCCAGTGTTCTTCCGAGCCATGCTCTGGAATCCTAACAATATATTTTCCATCTGAACTAAAACTCACCCTAGAAACATATTGACTATTTACGACGAGTTCGCTCCCACCTGGATATTCCAATCGATTTCTTTCACGAATGTCATCAAGAATTGTTTGCAATGCGAAGAGGGGGCTAACTGCTGGATAGTGATTATTGAGAGAGCGGCTATCTTGAATAAGATCTTTGAGCATTAATCCACTTTGCATAGCTAATAGCAAAGCTTCTATTTGTCTACCAGAATCAAATTGTTGAACGGCAGTAGAGCCCAATGCTTCAGATTGAGTCGCTAAACGCAGATTTTCAGACCTTTGCCACTGCCAAGTTGCAATACCCATTGCAATTAAGGCTGCTGTTAGACCTCCGGAAAGCCATTTAATAGCACGTCGCTGGAGATGAATTTTTTCTGATCGGGCGCTCTCGCGCCATTCAACACTGGCATCAATGAACTTATTTTCTTCTTGAACTAAGCCTCCCAACTTTTCAAAGGCGTTTTTTTCTCGAAATTCTACTGTCTGATCTAATCTAGCGCCCTTTAAAAGTTCATCATTAGCTTTAGATTCATCTTTGGCTCGAACTTCTAACCATCTTCTTGTCTCACCAGCTAACCAATTTTTGAGAATAATCGCTTCCTTTTCTTCTTCCAGCCAGCGTTTTAATCTATCCCAGGACGAGAGCAAAATTTCATGGGCTATTTCAATAGTTGCATTTTCTAGATTTTTTTTATTATTCCCAATCAATAGTTCTTTTTCATTTGAATACTCATAACTACTCACTAGTAAATTTTCATCAACAAACCTTTTAAGGGTATTTTCTACTGGTTCACCGACAAATTCATAGCGATAAGCTCGCCGATTAACTGCTCTACTCCCAGAATCGGAATCAACAATATTTACTAACTTCAAAAATATTTGCTTAGTGGCAGCTTCTCCATCTTTATTTCTTTCACATACATCTTTATATATCTCATTGACCCGCTTTTGCAGCGCCCCTCTTACCCCCTCCAAAGCTGTATAATTTTTCTTGTTTAAGGTGCGGTTTTCAATATTAGGATGACCATCAGCATCGAGAGTTCTGCACTCACTTTCCCAGAACAAATCAAGGGTATATTGTAATAAGGGAAGATATCCTTTTTGTCCCTCGACCTCATCAATAATTTGTTTAACCAACCCTTCTTCAAACACGACACCATGCATAGCCGCTGGCTGCTCGATCGCCTGTTGCAGTTCATCTGGATACATCTCAGTCACCAGATGAATATTATTTTGATTGGCAATGGAACCTAAATCGGGATAGAAACTAAATTGCTCCAGAAAGTCAGAGCGCATTGCCAGTACAAGCTTGACAGAACTATTCCCAGACTTGGCAACCTGGACAAGACCTGAAATAAAGTTTTTGCGTTTGTCTGGATCGTCACAAATAGTGAACAATTCCTCAAATTGATCGACAAAAATTAGCCACCGTTCCTCATCTTTCTTTAAGGTGCTAATCACTTTACTTAGCGTCTCGGCTTTTGCTTCTAAGGCAATCTCGGCTTCTGATTTACTGAAGTTATAATCCTTTTCCTCGCTAAGTAAACACCGATATAGGGAATCAAAGGGATCTTGATTAGGCGTAAAGATGAAGTCATAAAATGTTTGATATTTCAGTGACTTCTTCAACTCAGGAATTAATCCCGCGCGCACGACTGAAGATTTCCCACTTCCAGAGGCTCCTAACACTAAACTCAAGTTGCTCCGATTCACCGCCTCGAATAATCTCGCGATTAACTTATCTCTACCGAAAAATCGCTCTCTGTCTTTGAGATTAAATCTTTTCAGTCCTTGATAAGGTGAATTCTCATTCAGTTTTCGCTGCGTAATCTTCTCAAGCGACGACTCGACGATCAGAGTCTCAATCTTGGTGCCAATCTGAACGGGAGCGAAGGTAAGGTCGCCGCTAATGTTAGTATCTTTAATAACGCTATTTTGTTCCTGAGATTGGTGGTCTGGAATTGGCTGACTCATAGTAATGATATCCCAATGTATTGGCTGCTTATGCTGTCGGTTCAGCTAAATCCAGTATTTTCTCTAATCATCGTTTAAATGTTTCAACGGTCTGTTTTTCCAGTGCCTCGACCAGGATCGGGCTTCCAACTCCTTTTGTCTTCTTGGACTGGCTTAAATTCAAAGTTTCCACCAACATTTACGCCACTCACCGTGTTGTTTTGCGTTTGATTGATTATCTCCTGCCCACTAGGTTGTTCTTTAATCTTATCCAGTAAATCTTTAGCTAACTTTAGAATCTCAGGATCGTCATTGACCTTAGCGATTTCAACTTCTTCTTGTACTGTGGCTTTGCGAGCTTCTGAGTTTGGCTTTTTTTCTAATTTATCGAGGGCATCGATAAGATCGCTCTCCTCGCCAAACATTTTCTTTAAACCAGCTTTGAGCGCGTCATAACTGTCTTTGATCACATCGTTGCTCAGGTTAGCCAGAGCAGCCACAATGGCTGTAGTAATAATCGGATCCATATTTCATCCTCTCTAAACCAATTGATTAAAAAGCACCATTCCATATTCAACCATTAAAAAAACAATAACACTTCAAACTAAATACACAAT
>DATBTE010000015.1:0-2618 GCA_036559425.1 Pseudobdellovibrionaceae bacterium | reverse complement strand
AAAGAACGGAGAGCTGCGCATTTTATTATGCGACGATGCCCCTTTAAATCGTTTCAAACCTTCTGTGGATTACTTATTTAACTCCATCGCTGAATTATCTATTTGCAAGAATACCCACGCGGCCATCCTTACTGGAATGGGAGAGGATGGGGCTCGAGGAATGTTAAAAATGAAAAAAAATGGCGCCTACACCATAGCCCAAAGCGAGGACAGTTGCGTCGTCTTTGGAATGCCAAAAGCCGCCATCGAATTTAATGCCATTAATGACATCTTAGATATTGATGCAATGACCGAGGCGTTGTTGGGAGCGAGACCTAAGTGCGCTTAAAAATCCTTTTTCTTAAATGATCTCACCCCAAATAATAGAGGCACAATAGCCCAGACGACAGAAATACCAATGGCCATTAAATACCCCTGCCAACTGGTCATGATTTCGCGCACTAATGCGCCAGTATGGCCTAAAAGCAAAGAGCCTTCATTGAACATCAATAAAACCACCCTGCTT
The DNA here is from genome assembly GCA_036559425.1 of Pseudobdellovibrionaceae bacterium. Classification (GTDB taxonomy): domain Bacteria; phylum Bdellovibrionota; class Bdellovibrionia; order Bdellovibrionales; family Bdellovibrionaceae; genus JACMRP01. Next base: position 2,113 of record DATBTE010000015.1, on the reverse strand, counting down.
AAACCAATGGGAGAAAGTGAGCCTAGAACACCTCCTAGGATATCCATGGGATATTCACGCAAGGCGACCAAACCCAACAACAATAGACCGTCGTGGATTAATACAAAGTAAAGCCAAAGGCCGAAGACAAGGCCCACGCCACGCATCCGATCCTCAACCTGGGCCGATATCAACATTGACAGGGCGATAAATATAAAGGTCAAAAGCACATTCATTGCAATCAATACAACCAAACCTAAAGAGAAACTCCCACTCAATGCCGCCCCCAGCACCGTGCCTACCACGTAGCAAGCCGACAAAGAAAATGTGAGCGCCCCATAACGCGCTAAAAAAATATGTGAGCGTTTCACGGGCTGCGTCGCCATCAATTGCGTAAAGCGATCACTATAATACCAATAAAGAGTGGTGAAAAATGACGTGATCAAAGGGACAAAGACCACAGACAAACTAGACAGGGTCAAAACCGTTTTCTGAAACTCGCCACAAATTTTTTGTACAGAGAATATTGTGACCGCCACAATCGCGGTATATACAAATATCCAACGATCTCGAAAAATATTCAGAAACTCATACTTAAGAATCTTTTGAAGGCTCTTACTCATTTAACCGCCTCATTTACGCCTTGAGGATCTTCCATTCGCTGCCCTATCAACTTCACCACCGCATTTTCAAGACTAGAGGCTTGTGCTCTGAGCAACAACTCGCTGGTAGAGCCAGAAAAACTAACTTTGCCTTCTAATAAAAAAGTCATTTGATCCACCAGATGTTCCATCTCACTCATGATATGAGAAACCAACAAAATAGCCGCCCCTTCCTTTGCGTGAGATTTGGCCAGGGCCTTTAATCGATTTGCAGAAATAGGATCAAGACCCACCGTGGGTTCATCCAAAATCAAAATAGGCGCCGTGAACATAAACGCAGCCACAGCCGCCACTTTCTGTTTTGTCCCACCGGAAAGCGTCCCAAATGTCTTTGTCTGCTGAGAATCGAGATCAAATAATTTCAAAAGATCGTGCTTATTGGGAGCGCGCCTTCCGCGCACATCCTCAAGCATTTCCAACAACTCATAAATAGATAAATTAGAAGGGAAATCCGGATTTTGAGGCATGTACCCTATGAGTTCACGGTAGAGAGGACCTTCAGAAATCGACTTATCGGCAACCCTGACTTCCCCTTCATCAGGAACCACCAAGCCTAGAATGGATTTAATCAAGGTGGTTTTGCCACAACCATTAGGCCCCACAAGTCCAGTAATAGTCCCACGCCTTACAGAGAGCGTAACCCCCGCTAGCGCGGATTGCATTCGATAAGCTTTATATAGATTTTTAATTTCAATCATAGCTTGGTTCATCATATAGCTGCACTTTTCATAAACGCACTCCGACTTTTGCTGGAGTCATCAAGACCTTTTCATCTTTCATGGACTCTGGTATCAGACTTGGAAGAGCCCGCTCGACTTGGTCCATTAAGTTGAATAAAAAGCTATTCATTAAAATGTAAGAGGAATCGACTTTTTCTAAAATCACGGAAGAAAGACTGACCACACGGTAAGGCCTATCGCCGTAGCCATCCCGGTTTAAATCATAACCATCATAATGGCTCCAATAATTTTCATTTAAGCTGTTCCAGTTATGATCAGAATTCGTGGTCACGTCAAAAGTATTGCCGACGAAATTATTTTGCGTAAACAAGTTGTTTTCACAATCGCCCATAATCCTTAAAGCCCAACCATTCTCCGAAATGTCGTTACTTCGAAAGAGGGAGCGATTCGAACCCTCCATGTAAATACCTACGGTGTTTTTTTTAAATTCATTATTAAAAATCTCTGACTCGTGAACTTCTTTCAATAAAATACCATAAGCTGCAGGTCCCGTATTCCCAGTAAATTTATTATCGTGCATTTTAATTTGGCGTGAATACATCACAGCGACTCCAGCTCCATTCTCAGTGAAAATATTTCCGTGATACTGAGTATTACTTGAGGACATGAAATGCAATCCATACCGGATGTTTTGCTTAACCAGATTTTCACGGATCAGAGTTCCTGTGGCAAACTCCAAGTAAACTCCATCACGATGACCGGAGATTTGATTACGTTCAATCCTATGATTGC
>DATBTE010000014.1:0-1686 GCA_036559425.1 Pseudobdellovibrionaceae bacterium | reverse complement strand
TTTAATAGAAGGAATCGCTTCTTTTGGCGGCTGGCCTACAATTATATAACGGATGGGTTGAGTGGTGTCCCAACGGGTGGTTAAGGCCTCCGATTGACTGCTGGCTTCTTTCAGAATTCGAGAAAGGAACATCCCCACTGTCCATTCGGGATCCTGTTCTTTTGGCTTAAAATTTTTATTTTCACTATAAGGAAAAATATCAATGCGGGTATCATAGCTATTTTCAACGTCAGTCAAAACAGGAGTTTCTTGAGTGATCTTATTTCGTCGCTGGGCTACAGTTAACAAAGCAGGCGTTTGCACCCGAGAAAATTGGATAATATGAACTTTATCATTCTGGACATCAGCCGACTTCACCAATAAATCTTTAACTACAGCACTGACTTCGCTGCCATCTTCTTTGAAAGCTTCTTCAGTTTTATTAGGACGCATCACCTCATAGGAGCGAACTGAATTTAAGACAGTGAACCCTTTTTCAATATTGATAGTGACTTGCTCAGAAGTCTCGGAAACGATTTCAAAAGTTTGCAAAATCTTTTGAGAATCTAAGGATCTATAGATTTGAGAATAATTCACCTCAAAAAGTCCCATCTGAGTCCCTGACTTTTCAAAAGTGATCAACTTGATAGGATGTTCAATCCAACGGGGCTGCTGGCCGGTGGTTTTTGAGTTGGCCACGAGCATGAAGACTTTGCCCAATGCAGATGTTTTTAAAGACAAAGTTTTTTGGTTATTTTGAATGAAAGACTCACGAATATTCGGAGAGGCCTGTCGTGTCTCAATGATTTTTTCGACTTTTGTGCATCCAGAAAATAATAAAAATCCAACAGCCAAGGCCTGTGAATATTTCATGGTGATCCTCCCCCAAGGTGAATCTTATTTAAACGAGAGCGCGTTTTAACACGTTCTCTTTTGTTGCTATGCCAAATTCTCGGCCCTTGAATTTTATTCAGGCTTGGGAAAGTTTTCTATTGAAAGGATCTTTAATTCAGCTTCAATTCATCATTAGAATAAATTTTTTGAATTTTAACATGAAAAGCAAGACGGGCCGCTTTTTTCATCTGCCTAGCATTTCCTGAAGTAATAAAAGTCACTTCTCCGGGACTGCGTAACTTCCGTTTCCACTTCCATGACTTTTCACAAAAGCAGCGGTTGCCTCTGCGGGGTCCAAAAGTTGGGTGGAGGGAAGAAATTTCTGAATCTGCGCTGAAACCGCCGGATAATGGGTGCATGCTAGAACCAAGGCTTCATATCCCTTCAAAGGAGTCAAAATCTGTTGTAAAGCCCTTTTCATTGAGGGAGTCTCGATTTCTCCCTTTTCAATCAAAGCGGAAAGGGGCTGCGCAACCCGCCCTCGAATTCGCTTTTTTGAGTTTTTAAAGGGCTCGCTATAGCTTTTTGAAAAAATAGTACGATGTCCGCCAATAACTGCAACTTTTAAAAATTTTGACTCACGAATGATTTGGATACCCCCTGGGCCGTGTTACAAGAGGAAATTCTCAAGATAAATAAGTTTGTAAAACCTGAGGATCATCTGACCTCTCATCATGGTCTAGAGTTTTTCGTGGATTATACTACCGACATTCGTAGCCGTTCTTTCCTCTCAGACCACGCCGAGAAAAAGGCTTTCCGCATAGCCTATATCGCAAACTCTTGGCTTCCAGATTCCGAGACGCAACGAGCCCT
>DATBTE010000013.1:0-9896 GCA_036559425.1 Pseudobdellovibrionaceae bacterium | reverse complement strand
GAATTAAATCATTATCACTAAATCCGATGAGAACGGTCAAGGCCTCCTCTATTATTGTAATATTATTGGTACTGACTACAGGTCTAGTCCAGTTGTCCTGCCAATCTTCCACGACGCCCTCTATTCTTATCGTGGCCGTTGATGACCTCAGTGTTTTGGATATTCTCTGTAATGAAGAAATGACGAATGCGACAAAATCCGGCTTTGAGATTCTCTGTAAAGAATCTGTGCGCTTCACTCATGCTTTTAACCCTTCCGTTTTAACCGTGCCGACTTTGACCAGTATCCTGACCGGTGTTTATCCTTTTCAACATCGGGTGCGCCACAATGGGCAACCGGGGCTTGATTCTCAGTTTGTCACCGTCGCGGAAACGGCCTTAGAGAAAAACTATCGCACGGCTTTTTTCTCTGGGGGACCTCCGGTATGGAGAAAGTCAGGACTTAATCAAGGCTTTGAATTGTTTGAGGATAACATTATTCCTTCAAAACAATCTTTATATAGACCTTTTACGACTTCGACAAAATCATTGCTGCAATGGATTCGCCAAGACGTAGGTCATTCCTCGCCTTTTTTCGCAATGGTATATGTTCCGGATCTGATCTTTACCAATACCGTCACCACCAATGAATTCGGTGAAGCACGAAATTTATCCCATGAGAGCCAACTTGATGAACTCAATAGCAATCTTTATAGTTTCTTTAGGGAGCTTAAGACTATACAACGTTGGGACAATACCACCCTCATTGTTGTGGGACTTAACGGCTACGCCAGCGATGATCGTCCCGGGGAATTGAATCCGAGCAATCTTCATAGCGAAAACACCCAGGTCGCGCTCTTTATCAAACCTCCGCGGAAATCCCATGATGAAGCCTTGCAATGGAAAATCGACCGCAACGTCAGCCTCGTGGATTTGGGAGAAAGCCTGTACGAACTCTTAGGTGCTCCGAAAAATCCAAACAAACCTGCGGAGATCTTTCCTGTTTATTCTTTGTCACAGCTTGTACAAAATAAACCAATGGCAGGGGCTGAAAATCGATTTATTCTCTTGGAATCTGACTGGTCACAGTGGCGCGGTTTCAGCAATCGTCGATCCGCAGTTCTCAGCAATCATATACTTTTTATTTATGATCAATATCCTCAAATCTTTAACACCCTCACCGATCGCGAAGAAATTCATCCACTCCGAAGCAATGAACTCCCCCAAGAAGAGCGGCAAGGTTTTATTGCGGCTTTGGATGCAGTGGAAGCGGAGCCTTGGATTGGATATGATCAAGAATTTATAAATAAATACACTCCTGCTTTTTCTCGTTGGATGAGAGCGGACCAAAAAGACACTTTGTTTAAGGATGTAAAGATCAAAATTAATGGCAAGAACCCTGATCCTGACATTTTGAAGTGGGCAGCGCTTTTATCCTTTGAACTCAAAGATTGGAATAGCCTCAAAGCTATCAGCCAAAAAGCAGAACAGCCGTTTTGGCAAATGGTGGCCGAAAAAAATGGAGCCGATGAAACAAACGTTCATTTCAACCTGTTTCAGGATTTTTGCTTACGCCTTTTGGAAATTCCGAAATTAGACTCAGTAGATTTGAAAAAATGTGATAACGCCCTCTTTTTAGATTTCATTGACTGGCAAAGAGCCGATGCCCGTAACTTTTCGAAAAGCACACAGAAACGTCGTTTTGAAAGATCCTATTTAAATTTTTTGGTGGACCAAAATATCAAACAGGGAAATCTGGCAACCCTCCTGATTTGGGATACGCCGGATAAATTTCAACCGAGTCCTGAACTTGTGGATCTCTTACTGAGTCTGCCTGAGTTTCAAAAACAACGAAATAACCTCATGAAATCTCTTCAGAACAGTAGCAACTGGCAAGACGATGACTGAGTAAAAAAGAATTTTTTGAAAATTTCAATCTTCGAGACTCACGACCCCTAGCCAAAAAGGAGACTCTGGCGAGGCTTGCACTAACTTTTGAGTGAGTTGTTGAAAATCGCAGTCAGGACTCCATAAGGACTTCGGCCAAACACTTCCCCCATAAAGAAGCAAGCGATCACTCTCATCGATGCGGAAATCACCCGTGCGAACGTTAACGTTGCCATCGATTCCAAGAAGGGACTGAGGCAGGGGAGAAAGCAGATCTTGATCTTCACCGCTCATCTCTAAGACAGCTTCGAAACCCACCGAAATAGGAGTCACCAACTGATTTTTCTTTTGAATTAGAAGATGAGGCGACCCCACCTGAGCGTAAGCCATCAGGGAACCTTTACGAAGAAGCAAAAGGGTCTCTACGCCGGCTTGATATTCAGTCTTATTGCTGCCGCGATAAAGAGACTCGTTCGAGATTAAGGTCGCAATTCTTAAATAATTGGCCTCGACGCTGAGAGAAGTTAAAAACTCGAAGGGAGAGGTGACTTCGACGTCGGCTTTGGCTGCTTGAATATATTTCGCGATGTCATCGTTCACTTTAAGCCCGTGTTCAGGGTCACCCCAAGAAGTCGAGATCACGATAAAGGACCCATCCGGCTCAATATAAATCGCAGGCCTTGGACGAACTATTTTTGTTGAGTAAGAACGCTCCTCTATTCTCATTAGATTAATCCATATTTTTTAAGCTTTATTTTCGCTTTGCCGTAATATTCGCCGTCGGGAATGTCCAGGTCCATAATTTTTTTCCATTTATCTTTGGCTCCAGGGCGATTCTCGCTCCCATCAACGTTGCCATAGCTCTCTTCCAGCACACCCTCTTGGTAAAGGATCATCATTTGTTTCTTAAGCTCAAGAATGTAACGCGAGATTTTATCTTTGGTATCATTGTTGTTTGGATTTAAATCCGCAGATTTCCTTAAAACTAAAATGGCATCTTTTAGCTTCTGATCTTTGTAAGCAGCATCAGCCTCTTGATCAAATTGATCAGTTTTCTGTTTAAGAACCTGTTGAATGGCTGCCATCTGCTTACGGGCCTGGACTTTGAGATCATGGGGGTCCGGCAGACCAGAAGTACTCACGGTTTGGTATTCTTTTAGGGCACGCAGATATTGATTCTCTTTAGAGCTAGCTTCAGCTTTATTAAACAGCCCATGAAGTTTTTGAACCTGTGATTGATACTCCGCCTTTTGCGCTTCTTTAATTTTTTTATTATTCATCCTCTCTTCAACTTGATGACGAAGTTGAGCAAAAAGAGGATGGTCCGGATTGAATTGCAAGACCGAACTCAAGCATTCTTCAAGCTCGGAGCTAGTATAATCGGCGTTGATTTTTGCTTTGCACTCGTCCGCGACTTTTTGTATTTTTTCTTCAGTTTCAGCTTTGGATTTCTCTAGTTCCTCTTGGCGACGTTTCTGTTCTTGAATCGCCAAAGCTTCGTTCGCTAAACGTTCAATGTCTTTAGTATCCTCATACTCAGGAACCAGTTCGTAAATCTTGCTCACTTCGGCTTTCGCAAGCTCATACTTCCCCTGCATATAGAGATTCTTTGCGAGCATATAGGTTTGCTTGATTAAAATTTTCTGCTCGGGTGAAAGTTTATTTAATACACCTTCAGCCGGCGGTTGCGTCGTTTTCGGAGTTGTGCCGCTTTGATCACTAAAAATATAGGCCACGGCTATCAGGAGCACGGCCCCGGCAATGAGTTTCAACCGATGCTTCTCAAAATCAAATTTCTTTTGAGTATTCGGTTGGGGAGGGGTTCCATGCGCTGGATAAGAATAGCCTAGATGAGATTCCATATGTTGCGGATCTTGGACGAGGAGGGAAGGCTCTCCTTCGTGATTCAAAGCAACCAGCGGATTTAAAACGTTGGTTTTCACTAATTCCATGCGAGCCTTAAAATCCGGATCATGCAATTCAAAATAAAGATGGTTGTCCAAAACACCAATCGCATCGCCACTTTTTATATTTATTGGATCGGTGGAGGAAACGGGATTACCATTGACTAAAGTTCCATTGACGCTGCCTAAATCCAAAATCTGAAATAAATTGCCTTGGCGGCGAACTTCAAATTGCCGTCGACTCACTCGCTGATCGCGAATGATAATATCACATGAAGGATCGCGACCGGCCACCCAGGTGTTGCCGCCCTCGAGTTTGAAGAGTTCTTTGACTTCACCCACTTCACTAATCACCTTGATATAAGGCACTATATCCACAGAGCCGATGAAAGTCTTCTCTACTTCATCCGCTTCCTCGAAGGCCGGTCTGAATAAAGGCTCTGGCGTATTTACTGAAGGAGGCACAGAAACCAGGTCTGAAGATATCTCCGAATATTCGAATTCATAGGGTCTTAAGTAAATAATCGTTTGACCCTCGAGAATGGCTTGTTGAATTTTTTCGCCATTAACCACGACATCACCGAACCGAGAGAGAACTTCAAGCTGCCACTGATCTTCTGAAAAGTGGATTTTAAAATGCTCGCGAGAAATCGCCTTCCCATTGGAAAGAACAATATCACAGTCCTCGCGGCGGCCCGCTAAATAAGAACGCTCTGGTGATAACTGGACTTCTTGTATGACTTTGCCGTGCAAGCGCACGCGGAGGCGAGCCATTAGTATCTGCCCTCCTGAGCCAGTGAACACTGATCATAGTATTGCCGCGCCTCTTTAAAAAGCGGATCTTGATTATTACTGACCATTGTCATGACATTAAAATAACTTGATTTACACATTCTCCAATTTTTCTTTTCTCGATAGCGATTACCCTGCAGCATATGGAACTTTGCCAACTCGTCAAATTTCAGCTTTGCCAATTGATAATAGCGAGTGGCCAGTTCATTTTCAGGATCCAAATTCAAAACCACTTGAAAGGATTCCTTAGCTCTTCCAAAATTACCTTGCTTATAATCTCTAAACCCACGGATGTAATTTTCTTGAGCCTTCCTAAATTGCACATTGTCCAGTTTCTCTTTTCGGGTCTCGAATTCCTTCATCTCTTCACGAGAAGACTCTATATCTTTTTCGATTTGTTCAGCAGAACGAAAGCTCAGCTCTTTCTTTTTTGCCACGTTGGAGCTCATCAGCCACGCAAAGGCGATACCTATGACTGCGACGATAACATAAAAACGCAGTGTTGAATTCGAAACTTTTTTAATCGTACGAGGAGAAGATCTGGCAAGATTCTGCGAAGGATGAGCACTGGCAGGCATTCCCCTGGGATTCACTGGAGGTATAAAGTCCACGGGACTTGAATGAGTCTGTTGAAGAACAGGTATGTGTTGTGTGAACCCAGGCACTGCTTTCTCCACAGCCTCTACAAAGTTGACTTTGGTCTTAGGCTCAGCAATTTCCTTTTCAGACACACCCTCTAAATTGATATAAAACTCAGTTTCTCCGACGACCACAATGGTTCCTGATTCCAACTTCGCGCTTTCGACTTGGCTGCCATTGACAGCTAAAAAGTTTTTAGAACTGATATTTGTTATTCTTAAATCCACGCCGTCCCAGCGAATCTCTGCATGATTCCGACTGGCGCGCAAGTCATTGGATAAAATAAGATCATTGTCAGGGCTACGACCGATTTGCACGACCTCTTTATCAAATGAATAATTCTGTCCGGCCAAGGGTCCACGCTGGATCATGATTTTATACTTTAATGTGTTCTTAAGCTGAGGAGCTGCCATTATTCACTCCCCTCAAGGGGTGTTATACAAATCACAAAGTAAGCGATTGTGCTGCTTTCCACACCCATTGCTTGGCAATGAATTCGGCAGTTATGTCCGCTAAACTCCAATTGGTCCGAATGAATAGTGCCGGGAACCTCACGTGACTTCTGGATTAGATGTTGCAAGTTCTGTTGAAGTGCCGCATCGGGAATGGCACTCAAAGTCTGGTGATTTAGCTGTGCCCTCGTCGAATGCGCGATCTGCTCAAAGTTTCCGTTCACACTGATGATGCGATTTTCTCCGCTGATCGCGATCGTCGGATAGCCCATCAGTTGTACGAGATTTTCCGCCTCGACGTCGTGGCTGACCATATTCCGCGGCTCACCGCCGTGGTCTCCGCCATGCGTATAACGGCTGAGTAAACTGTTAATATTCCCGACAAGATTTTGCAGAACCGGAAATTGGAAGTTGACATCCGTGGAATCTTTTTTCTCACGAAGAGCGGTATCCAACTGATTATTGAGACTCATAATTGGAAACTCGATCAATTTATACATAAAGAAAAAGAGACCCAAACCCACGAAACACGCTAAGATCAATGTTTGGAAAAAGAGACTTAAGACATGTCCATCGTCAAACGCGAGGCTACCGATGTCATAGAGGACAATCGCATGGGCCTTAACAGAAGGCTCTCCCGTATTAGGATCATATTGGCCAATGGGAAAACTGGCCCCAATCGTTTGACTATCAATTTGTTCAACTTGGGTTTTACCCTCACGACGAGCGGCATGCACAAACGGAATTTTTGGAGTCACCCCTGCGCGGCTTGCCGGAGCCACAATCATTCCATCAGAAGCTTGGATAATCATGACCTCCTTTACTCCATCTTCGGTTTCCGCTAGATGAGTACTCAGGGAAGATATATTACCTTGAAGAAGCATTTGCTGATTGGAGATAGCCAGATTTCTCGCAATCGACTGTGCCCTCCGTTTACTTTCCACCAAAACACTCGAGCGGGTGATTTGCACCATGGGTATCAACGATAGCAAAGTCACCGCGAAAATAAAAAGAATTACAAAGCCCCCAAGAATATATTTGAATTCCATGAGCTGGGCCAGCTTGTAAACTCCGGGAAGAGCCACTCTCTCGAGATAATCGTTTACTTGAAACAGCAGACGTTGCATCACCCCTTGAGGAGGCAAAATCTTATCCACTGACTCTGGAGCTGGCACTCCTGGATTCAAATCTCCCATCATTTGCGGAGCCTGCTGTGAATAGTAGTTAGGAGCGGCATTGCCTCCATGAATTGGTGGCCCCTTCAGTGGGGAGGAGACCGCTGCGGGGGAAGTGGGACGAATATCCGGAGCGGGAATAATATCAAAAATGACATCGTGAACGCTGATTTTATCTCCAAGACGGATCAGTCCATTTTGCGCTCGCACGCCATTGACATAGGTTCCGTTGCTCGACTTTAGATCAGCCACCATGATTTTGTCTTTATAGACGTGAATTTCAGCGTGTTCTTTCGAAACGCCATGGCTGTTAATTTTCACATCACAATGCGGGGCCCGGCCGATAAGGTTTCGGCCCATTCTCAGATCATAAATTTGGCCCGCAAGAGGGCCGGTTAAGACCCTAACTGCCCACATTGAGTTGCTCTCCGATTTCTAAATTCAATTGTTTTGCTCGGCCCGCCGGAAACTCGATCACTGAGGTCGCTCCCCACACGGGCCAGACCAAACGAAATGGTTTCACATGCGGATAAATGGCCTTCACTCGCAATTGCTTGTCTAAAAAAACACAATCAATAGCAAATTTCATAAAAAAAGTGTGAATCGAATTGCAACGTCGGATCCAAAGGGCTTGTTCAGGCCCTAACAATTTTCTTCCCAATAGACCCTTGCCGCGAGTCCATTCGGTCGCGGCAACTTCTAAATCAGAGATCAATTGCATGTTCTTCGTCTCACTTTTTAACACTGCCATCCTCTATTTTCCACCGCCGTAAATAAAGCTCACTGCTACAGGACCGAACACCATAATAAAGACTGCCGGCAAAATAAATAACATCAAAGGAATCAGAATGGCTTGCGAAGCCCTGGCTCCCGCCTTCTCCGCTCTGACAAATCTTTCCAAGCGCATTTGCACTGATTGGTCCTTTAAAACTTTTGAAATACTGGCTCCGCTCGCCTCGGCATCGATCAAAACCGCGACAAAACTTGTAATCTCCGGGATATCCAGGCGTTCTGCCATATCCTTTAAAGCCTGAGTTTTAGATGCTCCGATTTTGACATCCTTCAACACAGTCCCAAATTCATCCGCCAACACACTGTCCTGGCCGTGGGCTTTATCAACAATCTTGCTGATCGCTGCGAAAAAATCCAAACCCGCTTCAACTGACAAAGCCAGAAGATCAATAAAAAACGGCAAATCTCCCCGAACCGAAAGCTCTCGTCGTTTTTTTTCTGCACTTGCGTGCATCTGAGGGAAAACAAATCCCCCCATTCCCATGCAGATCAAGAGCGGCGCTGGCAAATTCAAACTCAACGCAAAATTCATCACATACAGAAAAACCGGAAACATGACTCCCCAAAGAATTTGCAATCCAATGAATTCGTCTTCATTCAGTTCAGAGGACAGTCCCGAGGTTAAGATGTGCTTACGGACTCGCTTACGATATCCTACATTTTTAATACGCGCAGCATGTTGCAAAGTGAATTGATGAACCAAGGGACGAGAGAAGTTAATCACCGGTGATTTTGACTTTGCGGGTTCGCTGTTATTGGCCCAAGAAAGTTGTTGCGAATCTTGATTGCTTGAAAACAATGCAGAGACAAAAAGGTAAATACTGAGTCCTCCTAAGATGAAACCTGCTATGAGTAATAAATCTACGCTTCCCATTTAACTCTCTTTATGTTCAAGTTATGGTATGTACCAGTTAATTTTGGCATCCGAGTCTCCACGTCGCCGACAACTCCTCCAAACCGCTGGTTTTGTCTTTGACGTGCACCCAGTTAAGGTATCGGAAATACCGGATAAAAACCTGAATATAGATGAACAGATTTTGGACATAGCTAGACGTAAGGCTAAGGTCGCCTTTTCGCAATTGAAAGCCTCTTTCCATAAAGATTTCTTGGTGCTAACCGCAGACACAATGGTTGTTTATCACACTCAAACCCTTGGAAAACCTCGTAATCCTGATGAAGCCTATGAGTTTTTAAAACTTTTATCGGGAAAAACCCATGAAGTGAAGACGGCGCTCTGTTTAGTCGAAAGTCTCGCTGGTCAAACGGCGTCTCATCTTGAGACTTCCCAAGTGATTTTTCGTCACTTAAGTAATGATGAAATCTGGACCTATATCCAGTCCGGAGAACCTCTGGATAAAGCCGGCAGCTATGCAATTCAAGGAGTCGGTGGAAAATTTGTAGAACAATTTATCGGTGAGTATGACAATATTGTTGGACTCCCCGTCAACGCTTTTGAAAAGCTGTTGGCCGAAAAGAAATGGTCCGTTGAAAGAGTGAAAAGATGAGCTTAGAAGTTGTTCGTGAAGAGTGTTATGATCTGCTAAAAAAATTGCACCGCACTCGAGAGAACTTAAAGATCCTAGCTGTGTCCAAACTGCAGCCAGCAGAAAAAATAAGGCGTCTTCATGCGGTCGGACACAAGCTCTTTGCGGAAAACTATGTGCAAGAAGCCTTGCTCAAGCAAGAGACACTGAAAGACCTGGATATCGAATGGCACTTCATTGGCAGCTTGCAAAAAAATAAAGTGAAATTGGTCGTGGGCAAGTTCTCTTTAATCCATTCAGTGGATTCCTTCGAACTGGCCAAAGGGATTTCAGCACATGCTGAGAAAATAAAAACGATCCAAAAAGTCCTTATTCAGGTCAATCTCGCCCATGAAATCTCAAAAGGGGGGTTTGATCGTGAAGCTTTCTTGCTGAATTGGCCAGAAATCTCAGCATTTCCAGGACTTGAGATAACCGGATTAATGACCATGCCCCCTCTAACAGATGACCCTGAGGATGTAAGATCCTACTTTCGAGAACTGAGGGAACTCCAAATTGAATTACAAAAACGTGGAACAGGCCGACATCATTTGCATGAATTATCCATGGGCACCAGCCACGACTACCCTGTGGCAATAGAGGAAGGAGCTACCATTGTTAGACTTGGAACGATACTCTTCGGAGAAAGACCACGAAAGAACTAAAGGACACATTAAGGGACGTACCATGAATCAACTTTTAAAACGCCAAAAAATTGGTTTTCTGGGCGCTGGCAATATGGCGCAAGCCATAA
>DATBTE010000012.1:0-2946 GCA_036559425.1 Pseudobdellovibrionaceae bacterium | reverse complement strand
ATTGCGAGGTCTTTGATGTTGGTGCCGAGTAAGTTTACGAGGCTTGAAGAGTCCACTATCTTCAAGATGAAATGTATTCTGGCTAATAAAAAAGAAAGCGAAAGTGTTCTTGATGTATATCTCAGAACTAAAGATTTCTTCTACGATGCTAGCGAGTTTCTCCATGCGCTTGATGTCTTGTACGTCTTGGGTTTGGTGAATATTAAAGATGATTCGGGGCTGATTGAGTATGCTTAAAGAGATCCAGTGCCCTTTGTTCAATCATGCAAGAATTACTTTTCACCAAGGACTCAACATCATATTGGGCGATGATGATGCCAAGAATTCTATTGGCAAGTCTACGGCATTGATGGTTATAGACTTCGCACAAGGAGGCGACAGCTTCCTTAAGGATGAGGCGGGGGCCATTAGAGCACTTGGCCACCATCACTATAATTTTTCCTTTGTATTTGCGGGGCAGCCTTATTTCTTCTCTCGTTCAACCGATGCTTCGGATGTGGTGTACGTCTGTGATAATGATTATGCAAGGCTGGGCGAGTTGCCTGTGGAGGATTATCGCAGGAAGTTAAAGGAGCTTTATGGGCTAGCAAGTCTAGAAAGTTCGTTTCGCTCTATTGTGAGTCCCTTTGCTCGCATTTGGAGGAAAGGAGGGCTGGAGCCTGATCAGCCATTTATCTCCGCACCTAAAGAGCCTTCTGGAACAGCAGTTAGCCGTTTAATTGATCTCTTCGATCGCAGTGCGGATATTACTGCTGAGAAGAAGGTGATTGATGAGCAGAAAAAGCGCAAGAAGCTCATCGCTGGTTCAATGAATGCGAATATTATCCCCGATATAAACAAGACTAAGTACAAAGCAAACACTAAGACTATTGCTGAGAATACTGTGCAGATTGAACAACTCAAGCAGGGGTTTAGTGGGGCACTCAATGCCTATGAGGCTCTGTTTGACGAAAGCTTGCGGCGTATGCAGCAGCGTAAGAACGAGCTTACAAATTTGAGAAGTGAGCTTCAGAGCAAAGTAAAAAGATTGCAGCGGGAAATTTCCGGTATAACGCCGCGACTTGCCGCAAATATTGCGCTTGTGGCTGAATACTTTCCCACTGTGGACGTGGAGAGACTTGAGCAAGTAGAGGCATTTCATCAGAAGATTGGACGTATCGTTAAGAAGGAACTCAAAGATGAGCTTGCTGCTGCTCAATTGAAAGAATCTGCTCTTACAAGCGAGATTATGTCGTTGGAACAGCAAATTCAATCTGCATTGAAGTCAAAGGGTATGCCGGATGACTTGTTTAAACGCATATTTGACTTGAAGGAAATCACGGATAAAGCTGCTGAAGAAAATAAATACTTTGAGCAAAAGGCGCAGCTTGAAGAGGCGATAAAGATATCTGGTCATCGATTGGATGAAATCTATGCAAAAATCTTCCTTGAGATTGAGGCGAAAATCAATTTGAAGTTGAAGGCATTCAACAAGGTTGTTTACGGCCCCGCCAGAAATAGCTCGGAATTGCGAATAAAAAGTTCTAATTCCTATAGTTTCACCTCCCCCGAGGATTCGGGGACTGGGAAGTCATATGCTGGCTTGATCGGATTTGATATGGCCATGCTCTCTCTGACCAGGCTGCCGTTTGTCATACACGATTCTGTTGTCTACAAGAACATTGAAGTTGCCGCTGTACAGCGAATCCTCAGAATTTTGGCTGTTATCAAATCAAAGCAAATTTTCTTGTCTTTTGATGAGGCAAAAAAATTTGGCCTTCAAACGGAACAGCTAATTAAGAAATTCACTGTCTTGAAGTTGAGTCACAACGATCTTCTTTACAATAAAGACTGGCGCGATAAGAAGTAGAGCTAACCTTTCAGTCAACTGGACAGCCCAAAGCTAAGTGTAGCGGCCCGATAACATAAATCGCAGGAACCGATTACATCCGGTTTTCGGGACCATATTAACTGAGAATATCCGGGCATCAGGAATCGGATTAAGTGAGAATGGACCCAGATTAATTGATAACAGCCCGATAACATCGGCTAGGAACCAAATTAATTGAGAGTGGCGGAAACTGCGTATTCCGATCAAAACCGCCACCAATGCGGCGAGGTTTGAAAGGTTGTGGGAAGTGATTTGTCCTATTTTTGATGGTTACAAATTAAAGCAGGCGTTGATGGTTGTAACCACTTCCTCAAATATTGCCTTTTTCTTTTTTGCGATAGTGGATTCCTGCTTTTCCTGTCCTATGTATAGATCGGCCTGCATTAACATTTCTTGTTCCCGAACCTGGATCAATACAATCCTCCCCAGTTCCCCAAATTTCTTATGATCGAAGACATAACAAAGCCCTCTATGGTCATATCCACTTGATGCGGTGACATCAGGCGGTAAATCATCAGGACGCAACTGCCTTAACCCTGGCCGTAGTGGCACGCCCTCTGCAAGCCATTGCAATTTTGCCTGCTGGTGTTTTGTTTTTCCCAGTTTCTCAAGCCCTTTTTTAATCTTCCTGGGATTTGGCGTATGCTCTATTGGGGGTTGGTTCCGTGGTATTCCTTTTTCCAGTTCTTGAGTTCCTCTATCCATAACCTCCCCCAGAAGATCGGCAATATATTTGGCATCCTGGAACAACCTCGTCTTTTCATCATGCGCAAAGTGTTGTCCTAGCCCCTTACTCAGCATGACCTCAAATTCTCCCGTGACAAGAAAATTGCCATCCATAATGGTGTTACTCACACTGAGATGCCTGTACCGCAAAAGTGTTTCGCAACAGGCGTGGACGAGCGGTTTCATTTTCTCATCGATATCTGGGTACATATCCTCGGCAATTGCCTCATTCAACACAAAGTCGATGCCATTACCGCGTAATTCAAAGCGGTATAAAAAAATAGATACATCATTCCCGGCTATATTTTTCAAAATCGCCTCATCTTTACGCGGCTTGTGATGGTATTGGG
>DATBTE010000011.1:0-20838 GCA_036559425.1 Pseudobdellovibrionaceae bacterium | reverse complement strand
GAAGAAGTTTATCATTTTACGCCACGGGCAGAACAGGTGCAAGATCCTGTAGCTGTGGCAAGTCTTGTCGGAATGATGAAGCAAACCATTGTCTCTGGAACCGCCAAATATGTGAGCGCCAGTGGCTTCACTCGTCCGGCCGCGGGAAAAACGGGAACCACTTCAGACAGCCGAGATGTGTGGTTCTCGGGCTTTACTCCTTATCGCACCACCATTGTATGGATTGGGTATGATACAAGCACGATGAACAAACTCACTGGAGCGAGTGGTGCCGTACCGATTTGGACAGATTTCATGAAGCACGCCACCATAGAAGATCCTGTCGAAGATTTTGCTTGGCCGGAAGGCACTGTGAAAGTCAACCTCGATGAAAACAAACTCCAAGAAATGGAGATTCCGACAAAAGACCCAACAAACGTGGAACTGATCTTTAGAAAAGGCACCGAACCAGGGCTCTTCAGATTCTAATCACATTTTAAGTAGACTCAGATTTTTACAGTAAGGCCTTCATAAGCGAAGTCCCATTGAACCGCATTGAGCGCCTCCGCATTTTCTTTCGCCGTGGTTAAACGCCAGTCATAATACTCAAGAGTTTGGCGCTTTAATTCCTGCACCTGTTGAATCGTTGCACCGGGATCATGATGAGCGAAAAGAACGTGCTTGATACCTTCACGAAAAGCAAGATCGAGTCCCACTTGCGCAGCACTGTGTCCCCAGTTCGCTTTTTCCGCGAGTTCTGGAAAAGTATACTGGGCATCATAGTACATTAAATCAATCCCTTGATAAAGGGGCAGATCTTCCGCCAACTCTTCTCGAGAAACCCGAGTTCCTTCCGTATCCACACAATGCGCGTAAGCCTTATCACCACATGCAACGCGGAATCCCCAACAAGGATCAGGATGGTCTAGCTTATAGGGAGTGATCTTCATATCATTGATTTCAACGGTTTTTCGCGGTTCCAAAACATGAAATGAAATTTTCGAAGCAAGCGATTCAAAAGGCACTGGAAAGTACGGTTTCGTAAAAATACCACGGATTAATTTTTCCATTTCTGGCTGGACCGCATAGTAATGAATTTGTACTCCTGGTACAAAATGAGGAGTGAAAAATGGCAAGCCTATGATGTGGTCCCAATGGAAATGGGTCATAAAGATGTGGAAAGGACCTTTACTGGCCCCGGCTTTCCCGCTCATGATCTGTTCACTCAAAGAGCGAATGCCACTTCCTCCATCTATGATAATACGATTTTTTCCGCTTTTAACTTCCACAGAAGTTGTCGCCGCTCCGTAACCTCCTAGGTGAGAGGCCCCTAATGAATCAATATATTTAGAAACTTGAGTGGCATCACGCAACCCTGCATTGAAGAAACCCCGAAGCAGTCCTTCAATATGATTGGTCCATTCGGCTGGCGAGGGGGAGGATGGAAGCGAACCTCGGACTCCCCAGAACTTCACAGTTAATGACATATAATGTAAGGATGGCGAGCGATCCTTACATGTGCAAATAAATTTTAATGACGGGGTTTAAGACTCTACTGAGGTATTGTCCATACCTAGCCTTAAAACGAAAAAGCAGTTCCCACCAACATGGTAAATACATGTTGAGTCACGATCACTTCTTCAGCATTTTGATTGATTTGCTGGATGGATTTACCTCTACCGCCCGTATAATATCCCCCGAAGGTATAATCAATTTTATCTCCAGAAACAAACACGGCATTGGCACTAAAGCCCATTTGATCAATTTTATCTGGCTGGCTCACATTGAGTGAGGGGTCTGGCGTTGGATGGGAAGAAAAATTCGTGAAAACTCCGGCACGTACCTTTAGCCAGGGCATGACTTTCTTTTCCGCCCCTGCCGCTAAATTCCAAGTTTGCCGATGAATAAAGTGAGTCGTAAAGCTTTGATTGTTAAAGTCATCATATTCAAGCCCCTGATAAAGGGTTGCGTCTGCGGAAATAGTGAAATCATCAACATCGCGATAGGCAATTCCAATGGCTAGCTTGCCTGGAATTCTCACGTTGGTCCGCTCATCCGGCAAATTCACCGAAGTTACAGAATAAGGATTCGTTGTCACTTGCGAAGAAAAATAAGAACCCATTCCCTTCACGGAGAGGTTCGGAGTGCGAAGACTCGCGCCAAAAGACCAATTCTCAGAGAGATTCAAATGATAACCCAGAACCGCAACCACCGCATTCTCCACCAAAGTTTTTTCCGAGTTGAATAAAATAGCTTCGGTCACCGTTGGAAAACTTCGATCATTTAAAGAGCGTGAATAGCTGCGCGCGGTATAATACATCGTGAGTCCTAAAGACTCAGTCTCAGAAATTTTCTTAGCGACGGCGCCTCCCACCCAAAGCGATTCATCAACATAAGACAAAGTCGTGGTATTATCCGAACCTGCTCTTAAATCCCCTTTGTAATTATCGAAATCTGGAACCACGATGGAAAAGGCCAGGCTGTAATCCCCTTTTTTAATCACACTTCCCGTGGAAGAAGGAATGGCACGAAAGAATCCTTGATTCATACGTAAGGGAGCTTTGGTAAAGTCTTCTTCTTTACCGAAAGTCGTATCAAATTTTTTGTAGATGCCCACCGCTGCGGAAAAAGTGTGCCCTTCCAAGAAAGCCAGGCCCGCGGGATTATAATAGGCCATCGCAGAGGCGTCATTGGCCATGGCAGTATAAGCTCCGCCCATTCCCGCCGCCTGGTCACCAATTAAAATAGAATTATAGTTCGCGAAAGCCGCTCTTGCCTCTCGACCTAACAACACCTGAGTCCCGATACCCAGAAAAAGACTGAGCAATCCCCTGACAACGTATTTTGATGACATTCTCTTGCGTCTCCTCTAGCTAGTACTGCAAAATTAAATGATTATTAGCACTAAAAGTCTACTAGAAGGTTCTCATGGGAAGCTCGGCGGTCAAAAAAGTTTTGCAAGAACTTGTATTTCCTTACTGGACTCGTTCTGAAGATCGTTGGAAGGCGCGTGGGAATCTGCTCCTTATGTTAGTATTGATTCTCGGTATGGTTTACAGCTTGGTTTTACTCAATCGCTGGAACAAGGCTTTCTACGATGCCCTCCAAAATCTCAACAAGGAAGAATTCCTCAGCCAACTAAGGCAGTTTTTCATTATCGCCCTCTCTTACTCGCTGATCATGGCCTATAAGTATTATGTCCTCCAAAGTCTGGCAGTCAGCTGGAGGAAATGGCTCACTGAAAAAAATGTCACCCATTGGCTTTCAAATCAAAATTTCTATTATTGGCAAATTAAGAAAAATTCTGAAGACAACCCTGATCAACGACTCTCCGAAGATATCCACGAGCTGACCGACCTGAGCCTTGAGATTTCAGAAAAAATTCTGCGCGAATTTATAACCTTTATTTCTTTTATCGGCATTCTATGGGGACTCTCGGGCTCCCTAAAGTTCAGCGATATCAATGGTTATGATATCGAAATTCATCGTTATTTAGTTTGGGTCTGTCTTTTGTATGCCATTGTGGGTACCTGGATCGTCCATAAAATCGGGAGTCCGCTTTCGAAAATCAATTTCATGCAGCAAAAACTGGAAGCAGATTTCCGCTACCTTCTCATCCGCCTCCGTGAGAACAGTGAAAGCATCGCTCTGCTCAAGGGGGAGCGCGCGGAGAAACAAAAACTTTCCGCTAAATTCTTTCAAGTTGTAGGTAATTTCAAAGAACTGATCTCCTGTCAGAAGAAACTGATCATGACCACAAATTTTTATGGCCAGCTCGCTTATATTTTTCCTTTTGTAGTGGCCTCCCCCAAAGTTTTCACCCGCGAGATAACTTTGGGCCAACTGTTTCAGATCAGCAGCGCCTTTGGCCAAGTTCAAGGATCCGTCTCTGTTTTCGTTGATATGTACACAAAGCTCGCCCGTCTGCATTCGGTTATGATTCGTCTGAGTGGATTCTTGCATTCCTTGGAAGAAAATCACGAACTTCGCCACGCCACGGTTTCGCGAAGCGTGCAAACCACCGTCGGCGCTTATGAAATAGAGAACTTAAACGTGATGACGCCGCAACATCAGAGTCTCTTCAATGCGCTGAGTTTGAGACTCACTCCTGGAAAAAGAGTTTTAATTACCGCCCCCTCCGGCAAAGGAAAAACCACTTTACTCCGAAGCATGAACGGCATTTGGCCCTACCTTGCGGGTCAAGTGCGGATTCCAAAAGAATGCCATCGACTGGTGCTCACGCAAAAAGCTTATCTTCCAATCGGCAATCTACGATCCGCCTTGGCTTACCCTATGGCTGGGGAAAATTTCAATGATCAAGATTTTCAAAAAGTTCTCACTCTCACCAAGCTCGCTTATTTAATTCCTGATCTCGATAAAGAAACTTCGTGGTCGTTATCCTTGTCTTCGGGAGAGCAGCAACGAATCGCCATCGCTCGTATCTTCTTGCAAAAACCCGAGATCGTTTTCTTAGACGAAGCCACTTCGGCGCTTGAGAAGAAAACCGAAAAATTCCTCTATGAAACTCTTATTGCCAGTTTCCCGCAAATGATTGTGGTGAGCTTTAGCCATGAAGAAGATGCCCTTAAAGAATTTCATCAGGAGTGCCTAGTCCTGAATTAAATGTATCCTAAACTCCTAAACTCTCGGATTCTACAAATAATACAAAATCGGCAAAGGGAGGGTGAGAGGAAAAAAAGTTATTTGTATTGAATTCTTGAGAGGAGAAAGTGCCGTCAACTTATTTTTTCTTGGAGAAGAATTTTCTTGAGGGGGGATTAAAGCTTCAGAGGCTCTTTCGATGAAGAGGATCAAGGAATGGATTAAGGGAAAGAGGAAAAGAAATGTCTGGTTTGCATAAGTCGCGAAGGATTTTGGAATACGAAGAGAAAATTGGGACGCGACTTTACTTCTGATTGCGTACAATCAGAAGTCCGGTAAAAGTATGGGAGAAAGTATCGGGTAAAAAAGAAGAAAGAAGCTTTGAGATCATTTAACTCTAGACAATTCAGTAATAGTTACATTGTGGCTCCAATACAGGTTTTAATTTATTTTCACTGAGACAGCTTAAACCTCTGTTTTTACTTTCTTTTCATTTAAGGCAATAAAACTAATTCTGGCCCCCTAATTGCACAATTGGACCTTTGGAATCGTTTTGTGGAATCATTGGTGGCAAATAGTCCCCAAAGAAAGCTCAATGGAATTGCGAAGGTATAAAGACATTTTGGCGCTAAAATCAGAAGAGGGAACCCTTCTGGCCTTCCATGCGCGCAATCTCGAAGTCGCGCAAATCTCTGAGGATACTTGGCGGAATATGGAGCCGGGAAGCGTCCAAAAAGAATGTGAAGCGCTTGAAGAGCTTCAGTCTTGGGAGATTGAAAACAATTCCGAAGTGAAAACAAGCAAAATTGATTCGACGATTCGTTTTCTGACCTTGAACGTCACGCAAATCTGCAACCTGCATTGCAATTACTGTGCGGCGGGAGGCGACGGCACTTTCGGCGATGCGATCGCTAAGATCTCTCTGGAGAAGACTTTGCCGCAACTGAAATTCTTTCTTGATCGTTTGCCGCCAAAGGTGAGCTTTAATATCAGCTTTCTCGGCGGGGAACCGCTCCTTTATGCGGATGCTTTGGCCTTGATTGCAACCTATGTCGCTGAAGTCGCTCCCGGAAGAAAAGTGAATTACACCGTTATCACCAATGGCACATTGCTAACGGACAAAAACGTCGATATTTTAGCGGCTATGAAAGCAACGGTGACAATCAGTCTTGATGGACCGCCCGAAATCAATGATGTGGTTCGACCGACTAAGAATGGCACTTCTTCTACCGCAATGATCGTTGCCGGTCTTGAAAAACTGTTGGCTCGCAAATCTGAATTCAGCCACATCATGATCCACGGTGTCTTTGATAGCCATAATATGGAGCTTGAAAAAGCTTACGAATTCTATTCTCATTTCGCTGTTGATAGTTACGATTTTTCATTCTCCGTTTCTGAGAACAATCCAAGAGCCACTGTTGAGTACATGGAGCAAATGACCAAACTAGCCGCCGCCGCTTTCGCTAAAGGCGGAGAAGGCGCCTTAAGAAAAATTCGCGGATTTGAACAGTATTTCCAAGCCTTGGATCACCAACAACGCACAGAGAATCACTGTGGAGCCGGAAAATCATTTTTGATGCTCGATGCTCGCAATCGAATTTATACTTGTCCCTGGGATGTAAACGATCCCAAGGAGCAGGTGGGCCAGGGCGAGGAACTCAATGAAAAAGCTTTGGCAGCCTATCAAAAGCCGCTTCTTGAAGTTAATCATTGCGAAAATTGCTGGGCCCGATTTTTATGTGGTGGAGGCTGCATGTTCGCTCATAAACATGCCTCTGGCGATAAAAACATTAAAAACTCACAATTCTGTGAGCGCACAAGATTTATGGTGGCTTTAACGCTCATTTATTATGAAAGATGTCGAAGCACTGCTTAATAATTAAGAAATTCTCCCTTGGGGGATAATAAAAAGGAGAAAAGATGAAGTTCCTCACTCTCATAAAGGAAAAAATAATGGAAAAAGTAGATAAAAAGCATGTAAAAAAACTCAAGCCGAAAACCACACAAACAGCTAATTTCGGTCACGGCAATGGAAGCAACCCCTGCCCTCCTGTGGGTGGCGATTTGATTACGGAAAACTAATATGGCACTTCCTCCGTCGCTCACTAAAACAACAGGCTTTTTTAAAGGCGGGGTCTTGTACTCTGTCTTACGCCTGGTTTTAGCTTGTGCGATGGGAATATTTATAAGTCAGCTCAAATTAGATTCTTGGGAAGCCGGGCTCTACGATTTGCGAATACGTCTGCTACCCGAACCCTCGCCCTCCGGTCATATAGAAATAATCATGACGACTTCCAGAACTGTGGAAGATCTTAAGGGCTTACCAAGAGCTAAAGAACAATTGGAAATGTTAAAAAATCTGGGCAAGGAAGGACCCCTTGCCGTCCTATACACCCAAAACCTCGACGAGCTTCAAGGAACTTTAGAAGAAAAAAAAACTTTCGCCAAGGAAGCACAGAAAATCAAGAATCTTTACATGATTAGCCAAGATCTCGAGATGAAGGGGGAAGAAGGAAAGCTCAAGCTCTCCGAACCTTTAAGTTCGATTGAGCTCTTTGCCGGTCCCCGCACTAACGATGGGGACGTCTTAGCTCAGGATAAGGTCACGCGTCGGATGATTATTACTTACCAGGATCGTCAAATGGTCCACCCCTTTATCGCGGGGCTGGTCAACCCGGTCATCAAAGACGGAAATAATATTCGCGGTCTTTTTAAATTCTTCGACTCCGAACAGGTTTATATAAACTATATTAAAGCGAATACCTATCCACGAACTTCTTTTGAAGACGTCATGGATGGTCGATTTGCGCCCGGTCGATTTAAAGATAAAATCGTTCTTATTGGGAATGATCATGGCGGAGCCATCCGTGATTATGCCAAAACTCCTTTCTCCAGTGATGCCAAGGCCATGACCCTGGTTGAGCTGAACGCCAACATGTTCGATACTCTGATTCGCAACAAAGCTCCGATTCAAGCCTCTCCTTGGCTTAATATTTTGGTAACTATTTTAACTTCGATTTTAACAGTTCACGTTCTTTTCACCACGAAGCCGATTCGGAGTCTGATTATCCTGGCTCTCACTGGGATCACTTTGGTGGTCCTCGGAACCGTGGGATTTTGGCCTGGAGGATATTGGATTAAAATGGCTCATCCCTTCTTAGCGATCTTCCTGTGCTATTATTTCTTTATTCCTTATCGTCTGATCATCGAAAACCGACGAAGTTGGGAATACTACGAAAAAAATAAACTTCTTTCTCAGGTCGAGGAATTGAAAGGGAACTTCATTTCGATGATGTCTCATGACTTAAAAACCCCTATCGCGCGGATTCAGGGCATGACGGATGTTATCTTGAAGGATCCTCAACCATTGAGTTCGCAGCAACGAGAAGCTTTAGATACCATTCGTCAGTCCGACGAAGATCTTTTAAAATTTATCAATGCTATTTTAAATTATGGAAAAATAGAAAGCCAAGGGGTTGAACTCCACATGCAAAGCCGGGACGTAAATGCCCTTCTCAAAGATGTTATTTGCAAGCATGAATTTCTGGCTAAAGTGAAACGCATCCCTATTGAATTTGAATGCGAGCCCCTCTTCCCTATTCAAGTTGATCCAGAGTTGATGAAGCAAGTTTTTTCCAATCTCATAGAAAATGCCATCAAATACAGTCCTGAGGATTCTCATGTCCGAGTCCAAAGCGAAGAAAAAGACGGCAAGGTCATTGTCCGCGTAGAAGACCGTGGACCCGGCATCCCACAAGATGAAGTGAATAATATCTTTATGAAGTTTTTTAGAAGCAAAAACGCCAAGAGTTCCCCTATCAAGGGGTCAGGGTTAGGGCTCTATCTGGCTAAATATTTTACAGAATTACATCACGGCAGGATCTTTGTTGAAAGTACCTATGGAAAAGGGAGCATTTTTACGGTAGAACTGCCATTGGAACAGGGGAGATCACATGCTTAGGGTTTTGGTAGTCGATGATGATCAAGGATTAAGATTGGCGGTTAAAACAGCGCTCATTTCAACGAACCGTTTTGAAGTTGAAGAGGCTTTTGATGGCTTGAATGCCATCGAGAAAATTAAAGCCGCTGAAAAACAATTTGATGTCGTTATTCTCGATGTAGACATGCCACGTCTGAACGGTCTCGAAGCTTTGAGGCTGATCAAAGAACATGACCCAGGTATCATCGTCTTGATGATCACGGCCCATGCGACTCTGGATCACGCAGTTCAAGCGGTCAAAGATGGTGCTTACAACTATTTATCTAAACCGGTTTCGGGCGATGAGCTGCTCACTTTGGTTGACAAAGCTGTCTCTGCTCACACCATGATCTCCAATATCGCCGCTTCCGCACCCGTTTTGGTGGAAGCCGGGCGCAAGATCATCGGTAACACCCAACAAATGCAAAAAGTATTCAACATCATTCATCGACTGGCGAAAGTAGATACACCGGTATTGATCCGGGGGGCTTCTGGTTCCGGTAAAGAACTTGTTGCTAAGGCGATACACTACAACTCGGCTCGCAAAGATGAAAAGTTTGTGGCCATCAACTGCTCTGCGATTCCTGAAAATCTTTTTGAGTCTGAACTTTTTGGACATGAAAAAGGCTCTTTCACGGGCGCGGATCAACGCAAAATTGGTAAGTTTCAGTTCGCTGAGGGCGGAACTCTGTTCTTAGATGAAGTGGGCGATATGCCGGTGATGATGCAAGTGAAGATCTTACGGGTTCTTCAAGAAAAAGTGTTCACCCCCGTGGGTTCAAATCGCGAGATTTCCACCAACGTGAGAATTGTTGCGGCAACCAACCGTCCTTTGGAAGAAATGATCAAGCTGGGGACTTTCCGTGAAGATCTGTTCTATCGTTTAAATGTTGTTCCTATTTTCTTGCCGGCCCTAGCGGATCGCAAAGAAGACATTGAAAACCTGATCAATATTTTTATCAAAAAATTCAATGCTGCTCAAGGCAGACGCATTTCAGGAGTGGCCGCCGACGCTTTGTCCGCACTTAAGAAATACCAATGGCCGGGTAATATTCGAGAACTTGAAAATGTGATTGAGCATGCCTTTGTTCTTGAAACAAATAATATTATCACTTTGGCTTCACTTCCAGAGACGGTTCTGGCTGCGGTGGGCGTGAATCTCATCAATGCTCCCAGTGTTCCTCTCGTAGTTGCCGAGATTGAAGAGGATTTCGACGCTCTGGATAACGACCCTCTAGATCTTGAAGAAGAGGCGGAAGGCGCCGTGGCCATCGTTAGCTCGACCAATGAAAGTCTTGATTTCAATGCGCAAAAAGAAGCTTTTGAAAAAGAGTTTATTATTAAAGCTCTAAAAACTTTTAAAGGGCGTATTAATCAAACCGCTTTGCATGCAAACATTCCCAAGAAAACTTTACTTCGCAAAATTGAAAAGTACGGAATCGTAGCAAAAGATTACTCAATCTAGTTTCCTCAAAGTCCACCTTAAGGGTGGACTTTTCCAGTCTTGACCAAAATCAAACATAAATATTCCTTGGCCCCTCCTAACCAATGTTGTTAGTGTTGATATTCAAAATTCAACATAACAACAAGGATGGCTTATCTATGAAAGCAATTTTGGCTCTTTTAAGTGGACTCACGGCTTTTGCAAGTGCCCATGCCAACACTCTTAATTACGATTTCCGGGGAGACTGGCAAAGTTATACTTACAACACCGCGGCTGGTCTTCCGGACTCCACGCGTTTCTATCTAAAAACAGGTCGTCTTGATTTCAAAGGCAACCTCAATGACCGGTTTAGCTACCAACTTCGCTGGGGTTTTTATAAGCCCGCAGTAGATACCGGGATTACCAATGCCAAACGAGATTCTCTCAATAGCTCTGTGGAGTACGCTTATGTCACAGATAAAATGAGCGACCTATTTGCTCTTTCCTTAGGGAAGGTGAATACCGAAATCGGTGGTCTTGAAGGCGCCACCGCTGGCCCTGACCTCTATTTGGTTTCCCCGAACTATCAGCACACAGCCGTAAAAACTTTGAGCGGTGCAAATATCGGTATCAACCAATCCGGAGCTTCCAATATCCTTTACATGACAGGCGCCAAAGGGGATTTCAACTTTTTGGACCAACATATTTACGTAATGGTTTTAAATAACATCGCGGACTCTGCGGACCCTGCTGGAAACTTCAACCAAAACCGTGGGTTGATGGGTTTAACTTGGAAGGGCTCTTTCTTCGATAAAGCCCTTACTGGTTTAGCAAGCTATCATGAAGTTTCTCCGCAATCTGCAACCGGAGATACTGGCAATAAACATAATTTCATTTCAGCCGGGGTTAAATACGACACTTCATCATGGGTTGGAAGTCTTGAATATACCACCACAACTTATAAGGATGGAGCTTCGGGCAACAAAGACACCCTTACTTCAGAGATTGCCAAATTTGGCTACAAATTAGATCAATGGACTCCCCGCCTTGAACTCTTCTCTTCAGAAGAAGAAATCGGTATTGGTACAACAACTGGGACCAATAAATTCATGGGTTATGGAGTCGTTGTGGAGTACAAACCCACAGCTGAGAATTTCCGCTATCATTTAGCTTATAATACGATCAGTGCAAAACCGATTAGCGGAGATACCCAAACTAGAACAGAAATCGTTCTGGGCGCACGTTTGCTGGGAGATTTCTTAAAATAAGTCTTCGGATAATTTTTGGAAAATCAATATATTTAAAGGATTTGTGTGAAAGCCGAGTCTATTTGATTCGGCTTTTTTTATTGGGCAGATTTTATCAAGTGAATATCTGCTCATTTCGCAATGTGTAGAAAAATATATTCCTAAAAATACCCATAAAGCCTGGACTCGAGAATTGACTGAGTGACGCAGGGACAATATCTTATTGTCCCTCATGACTATGAATCCCTTGCCCCCACAAGCATACACCAAAGATACGCTGACGAAAGCCTATATGTGGCTAGTACATCAGAATGCATCTATCAGAGAGCTCGCGACGACTCCTGATATTTTATGCAGCTTGTTTTTAAAGGCGCAGCGGAGTGGTGATGAGTCCCTGGATGCTCCAAGTATTCAAAATTTCAAAAAAGAGCTTAAAAGTTTAGCGGGAATGATGGGCGAACTCGAAGGCAAGAGCCCGACCTCTCGTATGCCTCATCATGCACAATATGTGACTCCTACTTTCCAGCCGCCCCTGCCGATCCAGCCAATGGAATCTGTGCAGCAACCCTTGCAACCCCAGCAACCCAAACAGGTAAATATTCAAAATAATCAGGTTTCTATGGATATGCTGAGCCAGCTAGATGCCAAAAGCAAAGCTATGATTTCTGAGGTTCGCGAACAGCTCAATTTAAGTTGTGATCTGGAAGCTTTGCGCCTGTTGATTACTTTGGGCTATGGGAAGGCTAAAACCCTTTGCCCTTGAGCCTTTGACCGTCTGCTTCTAAAAGCAAAGTTTCCGACTAAATGGCTTAAATATTTAACTTTTTTTGAATATACTGAGACTTAAATCTTTCGAGGAGGGCCTGGTGTCTAGCACACTTCCTGATTATAAATCAACCGTGCGATTACCGCTCACTGATTTCCCTATGAAGGGCAATCTTCCGGCTAAAGAGCCGGAAATTCTTAAGCAATGGGATGATAAAAATATCTACCATAAAATGGTGGCAAAAAACGCTGGCAAAAAGCCCTTTGTTTTTCCTGACGGCCCCCCTTACGCAAATGGCTCTATTCATTTGGGTCATGCTCTCAATAAAAATTTAAAAGATATCATCATCAAATACAAAAACATGAAAGGCTCGCCAACGGTCTTTATCCCTGGTTGGGACTGTCATGGTTTGCCGATTGAACACAAAGTCTTAAAAGATTTGGCGGCAAAGAAATTGGTGAAGACGGATCAAGAGATCTTAGCTTTATGCCGTGCTGAGGCTCAGACCTGGGTGAATCATCAACGCAGTCAATTCCGTCGTTTAGGCATCCTGGCAGATTGGGATAAACCTTATTTGACCATGTCTGCTGATTATGAAGCTGAGGAGGTTCGTGAATTTGCCCGGGCTTTTGCTAAGGGCAATATCTATCGTGGTGAAAAACCTGTTTACTGGAACTGGACCTTAAAAACAGCTTTGGCGGAAGCCGAAGTGGAATACCATAATCACAAAAGTCCTTCGATCTATGTGAAATTCAACATTACTGATAAAGCCACCCTGGAAAAAGTAGGCAACCCAAGTAAACCTACAAGCCTGGTGATCTGGACGACCACTCCTTGGACCTTGCCTGCTAACTTAGGGATCTCTTTGCACCCTGATTTTGAGTACTCTGTTTACGGTGTAGGTTGTGAGAATCTCATCATCGCAAAACCGTTGAAAGAGTTCTTCGAAAAAGACACAGGCCTCAACCTGACTGAGGGAAAAATCTTTAAAGGAAAAGACCTCGAACATGGCAAAGCCCGCCATCCTTTTATCTCTCGGGATTCATTGATTCTGAGTGGGGATCACGTCACTGCTGATGCGGGTACGGGGGCGGTTCATACAGCTCCAGGCCATGGCGTGGATGACTATAAAGTGGGTCTTAAATATAATCTGGGTTTATTGAGTCCCGTTGATGAATCTGGAAAATTCACCGAAGAAGTTCCGGAATACGTGGGCATCAATATCTTTAAAGCAAATCCTTTGATCATTGAGCGTCTGAAAGACTCGGGCCACCTCATCATGATGAAAGAAATCGAGCACAGCTATCCGCACTGCTGGAGAACGAAAACTCCTTTAATTTATCGGACGACTCCACAGTGGTTCATGGGCATTGATCTTGAGCACTCTCAAATCCGTCAAAGAACTTTGAAAGAAATTGAAAAAGTGCAATTCATCCCTGAATGGGGTCGAGCCCGTTTTCAAGCTATGATGGAAAACCGCCCTGATTGGTGCGTGAGCCGTCAACGCATCTGGGGAGTTCCAATCCCTATCCTTGCTTGTAAAGCCACGGGCGAACCCTTTGCTGATGTGAATGTCATGATGAAAATCGCTGATATCATTGAAAAGCAAGGCGGCATTGAAGCTTACTACCAAGTTTCGGCTGATGAGATCGTCGGCGATACGTGGAAGAATTCCGAGGCTGCAAAAAAAGATCCTAAGTTTGGTTCCGCAGGCTTCCGCCACGGCCGTGACATCTTGGATGTATGGTTTGACTCTGGAATCTGCCATGCGGCTGTACAAAAACGCCGTGAAGGCATGGGCTTCCCAGCGGATATCTATCTTGAGGGCAGTGATCAACATCGTGGTTGGTTCAATACTTCAATGCTTTCCTCGATGGCTACGAACGGACAGGCTCCGTTTAAGACCTTATTGACCCATGGTTTCGTGGTGGATTCACAAGGACGTAAACAAAGTAAATCTTTGGGCAACGTCATTGATCCAAACGAGGTCACTGCAAAATCAGGGGCGGAAATCATTCGCCTTTGGACAGCTTACGAAGATTACGGGAAAGATGTGAGCTGTGGTAAAGAAGAGCTGGATCGAGTGACAGAGACCTATCGCCGCATCCGCAATACCATGCGCTTCCTTTTGGGGGCGGTCAGTGATTTTGATCCAGCCAAAGATAAAATAGCTTACGAAAATCTCACGGAAATTGACCAGTGGGCTTTACATGTTCTCTATGAACTGACTGAAAAAGTGACCCAAGCTTATGACTCTTATGAGTTCTACAAAGTGTATCACTTGCTCAATAATTTTTTCACCGTAGATTTGTCGTCCATTTATCTGGATGTTCTAAAAGATCGCCTGTACACCTGGAAGGCAGATGGTGTTCCTCGCCGCGCGGCCCAGACGGTGATCTACACCATCACGGATTATTTGGTGCGTATCATGGCTCCTATTTTGTCTTTCTTAGCTGAAGAAGTTTACAGCTATGTAAAGGGCCCAAAAGCAGAGAGCGTTTTCTTACTCGATTTCCCTGAATCTCCTATGAAGTGGAATAATCCTTCTTTGAGCCTGAAATTCGTAGGTCTCTTGAAAGTGCGGGGGGATGTGCAGAAAGTTTTAGAAAACCTGCGGGCTCAAAAGGTCATTGGAGCTAGCCTGGAAGCGGCGGTGACTATTAAGGCAGAAGGGGAGCTTTTGAAGGACTTGAAGAGCTTGAAAGACTTGCGTGAATTTTTCATTGTCTCTAAAGCGGAGGTAATGATGGGTTCCTATGAAGTCCTGGCTGAGAAAGCCCCTGGCGAAAAATGTGTGCGTTGTTGGGTTTATTCAACTGAAATCAGTCACGAACCTAAGACTTTAGGGGTTTGTCCGAAATGTGTAGAGGCACTCACATGAAAAAGAAATATTTGTATTTAGCTGTTATTACCGGTCTCTTGGTCGCTGCGGATCAGTTAGTGAAAATGTATATTCACACTCAATTTCATCTCGGTGAATCCGTTGTAGTTATCCCTAACTTCTTCAATCTGACCTACGTTCGAAACTTTGGGGCGGCCTTTGGTTTCTTAGCGGAAGCTCACCCGACGTTCCGGGAAATATTCTTTTTAGCAATGCCCCCTATTGCTCTCATCATTATCCTGACTATTATGCGTGGAGTAAGAGACGACGATACCAAACAAATCATAGCTCTTTCCGCGATTTTTGGTGGAGCCATTGGAAATTATGTCGATCGTCTGCGTTTTCGCTACGTGATCGACTTTTTAGATTTTCAC
The DNA here is from genome assembly GCA_036559425.1 of Pseudobdellovibrionaceae bacterium. Classification (GTDB taxonomy): domain Bacteria; phylum Bdellovibrionota; class Bdellovibrionia; order Bdellovibrionales; family Bdellovibrionaceae; genus JACMRP01. The sequence continues at coordinate 5,587 of DATBTE010000011.1, read as the reverse complement.
CTCAATAATAAATACAGCTGGCCTGCGTTTAATATCGCGGATAGTGCCATCGTTTGCGGAGTTTGTTTGTTGCTCCTTATGATGGTCTTTGAAGCCAAGCAGAAAAAACCGGAAGAGGCTGTATGAATTCAGCGTATTGTGGTTTGAGCTGGCCCGCAAACCCACAGATTGAATTTTTGCGATGACAGAAGATCTTGGGTCACACTTCCAAAAATCAGTCGAGTCACCGGCCCGGCATGGGAAGTTAAACCGATCAGTCCCACATTTTCTCTTTCGGCAATCTTTTCGATGGCCGCCGCAGGGGACGTTAAAGAGTCTTCAACCAGAGGATGAAATTGAATTTTCATATCGCTCTTAGGCACCTCTTCAAGCCAATGATGGATTTCGCTGTCCGCCCATTCTTTTTGATTTTGAAGATAAGAGTCAGGTAAAGACATCGAAAGCCCTCCTCCTTGAGCCACACTCATAGAAAGGATAGGTAAATTAATAGAGTGAAAGAGGATGACCTCGGAAGTTTTGCCTTTTATGAGTTGTAAAAAATCTTGAAAAGCCGCTTTAGACTCTTTAGAGAAATCCGTGGCAAATAAAACTTTTTCAGTCTTTGCCGTCTTAATACTGGAGGGACTGATAAACAGTACCGGCACATCGGACTTTCGCAGGATTTCATGAGCAAAACTGCCTAACACAAAACTCCCTAGGGTTGATCTTCCATGGGAAGTTAAGAGAATCAGCTGTGCTTTTTGACTGTGAGCTATTTGCAAAATCTTTTTAGCCCAATCGGCTCTTTTACTAGAAGCGGTAAAAATGGTCTCTATCTCGCCAGTCTCTCCCAAATGAAGGGGCTTCAAATACTCCTGGACCTGGCTTTGTATTTGGCTATTTTGCATAACTTGGGTTTCATCCGAATAAATATAAACAGGATGAACTCGCGAAAATCCGCCGCCCAAAAAATGGCGAATTTCAGTCAATGCTTCGGTTCCAGGACGCAAATTACTATCGGTGGGATCTACGGCCCAAACAGCTGAAACGAATTTTTCCATATTACTGAGCCACCTCTCAGGCATTTTTCCCCAGTGAAAATTGAGTTCCTCAAAAGGAAGTGCAAAATATAAGCCATTGCTGTAATTACCATGCGGACGAATTTGCGTGATATAAATGAAATTCTTGAGACAACTTGCCCCATTCCCAGCACAAGGTGTCCCAGGCCGCGCTAGATTTTTATTTTAGACAAAAAAGTAATGAAATGAAGGATTGTGCTCTTTTCTTCCCATTTCCAAACTGAACAAGCTTATGACTTCAGTTTTCACACCCTTTTTAACATTAAAAATAGTTAGATCTGAATTCTCGATAATTTGATGCAGGCCCCGACCCGCACCGCCTTTGTTGGCATTCAAAGATCCGGCTTTTCCTTGATAGCAACTTTCCAAATACGCAATAATGGTTTCTTTTGTCAGGGTCCCGAAAGGATCTTCAACCGACAAAGCGATCATGGTCCCATCGAAAGCATAACGCAAAGTTGATTCTTGATTTTTTTCGAGATTAATTTCTGTTTTACGTGGCAGATGGTTAAAAAGTGCTTGGCCCATTGCATCCGCAGGGGCATCGTAAATAGCATTCATTAAAATCTCTTCTGCTACTGAATAAACTCGGTCCAGGGTGGAAGCGCGAATGCCACTTTGTTTAAAGTGAGCAATCATTTCATCCTTCAGCGCGGCTCTTTCACGACTGGTTTTTACGACCTTTACGTGGATATCCGCACCCCAGGAAAGATATTTTTCAATTCCGAATATATTCCTATTTAGAACTTTGGTTAAAGTCGTCAGCAGACTCCTTACTGTGAAACTACGATCCTCTGGATCGCGCGACATAATATTATCTACAAAAGGAAGGCCTTTTATAGTTTGAATATTAGCGGTGACATCAGGATTCGTTAGCAAGACTAAGTGCGGGCTGATTTTATTCTTATGAGCCTGAACTAAAATATCTAAAAAAGCTTCTTCACAAAGAATTGCATCGTATTTTTTTTCGCCTATAAAGCCTTCCGCTTCATCTTTATTATTAGCGATATCAAGCCGAACTCCCGTTCCCCCTACCGCCATACGCGCAATAACCTGTTGTTTTTTATCTGATTCAACAAGCAGGACTTTTTTATCGCCCACCGCCTGCAAATCCGCTTGAACCCGCTGCAATTCACGATTGGCAATCTCAAACAACCGGGCCTTTTCGTTGGTTTTAATTAAACGTTCCACCAGGATAGAAGAGTAGAGGCGGTAAAGGAGAGCATAGAAATGGTCTTTCTCTTTTGGATGAACGTGCTCAAAGTCAGCGGCCTTTACAGTGAAACATTCCACATCCGCAACGGCCCGCACCGAAGTCGTGGCCGGATTTTCACTAATAACACTCATTTCTCCGAAGACTTCACCAATCCGGCTCAGTTCAGCGACAACTTCGCCTGATAGAATAATTTCCACGGTTCCCGTACGAAGAAAAAAAAGCGAGTGATTGGGTTGGCCTTGGCGAAGTATAAATTCACCTTTTTTAAACGACTTAGCCACCATCATCGTTGATACTTGCAAAAGAAGATCTTCAGCAAAAGACTTAAAAAAAGAAAAGGTCTTAAGCTCCTGCGCGACTTCTACGGGATGTAATCTCATGTAAACTATTATAAATTTTCATTTCTTTGTTGACCAGTTAGCACTTGAATAAATTTAGAATTGTCTGAAAATTAAGTCCAAGGTCCATCAAGGAGTTTCAGTGTATCCTATTATTCGCTTGGCCGAAGGTCTAGAAATTCCAAGCTTCTTTCTTAATATAAGCTTGGTAATATCTCTCAGTCTATTTTGGATAATTCGCCGCGGAGATCTTTATCATTTACCGAAAAAAAATATTTTAGATCTTAGCCTTTTACTCATGGGTTCTTCTTTGGTTGGGGCTCGGTTTATGCATATTCTCTATGAAAACTTCTCTTATTACCAGGAACATCCCCTAAGAGTTTTTTATCTTTGGCAAGGGGGCTTTGTCTTTTACGGCGGACTGGTTCTCGCTTTCGTAACAACTTTAGTCTATTTGAAGTGGCTTCAAACAGATAAGAAATCGCACTATTTTGACGCCTTCGCCCCAGTCCTGGCCTTCGCTTACGGTTTCGGTCGAATAGGATGTTTTTTAGCGGGATGTTGCTATGGAAAAACTTGCGAATACCCCTGGGCAATGAATGGACGTCACCCCGCACAACTCTACGCCTTTTTTTTGGAAGTCGGCATAATTTCGCTTCTTTTAGGAATTGAGAAAGTACCTCTTTCAAAACGACCGCGATTTCTAAACCGTTCTGGAGATATATTTGTTTTATGGCTGGCTCTCCATTCCCTAGGGCGGCTCATGATGGAAAGTTTCCGAGACGATTTTCGTGGAGATCAGATTCTCGGCCAATCTGTTTCCACAATTTTAAGCCTCTTATTGTTTTTGATTTCCTCCGTGTCTTTATACAGCAGGAAGCCCACATAGTTTTTGTTTTTTAAGGATATTTTCTTGATTAAAACCCGTTCAAGGAGGATGTTTGCAAGTCTATGAAAATAATTTCTCATCGTAAAGCCCCCACTCCTTCCAAATATCCTCAAACTTTCAACCATCATGGCGATGAAAGAACAGACTCCTACTTTTGGCTTAAAGAGGTTCAACATCCCGAAACAAAACCTTACTTAGAAGCCGAAAATTTTCATACGGAAGAATTCTTTGAAAGCTATAAGGGAATTGAACAAAATCTCTTTGAGGAGATGAAAGCCCGCGTTGTTAAAGACGACTCGACTCCACCCGCAAAAAATGAAGACTACTATTATTACACGCGAATGGAAGGAGACAAAGAGCAGGCTTTTTACTGTCGCCGCAAGGGATCCCCTGATGGTCCTGAGGAAGTCCTCCTGGACTGCAATGAACTTGCTAAAGGACAAAAGAGTTTTTCTTTGGGAATCTACGAAATCAGTCCTCGTCACGATGTTCTGGCCTATGCCTCTGATACTAACGGTGCAGAGGTCTATACTCTTTACTTCAAGAACTTAAACACGGGGAAACTTTTTCCGGAAATTATCGTTCAAGCTTACCACAGCGGCGCTTGGGCTAAAGATAATAAAACTTTCTACTATGTGACCCAAGATGAAAATCAAAGACCCAACAAGTTATGGCGCCATACTTTGGGCACTTTGATTACCCAAGATGAGGTTCTCTTCGAAGAAGGAGATAACCAATATTTTATTTCCTGTGAAATTTCTGAGAGCGAAACTTTTATACTCCTCCATCGTCATAGCCATGCGACCACTGAATATTATTATATCGACGCTGAGGACCCCAAAGCCAAACTTCAGTTATTTTCTGCCTTGGAACAAAATGTCCAGTACGACATCACCCATCGGGGTGATTATTTTTATATCCTGACTAATAAAGAAGCCCAGACTTTTAAGCTCTGCCGAACGCCTCTTAATAAGACTTCCAAAGAAAATTGGGAGACTTTGATTGTGGCAACACCGGAAAGAACCTTGAAATCGCTTTCCGCGTTTAAAGATTTTATGCTGGTGGCCGCTACAGAACAGGCTTTACAGACTCTTTACAAGTTCGACTATGACACTTTTCAGATGGAACCCATTCAGTTTCCGGATCCTATCTATCAAGTCAGCTTCGGTGCGAACTACGAATTTGCTACGGACTGGGTGAGATTGAATTACAACTCTTTAACCCAGCCGAATCAGACTTACGATCTCAATATCAAGACTCAAGAAAAAATCGTGCGTAAGATTCAGAAGATCCCCTCAGGTTATAATCCTGAAGAGTATTTTTCAGAAAGAATTTGGGCGATTTCCCATGATGGGATCAAAGTACCGGTTTCTTTGGTGTATAAAAAAAATCTTCGCAAACAAGGTCCCCAACCCACCTTACTTTATGCTTATGGTTCCTACGGAATAAGCATGCCAACGGCCTTCAATTTAGCTCGGATTAGCTTGCTTGACCGCGGCTATATCTATGCCATCGCTCATATCCGTGGCGGTAGCGACATGGGTCGCCAATGGTACGAAGAAGGTAAGTTCTTGAAAAAGAAAAATACTTTTTATGACTTCATCGCTTGTGCGGAACACCTCATTAAACATAACTATGCTGAACCCAAAACTCTCTCGATAATGGGCGGCAGCGCCGGCGGGATGCTCATGGGAGCAGTGATCAATTTGCGCCCTGACCTCTTCAATACAGCCTTGGCGATTGTCCCTTTTGTGGATGTGTTAAATACAATGTTGGACTCGAGTCTTCCACTCACCCAGATGGAATATCAAGAATGGGGAAATCCAGAAGTCTCGCAGGAGTACTATGAATATATTAAAAGCTATTCACCTTACGACAATGTGAAGGCGCAAAATTATCCAAATATTTACATTAAAGCCGGATTGAATGATCCCCGAGTGACCTATTGGGAGCCAGCGAAATGGTGTGCAAAACTCCGCGAATTGAAAACGGATAACCATGTCTTACTTTTGGAAACAGATATGGAATCCGGCCATGCTGGAGCTTCCGGACGATTTGAATATCTGAAGGAAGTGGCCCGCCAGTT
>DATBTE010000010.1:0-16375 GCA_036559425.1 Pseudobdellovibrionaceae bacterium | reverse complement strand
CTTTCGTCTGTTGGATTTTCTTAGGAAGTTGGACAGCGACATTAAATATCCTCCTCGCTATTCCGACTTCGATCATGGGCGCCTTCATAGGGCTCTATTTTTTGAACTTTACTTTAAATACTTTTACCCTTTTAGGTCTGACTCTCGCTATTGGGATCGTGGTGGATGATGCGATCATGGTGTTAGAGAATATCTTTCGTTACAATGAAAAAGGTTTGGACAAAATTGAGTCCGCCATCATTGGCGCGCGAGAAATCACCTTCGCCGCCATTGCCGCCACCGCCGCCATCATCGCCATTTTTTTGCCAGTCGTTTTCATGAAAGGGGTCATTGGAAAATTTTTTCTCCAATACGGAGTGACCATTTCCCTGGCGGTTCTAATATCTCTTTTAGAATCTTTAACTATTACTCCGATGCGTTGTTCGAGCTTCGTCCATACGGGAGAGCGCAAAACACTCCTGGGCCGAAGTTTTGAAAAACTCATGGAGCAGGGAAAAATTTTCTATGGAAAAAGCCTGGTGGTGACGCTGAATCATCGATGGAAAATCTTATTAACCTCTTTGCTTTTTGTCGTCGCCTCTTTTTATCTTGTAGGATTTCTCAATAAGGAACTGACACCGGTCCAGGATCAAAGCTTATTTATCCTCCGCCTCATGACTCCCATTGGCTCTTCGTTGGCCTTTACGAACTCCAAGGCCCAGGCCGTGGAGCAATGGCTGCGGCAAAGGCCAGAGATTGCCCATGTCTATGTCGCCGTCGGTGGCTTAGGCACAGGTGGCGGTAGTGATACCAATACCGGAATGATGTTTGTAACGATGAAAGATAAAGACCAAAGAAGTCTTTCGCAACAACAATTTATGGCCGTGGCCCGCAAAGAGCTGGCCCAGATACAAGATTTGAAAACCTTTATGCTGGATTTATCTTCTCGAGGATTTTCCACCGGTCGAGGCTATCCGATTGAATTTGCTTTGCAGGGACCGGATTGGGATAAGTTGGCTGAACTTGATGAGTCCATGAAAAAATCCATGCGTGATTCGGGTCTTATGGTGGATGTCGACTCAGACTATCGTGAAGGGATGCCTGAAATTCAGATCCTGCCTGATCGCACCCGGGCCGCTTTTCGTGGAGTCAGCATGGATGCCCTCGGAAATACAGTGAATGCCCTCATTGGCGGAGTGAAAAATGGCCAGTACACTAAGAACGGTCATCGCTATGATATCTATGTTCAGTTAGAGAAAGTTCCTGACCCTCGAAAAGAACTCTCGCAACTGCTTATTGGCAACGCCAGAAACAATCTCATTCCGATTTCTCAAGTCAGTAAGATACAACAAAAGTTGAGTTTGCAACAGATCTCCCGCGCCAACCGTCAGAGGTCCATCACGCTTTATGCGAATTTGGTTCCGGGAGCCTCGCAACAGGCGGCTTTGGATTTCATCAAAAAAAAGTCAAAGGAACTTCCCCCGACTTACTTTATCGAGCAATCAGGAGCCGCCAAAGCCTTTCAAGAATCTTTCCAAAGTCTCATTTTGGCTTTTGCTCTGGGACTGTTTGTAGCTTATATCGTTCTGGCCAGCCAATTCAATTCTTTCTTGGATCCATTTGCAGTACTTATGGCTCTGCCTTTTAGTTTCAGCGGTGCTTTTTTCGCACTCTTTCTCACCAATAACACTCTCAATATGTATTCCATGATTGGTTTACTGTTGCTCATGGGGATCGTTAAGAAAAATTCCATACTGCTGATTGATTTTACCAAAAAGGTACGTGATCGCGAAAAAAAGAATGCGGCCGAGGCTCTTTTAGTCGCAGGACCTATTCGCCTAAGGCCGATCATTATGACTTCTTTTGCCACTATCGCTGCGGCCATTCCCTCCGCCTTAGGAACAGGCGCTGGCTCTGAAACGTTCCGCCCTATGGCCTTGACTCTGATTGGCGGGGTTTTTGTTTCCACGCTTTTAACGCTTTATATCGTGCCTATCACTTACTCTCTCTTAGACCGCTTTCAGCGGCAAAGTCACCGCAAAGAAGTAGTTAAAGAGGCCTTTGAACACGTGGATAAAACAGCCCTTGAAAGATAAAATATTCGGAGATAAAAATACGTTTATGAAAACAACTCTACTTTTTATTTTAACCGCAAGCTTTATTACTCTGTCCTGCGCCACCACCACTCAAGAAGGCGCGGTGGGCATCAACCGTAAACAATATCTTTCTGGAGTCTCTTCAGAGCAGATTCTTGCGGAGTCTGAAAAAAGTTATGCGCAGACCAAACAAGAGGCTCAAAAGAAAGGCCTTCTTGATAAGAATCCCGCTCAATACCAGAGAGTTGCCGCCATCGCCAGACGTCTCATTCCCTTGACACCCATTTTTAGAAAAGACGCTCTTTCATGGCCTTGGGAATCTCATGTGATTACCAGTCCTGAACTCAATGCCTACTGCATGCCGGGTGGTAAAATTATTTTTTACAGCGGCCTCATCGAGAAATTGCAACTTACGGACGGAGAAATCGCCGCGATCATGGGCCATGAGATCTCCCATGCTCTGCGCGAACATGGCCGCGAACGCATCTCGGAGCAAATGCTACAACAAGGAATTGCCCAGGGTGGCCTCGCCGTTCTGGTCGCCACTGGGGTCATAGATCCAAAATACGCAGGCGTGGCCTCTGTAGGAGTATCGGCCTTTACCACTCTTTTCATTTCGTTGCCTCACAATCGTACTCAAGAGTCCGAAGCCGATACCATGGGAGTGGAATTGATGGCACGAGCGGGCTATGACCCCCACGAAGCCTTGAGCTTGTGGAATAAAATGGCGTCTCAAGGAGGATCTAAGCCCCCAGAAATGCTGAGTACACATCCGACGGACTCCACTCGCCTTCAACATATCGAATCCTTATTGCCGAAAGTAATGCCCCTTTATGAACAGGCAAGAAGGAAATAAATTCTGGAAACGCCGCTGTCAAACTCCTGGTCTTTTTTTGGCCTGTGATCAAATCATAGACAGCATTTTTTCGTTTTGTCCTCTAGCAATTCAAAAACTCGCCATGTTAAACTGAAGTTGGATTGTTTTTTTGAGGGGGAGATATGAAAATCATTTTCGCTTTTCTCGGGTCGGCTCTTTTTTTCTTAGCTACAGCCAAAGCTCAGAGTCTCAACGAACTCAAAAGTCAATATGAGGAAAAATCTCCGTTAAGTTATCAAGATCTTAAACCGAAACAAGTGGTCGAAGCAGACGCTTCTGATAAGACGCCGGCAGAGGAACAATTGGCGGAAATGAAAGCCAAGGAACTTGAGGAAAAAAAGGCGCAGGAAGAAAAAGCGTATCTTAATACCGATCATCAGTTCTTCCAATCTCTCAACATTACGCTTGATGAAGATGAGTTGGATAAGGTTTTTAAAGAAAAACAACTCGCGGAAAATATAGAGAAACTTAAAAATACAGACACAACTGTTAAAACAGAAATCACAACCACGGCTCCGGGTTTGATAAGTCTGAAGGAAGCCGAAGTGGTCGATGAAAAGAGAAATTTAATCTTAAAGAAGATTTCCACTAATGGACAATATATTCGCGCTTGTATTTTACAGTTCAAAAAGAATCAAGAATTTAAAGGAACAGCGATGACTCTAGCCTGGGAAGTTGATCCTAGTGGTAAAGTGGTCAATACACAGATGAAAGTCACTGATGTGGAAAATAAAGAAATCAAGGACTGCGTGCTTAAAACATTAGCCGAATGGAATTTTAGCGATGCCATGAAAGCACAAACCAAAAATTCACATATTGAATACACTTACCGCTTTATTAATGCGAAAAAAGAAGCAGCCGCCCCTAAACCACTTAGCCAAGCGACCGCCACTTTACAGAACTGAGAACGCAAAAGGACCGCTTATTCTTCGTCCGACAACTCGTCATCGCCAACAATACCAAGATTGTATTTCTCGATACGATAGCGCATAGAGCGGAAAGAAATATGCAGGAGTTTCGCGGCACGTTTTTTTACGCCGCCGCCGGAGTGGATCGCTTTGATCAACAATTCTTTCTCGATTTGCCCCATGACTTTATCAAGATCCACGCCGTCCTCACCAATTTCGATTTCATTGGAAGAGGCCATCTTGCGGCCTGAAGTGGTGTTAACCATGGGCGGAAGACTCTCTGGTAAGATCATGGCGCCGCCCTCAAGGGCGACCGTGCGCTCTATAAGATTTTCCAATTCACGCACATTTCCCGGGTAATCATATTTTTTAAGGATCTCCATCGCTTCCGTAGAAATCCCGCCAATGTTTTTATTGAGGCGTTCGTTGTACTTCTTCAAAAAATGGTTAGCCAAGAGCGGAATATCATCCCGTCTTTCACGAAGGCTTGGAGTTTTGATATTGATGACATTCAAGCGATAGAACAAGTCCTGGCGGAAAGTTCCCTTTTGAACCATCTCTTCCAGATTTCTGTTGGTCGCCGCGATGATGCGCACTTCTATTTTCATATCATCCGTGGCACCCACCCGCCGGATGACACGCTCTTGAATCGCCCGCAGAAGTTTTACTTGAATTGAAAGGGGCAATTCACCCACTTCATCCAGAAATAAAGTTCCTGTGTTCGCCACCTCAAAAAGGCCCGCCTTATCAACAACGGCACCTGTAAAGGAACCCTTCTTATGACCGAACATTTCGGATTCCATCAAGTTCTCTGGAATGGCACCACAGTTGATCGTGACAAAGGGCTTGTCTTTCAAAGGTCCATTGTAGTGGATACCCTTGGCGACCACTTCCTTACCCGTTCCAGATTCGCCGGTGACAAGCACATTTGTCGGAGTTTGCGAAACACGCGTTATCATGTCAAAAATCGCATGCATTGGAGCGGAGTTTCCCACCATACTTTGAAAACTGTATTCTTTAACCAGCTCTTTTTTAAGAGATCTATTTTCAACTTCCAGGTTTCGAGAGCGGAGGGCGTTTTGAATATTCAAGCGCACTTCATCAATCTTAAACGGCTTAGTGATATAGTCATAGGCGCCCATTTTCATGGCTTCCACTGCTGTTTCGGTAGTGCCGAAAGCCGTGATCATCATGAAAACTATTTCTGGTGCGGTTTCTTTAACATGTTTCAGAAGCTCAATTCCCGTCACATGTGGCATCTGCAGATCTGAGATGATCATATCAAAACTTTTCTTAGCTAGAAGATCTTTGGCTTTCTGGCCATCTTCAGCGAGGGTTATTTCATAACCTTCTTTTTTGAGCATGATTTCGAGGAATTCGCGAATGGACTCTTCATCGTCTACAACCAAAATACGGGATTTCATGAATACTCCTAATAAATTTATTCTCGCTTGTCACAGCGAGAAATTCAAAATCTTTTATTCAACCTAAACACTAACAGCAGCGAAAATCAGGACGAAACTGGTCCCGACCTCCGGCTCGCTCTCGACAAAGATCTGTGCGCCATGTCCTTCGAGAACTTTATGAGTGACAGCCAGTCCAAGGCCTGTCCCTTTGCTCTTCGTGGTGTGGAACGGTTCAAACATACGTCGACGTGTGGACTCATTCATGCCACACCCTGTATCTTTGAACGTGACTTTCCAACTTTGCTTTTCACTTTGCATTTCATAGCGAAGAGTCACTTCAAACCTAGCAATGGAAGTCTTCTCCATCGACTGATAAGCATTAATCACAATATTTAAAAAGGCCTGCTTCAACTTATCCCGACGACCCAAGATTAAGGCTGTTTCTGGAAGGTCGACCTCTGCCGTCACGTCTTGACGGAGTTTACCGTCAAATTTTAACCCTTCCATGACCTCTTTAATGAGGCTCACCAGATCCACGGGGGTCGTCGGCGGTTTCTCGGGGCTCGAATACTCCAAAAACTCCGTGATGAGATTATTAAGACGATTAATTTCACGAAGAATGATCTTCATAAGCTTGCGATCATCATCATTAGCGGTCGTTTGACTTAAAAGTTCAATACTACCACTGATACTTGCAAGTGGATTGCGAATCTCATGAGCAATCCCCGCCGCTAAGCCCCCGACAGCAGCCATCTTTTCATTCTGACGGAGCGAATACTCCAACTGTTTGACCCGGGTCATATCTTCAATCTGTGCGATATACAATTCCCCTTCGACCACGGGGCTGAATACAGAGGAGACGCTCACTTGCAGGATCTTCGCTTCCTCAGGATTCCTCCAATGATAGTCTCTCTTCTGGGTTGTATCTTTTAATAAATCCGGAAAAAATCCAAAAATATTTAGATCCCGAAGGGTTTTCCCGCCAAAAATACTTTGGGCTGAAAGGTTGTCCTGAAGAATGGTGCCCGCCTGAGTGAAAGTGAGCAAGCCCGAAGGCATATGGCTGACAATGGACTTATTGAGTTCCTGAATTTCACGCAGGGTTAAACCCGTTTTTGTGAGTTCCACGCCCATGAACTGCAGTTGCTCGCTCAAATAGCCCGACAGGCCCGCGACGGAAAAGAAAGCGATATTATTCAGAGCTAAAAGAAAAATATAATTCATTGCCTTCATTTCGGGACCAAAAAAACTTGCGAGCGTAAAAAAAATACTGCTAAAAAGTGCGATGGTTAAGGCTCCTCGAGATTGAAGAACCAAGCCTGCGAGCAAAATATTCACCAAATGCAAAAATAAAAAAAGCGACTGATTTAAACCACTGAAGGTGATTAATAAGGACAACAGCAGTGAATCCAGAATGAAGCTAACCAAAAGCAGAACATGTTTTTCCGCCATCCACTCCATAAAGTGAACATAAAGCCCATGAAAAGAAAGAGCGATGCAAATCGCCATGTAAAAGGGGGCTAATAAAGGCCAATTAATAAAACTTTTTTGTAGAAAAAACGCAGTCTGACTTACCAATAAAATAAGCAAATAAAGGCTGACCCGCGAAAATGCGATGATCAGCTTTTGATTTTGATTATCAGCTTTAAATGAGCCCATGGCTGTGCTCATGAAGCACTATCCTCCACCAACGATATCACCCATACTAAAGATTGGTAGATACATAGCGATAACCAAAATAGCGATAATGCCCCCCAAGAAAACCATCATCATAGGCTCGATCAAAGAAGTCATGGCCTTGACTGAGGTCTCCACTTCATCCTCATAAAAGTCAGCGATCTTACCCAACATCACGTCCATGGTGCCGGACTGCTCTCCGATGGCGATCATTTGCACCACCATTTCGGGAATTACTTTTTCTTTAGAAAGGGGTGCTGAAAAACTCCGACCTTGAATCACGGATTCCTTGCTCTTAATCAAAACTCCTTCAATAACGTTATTGCCCGAGGTTCGAGCCGCGATTTCAATCGCATCAATCAAACCCACGCCAGAAGAAAGCAAAGTGGACAAAGTCCGACTCAGCCGAGCGATGGCGGATTTCAACGCCACTTCACCCACAACCGGGACTTTCAAAACAAATCGGTCGAAGGTTTTCTTACCATCAGCGGTATCCAAATAAGATATAATTCCATAAGGAATCGCGATAGCTCCACCGATAAATAAATACCACTTGTGAACCAGTGTATTACTCAGTGCCACCACCATTTGCGTCAAAGCGGGAGGCGCTTTTCCCGCAGAACTATAGAACTCATTAAATTTAGGAATGATGAAAACCAGAATTCCCGAGATGACCAGAACGGCCACGATCAAGATAACCCCAGGATAAACCATCGCGCCCTTAACTTGACCTTTGATCTTCTCGGATTTTTCCATATAGACCGCAAGCCGATTTAAGATCGCGTCTAAGATACCGGCCTCCTCGCCCGCTTGAATCATGTTCACATAAAGTTTGTCAAAAACTCCAGAAGTAGCCATCATGGAGTCCGCCAAACGTTTGCCGTTTTCAATGGAAGATTTTACTTTAGCGGCAGTCTCGCGAAGAAGGCCCGGGCGCAAACCCTCTGAAAGAATTTTCAGGGCATCCACCACCGGAATACCGGCATTGATCAGCGTAGAGAACTGGCGGGTAAAGATTTGAAGATCTTTACTTTTGACTTTAGGAGCAAAGAAGCCACCGATGCTTTTTTTAGCTGACGTTCGAGACCCCCCACTGCTTCGCACCAAGCGTAAAGGCGTCAATTGCTGTGCACGCAAGCGCACTCGAGCTTCGTTCTCATTGGAAGTTTCAATTTCCCCTTGAACTGTTTGCCCAGCCGTATTTTTGGCGCTGTAAGAAAAACGAGCCATATTAGATGCCTACCTTTTTAAGAAGTTGGTCCAAACTATCTGGATCTTGAGTCACTAGAAAAGCTTGTTTCATATCAATGCGACGACGAATCAAAAGCTGCAATAATGACTGATTCAAACTGAGTACTCCGCTGTTCTCTTGATGGGATTGTAGAAGACCTTCCAAGGACGCCAACTGTCCTTGCCCCAACCAAGTTTTCATCTGTGGAGTATTCAGCAGCATTTCAAAACCCAATATGGTGTCCTCTGATAAGGAAACCACCGGATGTTGAGAAATTGCCATCCTTAAATGATCCGCAAATCGCCAGAGGGAATGGGGATTGGATTTTTCAGAAAGCAGTTCCAGACATTTATGGAAAGCACTCATCAAAGAATGCGAAGCGATTGTCATCACCACCATTTTGCCCTCATCACACAGATCCATCGCATGAGCCAATGACTGAGCGGTCATTGTTTCATGGAGAACCACCACATCCGCCCCGGAGAAAAAACCGCTTTCGGCGGCAGCGGTGACAGAAGTGCTTTGATAGACAAAACTGGCTTTCTCCTCAGGGATTCCTGGGAAAACTTGTCTGGAAAAGATCGCTCCATGAAACGCCCGGTCTTTATTCAAGCGATAAAGAGTCTGCGCCAAAGTGCTGGTTTTATAAGGATGCACCGGGCCTGCCAGAAGAATCAAACCTTGGCAACGGCTCACTGTTTCCAGGAACACAGTAGGGAGACTGAGTTCTGTTTCAAAAACATTCAAGGGTTCAAAACAAAAATGAGCTTTAAAACAATCATGACTTTGAAAAATATTATAAGAGATGCGAGAGCCATCCGACATCTGGGCGCACCCCTGCAAAGCGCCTTCACGTTCAAGACGTTGCAATTGCTCATTCTTCAAGACGGATTTCAACACTTGATTCCACTCACTCAAAAGTACGGGAGATGAATTTAAACTCACCCAGCTTTGCTGAACGCGACATTTAGCTTCGCTTCCTAAAACCAAGAGGATCTCCTGGGACTTTCTTTTTCTTGCTTCAGAAAAATAGTTTGAGCTGGGCATCTATATGTCCTTCACAGATGAATTAAGCACTTCTTCGATTGTCGTGATTCCGCGTTTTAGTTTAATCAAAGCACTCCTGCGCAGAGTCCGCATCCCCTGCTCGCGCGCGAGAAAACGCAATTGGCCTGCGGAAGCACCCTTTAAAATGGCCTCTTTGACTTTTTCCGTCATTGCCATCAACTCATAGATTGCGGCACGGCCCTTAATTCCTGAACCATTGCAAGTCGCACAGCCACGCCCCTTGAACAGTTTGTATTCGGGAACCTCATCCGGGTGAATCCCCAGATTTATTAAGGTCTGCGCGGGAACTTCAATCGGAATCTTACAGTTTTCACAGATTTTTCCGACGAGGCGCTGAGCAACGATAAGATTCACTGTCGCAGTGATAATGTAGGGAGCCACTCCCATCTCGGTCAGACGAACAATGGTCGCGGGGGCATCATTGGTATGCAGAGTACTGACCACCAAATGACCTGTTGAGGCTGCTTTAAAGGCGATCTCCGCCGTTTCCAGATCCCGGATCTCCCCCACCATCACAATATCAGGATCTTGACGAAGAAAAGACTTCAACGCCTGAGAGAAGGTCAGATTAATATCCGCATTCATCTGCACCTGATTGATGCCTTCTAAGTTAAATTCCACCGGATCTTCCGCCGTGCAGATGTTCACGTCGAATTTATTCAATTCATAAAGTGCCGAGTAAATAGTGGTGGTTTTACCGGAACCCGTTGGGCCGGTGATTAAAACCATCCCTTGCGGAGCATTGATGATTTGCTTAAAAAGTTTCAAGTCATCTTCTTCAAATCCCAATTTGGTCATATCCAATTGCAGATTCGATTTATCTAAAAGGCGAAGGACCACTTTCTCACCAAAGAGAGTCGGCAGGACACTCACGCGAAAATCCATTTCCTTTCCTTTGGAAGTACGGACTTTCAAACGTCCATCCTGTGGACGGCGTTTCTCGGCAATGTCCAACTTAGACATGATTTTAATCCGTGAGGAAATCGCCGCCGCTGAACCCGAAGGTGGAGCCGTTGCTTCGATCAAGCCACCGTCAATTCGAAAGCGCACGCGATACCGTTTTTCATAGGGTTCAAAATGGATATCAGAAACACGGCGTTTAATCGCATCAGATAATATAGCGTTTACAAATTTAATAATCGGCGCATCTTCACCACCACTGCCGCTTTCATCAATGATCTCAACATTTGCCCCGACCAAAGCCCCAAATTCTTCATCTTGAGATTCCTGGCTCATGGAATTGAGCGTTTTAGAACTGATTAAGCCGCCGTAATTTTTATCAATCGCCGAAGCGATGGCGACTTCAGTACCGACGACGGCTTGAATCCGGCAACGAGTGATGAAACGCAAATCCTCTTTAACGATGATATTGCTGGGATCAGAAAAAGCGATCACCAATGTAGTTCCGGCTTTTTGAAGAGGAATCAAAGTGTACTTGTCGCAAACTTCCCGTGGGACCAAGCTCACGACACTGGCATCGATTTCAAAAGTATTTACCTCTACTCCTGGAACCTGATAGTACTTTTCCATTGCGCGCAGAATTTGATTATCTTTAAGAAATCCGAGGCCTATAATAATTTGACTCAGACGGGCCCCGCCTGATTTTTTTTGTTCTTCGTGAGCCTGATTTAATTGATCAGGCCGCAGCAGTCCCTGTTTAACCAGAATTTCGCCAATTTTAAGTACCGACATATTGCTATTCTAGCTTGGGGTGACATTTTTTGTAACTAGACGGAAGAAGGGTTTTCAAGGGCAAAATTAAAGAGAAGCTCAAAGTAAAGCTCAAGGTGAAACTGTTAAAGAAGGCAGAGCTTCCCCGAAGCTCTCGAAATAATCTTCATAAGTGATATATTGATGAGGAAAAAGCCTTACCAGCATATCCACATCATATTGAGCTTGAACCGCCAGGCCAGAGAGAATTTTTAAGTTCGCTCGTTCGGCTTCTTCTAAGAGCTGATTGTGAGGAGTGCATTCGGAAATATCGATAACCACACCCCCAGCTTTCATAAAATTAAAATAAGAGAGGTCTCCAAGAATCGAATCGTGACTCTGCATCCGCAAAGTGTTCACCATCATGGATCCCGGTTTTTCTTGAATCGTCAGAGTTTGAGCCAAAATACCTTCAATTTGCACCCCAAACAAATAGCGCCGAAGAAGTTTTATCTCTGTGTCCAACTTCTCCGCGTCCTCATCCACGAGACTCACATGGGAAAAGCCCAACTCAGCTAAAGCGGCCGCCACCGCCCGTCCGGTTTTATTTGCGCCGATCACATAGGAATTCAGGCTAATATCCAAATCCCG
Organism: Pseudobdellovibrionaceae bacterium; assembly: GCA_036559425.1. Taxonomy (GTDB): domain Bacteria; phylum Bdellovibrionota; class Bdellovibrionia; order Bdellovibrionales; family Bdellovibrionaceae; genus JACMRP01. The sequence goes on along the minus strand of DATBTE010000010.1, from coordinate 4,832 downwards.
AAAACGATGTATAACCAGCGTACGAAGAGTGTCGCATAAGTACAAACGCGGCCACCACTGACCATTTTCTAGGACTAAAGAATCCGCGGCCTCGAGCCAACTCACCGCTGTCGGAAGCTGAGGAAAATGTGCGAGAAACTCTGCAGAATTCTCTAGGGGCATTTTTAACAACAAAGCCCCTTCCTGCACGTAGGGCAGCCATGCTTTTAGATCTTTCAACTCGCGTCCTGGCAGTGAAAGGCATTCTGCCCGCCAATTGCGATTTTTAAAATAGTGATTCATATGCAGACCGGCCAAAGACAGAGTCTCTGCGAATTCGAAAATTTTACCGCTCACCGGATTCGCATTAACATCGACCATGGAAGAAGTCCTTCGCCTGCTGAATGTCGGCATGAATCTGCGCTAACAGTTCCTGAACGCCGGAGAATTTTTTTTCATCTCTCAGATATTGCAAAAGATCCACTTGAATCTCTTGCCCATAAATGTCTTCATTAAAATCAAAAAGATGGGTCTCGGTTTTAATCAGAGGATGACTCTCGCCGTGAAAAGTGGGATTAAATCCAATGTTGGTAATCGAGGAATACGTTTTATTCTGATAATGAGTTTGCGTAATGTAAACTCCGCGACGAGGCACAAAATCCACGGTCGGGCTCATGTTCGCGGTCGGCACTCCAAGAGTGCGCCCCCGCGCATCCCCATGATGAACGATGCCACGCAGATAGTAATTACGCCCCAGGAAGCTGTACACTTTTTTTAAATCCCCCAGTTTGAGCTCGGCACGAATCTTTGAAGAGGAGACAATGACGCCATCTTCCTCATGTGCCGAAACCACTACCAGTTTAATATTTTTCTGCTGACAGATTTTTTGCAAATAGGGAATATCCCCTTGGCGATGCGAACCAAAAGAAAAATCATAGCCCACCACCAAGGTTTTTACTTTGAGTTTATCGATCAGATAAAACTGCACAAAATCAGCGGCCGAGAGCTGGGCAAAATTGTGGGTGAACTCCTGTTCAATCAAATGGGTGATCCCGAGACGGTTCAGTTGCTCGCGCTGATCGCGGGAGTCAAAAAGACGTTGAATTTTCCGCTCCGGGTATAAGACCGTCACCGGATGTGGGTAAAAAGTAAAGACCACAATCGGCACCCCAAGTGTTTTTCCCTCTTGGACCGCTAGACGTAATAGTTTTTGATGACCGAGATGGACGCCATCAAAGTTCCCAATGCTCACTACGGAGGCTCTCCACTCCTGGGGGAGTTCCTCTACACCCTGAAAATTCTGCATACGAGGATAATACTCTATAAGCTCCTTTAATTCTTGAATTTTTCACAAAATTTGTTACGCTGCATTGCGTGAATTCAGCTCTTATTTTTAACAAAATTGCAACCCTTATGAAATGGGTTTTTCGAATGGTTTTTCGGCGGCGTGGATTTTGGCTTCTCACCCTCCTCTGCTGGGTGATCGGAATCATGGCCTTATCCAGTGATGAAGGAAACTCCTATGACCAGCGCTTTCAACTGCGGGGGGATCAATTTATTTCCCCACAAATTGTTTTGATCACCATCAAGCAATCCGACTTTACCTCGATCTACGAGAAACGCACGAACTCAATGGCGAACGTCAACGAACTGACTGACATCACGGATAGCTTTTTTTGGAACAAAGAGATTTGGCTCTCACTGCTTAAAAAAATTCTGGTGCAAAATCCCCAGTCTATTGGCGTGACCCTTTACTTCGGCATCAATGTCGGAGACGTTAACCTCAGCCGCGCTGAAGAAAAAATCTTTAAAGATCCCCGCATCACTTGGTCAACAAGTACAAATAACTTTGAACGTCTCTACGAACCTTTGTTCACCAACGACACTCACGGAAATATTGCCAGCAATGATCTTCGCCGCGACGAAGACGGAGTGATTCGCCACATCTTTGAACAAAGCGATGTGCTACCTCACTTGGTGGAGAAAATTGCCCATAAAAAATTCCCTGCTTCGCGCACTGGCATCACCATCAATTATCGTGGTTCTGGCCGAATCTTCACTCAGTACAGTCTGGCTGAAGTTCTCAATGAGGAGATTCCAGCAAATGCCTTTACTAACAAAATTATTTTAATCGGAGCAGAGACCAATTCAGGACCCCAGTATCTGACCCCGGTGGGGGCTCTGTCGCGCGCCGAAACCCTGGCCCATATCACCGACGACTTGCTCGGCGACAAATGGATTCGCCAATGGCATTTTGGCATTTATGCTTTGCTCTTTTTAGCACTGACCCTGATCGCGGTTTCATTAATCACTCAGTATCCCCAATCCGTAGCCCTGGTATTTATGCTGTGGCTGGGACTTTCGATTGCGGCGATCTCGGCCTGGATTTTTGATACTTTCTATATTTGGCTCCCCGCTTACTCGCCGGCCATTTTGCTTTTGGCGACCTGGGTAATCTTTATCGGATACCAAGCCAATCGTAATGAACGCTTGAACTTCCGCTTACAGCAGCAGCAAAAATCTTTGGAAGAATTGGAGCAACTGAAAAACAACTTTGTCAGTCTGATCAGCCATGATCTCAAAACTCCCATTGCAAAAATTCAGGCCATCGTCAATCGCTTGCTCAATCAGCACTCCAGTCCTGAATTGCAAGAAGATTTGAAATCTCTTCGCGGCAGCGGGGATGAGCTCAACCGCTACATTCAATCCATTCTTAAAGTTCTCCGGGTTGAGTCTCGGGACTTCAAGGTGAATAAGGAAGTTGCGGATATCAACGAAATCATCGAAGAAGCGATAGCACAGTTGCGCCCTCTGGCCACCGAAAAAAATATTCGCATTCAAACCGAGTTGGAGCCGATGTTCTCGGTGGAATTTGATACGATTCTGATTAAGGAAGTGCTGGTGAACCTTATTGATAATGCGATCAAGTACACTCCGCGAAATGGACAAATTTCCATTTACTCCAACGAAACTGAAGATTCTATTTTTGTAAAAGTAAAAGATAACGGAGAAGGGATTCGCCCCGAAGACTTGGACAACGTTTGGGGCAAATTCACCCGGGGTAAAGATCAGGAAATGAAATCCAAAGGTTCCGGACTCGGCCTGTATCTGGTAAAATATTTTATCGAACTCCACGGTGGAAAAGTGGATCTCCAGAGCAAGGTCGGCTTTGGTAGCACAGTGTCATTTACCCTTCCCTTAAGTGATGATACAAGCGATAATTCTAGCGACAACTTTCAAGAGGTGATTTCATGACGAATACTTTAAATACTCTGATCGTTGATGACGAAACAGAACTCCGCCGATCAGTAATTTCGATTCTGAAGGCCACCATTCCTGACGTGGAGTTTGTCATTGATGAAGCTTGCACTGGCAAAGAAGCCCTCGACAAAGTTCGCAGCCAAGCCTGGGATTTGGTTTTGATGGATGTGAAAATGCCAGAGATGAATGGACTGGAAGCTCTAGCGGCCATTAAAGAGCACGACCCCCGCACCTTTGTGGTCTTGATGACCGCCCATAGTAATTTGCAAGACGCCGTTACGGCGATAAAAGATGGCGCCTATGATTACGTGGAGAAGCCTGTCAATCCACAGCGCTTGACTGAAATTGTGCGCACCTGTTTGGAAGCCCGTGATTTGGTTTCTAGCTTGGCCCTTTCAAATCCGATTTTTGACGATGACATCGAAAGTGAATTTGTCGGCAGTTCGCAAAAAATGAAAGAGGTCTTTAACCTCATTTATCGCCTTTGCAAAGTGGAAACCACGGTCCTGATTCGCGGAGAAAATGGAACTGGCAAGGAGCTTGTGGCTCGGGCCATTCACTTCAATTCTCCTCGCAAAAGTGGCGCTTTCACCGCGATTAACTGCGGAGCCATCCCTGAGGCTTTGATGGAAAGCGAACTTTTCGGACACGAAAAGGGCGCTTTCACAGGAGCCGTGGAAAGAAAAATCGGCAAATTTCAAGTGGCCAACAACGGGACCTTGTTTTTGGATGAGATCGGGGAATTAAAACCCGATATGCAGGTGAAACTCCTGCGTGTCTTGCAAGAAAAGAAGTTCACGCCTGTGGGGGGCAACCGCGAGGTGAAAACCAACACTCGTATTATCGCCGCCACCAATCGCAATCTAGAGAAAATGATGGAGGACGGTTCTTTCCGTGAAGATTTGTTCTATCGTTTGAACGTCATGCCCATCTTCTTGCCGCCGCTGCGCGACCGCACGGATGACATCCCGGCACTGGTTCCGCATTTTATAAAAAAATTCGCCAAGCAGCACGCCAGTGGCATCACCAGTATTTCCCCTGAGGCTTTGGATATTCTCAAATCCTATCGCTGGCCCGGAAACATCCGTGAACTTGAAAACGTCATTGAGCGCGCCTTCATCGTGGAAAACTCAAACCAAATCACCGCCGAAAGTCTTCCCGAAAATGTTCGTGAAGTCAGCAAAGCTCACTCCATGAAAAGGCCTCCGCTAGGCTATTCGGGTCCCCTGGATTTTGATGCCTTCAAAGATCAAATGGAAAAAGATTTTATCATCAGCGCCTTGAAAGCCAATAACGGACGCATCAATCAAACCGTGGCTCAGGCGAATATTCCGAAGAACACCCTGCTGCGGAAGATCCGTAAGTATGGGATCAATGTGAAAGAATATTCGAGCGAGGAATAGGGCTCGCTCTTTAAGAGGTCCTTTTCCGGTGACGGAAAAGGACTGGTTTTTAAACGAAATCAATTCGCAACATCAATGCTCATCTCGAAAGAGCCAGAAGGTACTACGTCATTAGATGCGCCAGTCACATTGCCCTGTGAATAATCTAAGTGGGGGGCCGTGATGTCAGCGTTCGAAACTTGAACGTTT
>DATBTE010000009.1:0-12545 GCA_036559425.1 Pseudobdellovibrionaceae bacterium | reverse complement strand
CATTTTTATGTGTCAGTTGCTCATCTCCAGACTTATCCTGCTTCAAGGAATTGCCTACAATCACTTGACGGAAAGCCAACATCCCTAGTCCAAACACCACAAGACGGATGATTAAGAAGGTGGTATTTAAGAAAGTGGATTTACTTTGAAGAAGCGCGCTCTCGGCCACTTTCTCATGATCCGCCCAAGGATATAAATATTTAAGACCCAAAATCAGAACAAAGCTTGCAACCACCATCACAGGGATGAAAGAACTCAAACCTTCAGCATAGCGGCGAATAGAGACACTCCATCCCGCTTTCACTAAATTCTGAAGTGAGGTCCAAAAAAGTCCGCCCAAACCCACACAAGAGAAAAAGAAAAAAGAGACCAAATAAGCGGCCCATATTCTTTCTTGGTCCTTCATAAGCCCCATAGCGAAAGTAATAAGACCAATAGCGATGAGTACGTAGCTCGTAATTTTTAGCTTCGACGAAGCTTCGAATTTGCCAACGTGTAATTCGTTTGAATGATTTGATACTGCCATATCTACAACCTACTTAGATTCTTTTTGTAAGAAACGAATATAGTTAACAACCTGCCAACGATAAGCTTGTGGGATATGAGAGGCATACGGTCCCATCACACCCTGGCCTTCGCTGATGACATGATAAATATGTCCATCTGTCCAGCCTTTGACTTTATCACTTAAAATCAACGGTGGTTTTAATGCCATAAGTTTAACAACATTTGAATCTGGATTTCCAGCGCCCGTCTGCCCATGGCAAACGGTGCAGTGGGTTTCAAAATATTTTTGTCCTACCTTCAAAACATCCGGAGTCATATTTCCAGCCAGAGGGTTTACATTTTTATCCGCACCCTCCAAATTGCCCTTAAATTTATAGGGAGCAAAACCAACAGGAGCTGTATTGTCTGGGGGAATTCTCATGCCAGAGTGGTTCGGAGAACTTTCGTCATACTCCTGAGATTTAATTGCCGGAGACTCCATCATATCCTGGATTAATTCCACGTTAGATTTGTCGCCCTTAGCTCCGCAGGCGGAAAAAGCCAAGGTGGCCGCTGCTATAAGGATGATTTTCTCAATTTGTTGTGATCTCATCTTAATACTCCGCCATTTTCTTCACTTCAACCGCGCCATTTTCTTTAAAAAAGCGCTCAATCTTCGACTCATCGTAGCCAATATCATTTTCTGGGATGAAAATCGCAAATTTATGAGAAGTAAGGTCAGGGTCAATATTTGGAGGATCTAAACGAGGAATTTTTGTTACGTAAAACAAAGCCCCTACAGAAGTCAAAGCTGCAAATAAAATCGTGAGCTCAAAGATAACAGGAATAAACGCTGGTAAGGAGAAAAAGGGCTTACCACCCACGTTGATGGGCCAGTCCACAGCGGAAGTCCACCAAGTCAACCAAAGTCCAGAAAGAAGCCCCACTGCACCAGCACCGAAAGTAACATAGGGAATCCAGGAGCGCTTAATACCACAGGCTTCTTCCATACCATGCACCGGATAAGGAGTAATAGCATCGAATTTCACAAAACCGCTTTCACGAGTTTTGGCCGCGGCCTTTACAACAGTGTGTTCGTCTAACCAAATTCCGGCGATGCCGCCAGGTCCATGCTTAGCCATTAGTGCCCCCTTTGCTTTCACGTCCTACTGGCAATACAGGCTTAATCTCAGCAATCGAAATCGCCGGAAAAAATCTCAAGTACAACAAGAACAATGTTAAGAACATCCCAAACGAACCGAAAAGGATGGCACCGTCATAGAATGACCATGCGTAATTTCCCCAGTTTGCCGGCAAGAAATCTCGATGCAGTGAAGTGATAGTGATCACAAACCGCTCAAACCACATACCAATATTCACGAAAATAGAAACCACGAACATGATTGGAATAGAGCGACGAGCCTTCTTAAACCAGAACACTTGCGGGATCAAAACGTTGCAGGTGATCATCGTCCAATAAGACCAGGCATAGGGTCCGAAAGCACGACTTACAAAAAACACATATTTTTCATAAGGATTTCCGGAATACCAAGCGATAAAGAACTCAGAACCATAAGCGTAACCAACCATCAAACCCGTGGACATAATGATTTTATTCATTACTTCCATATGATCGATAGTAATGTAATTTTTGAATTCTGGGACCCCAATACGCACCAAAGTCATCAGCGTCACCACCATCGCAAACCCAGAGAAGATCGCACCGGCTACGAAATAAGGCGGGAAGATCGTGGTATGCCAACCTGGAAGACTAGAGACCGCGAAGTCAAAGGATACGATCGTATGCACTGAAAGAACCAGCGGAGTTGAGAGACCGGCAAGAAGCAAGTAAAGCATCTCATAATGGCTCCAATTTTTCGCTGTTCCTCTCCAGCCCAAGGACAAAGCCCCGTAAACTGTGCGACGGATCTTGTTTTTTGCACGGTCTTTAATGGTGGCAAAGTCAGGAATCAAACCGACGTACCAGAACACCATACTGACAGTCGCATAAGTGGACACCGCAAACACGTCCCACAAAAGCGGCGAACGGAAATTCACCCAAAGAGGACCGCGTTGATTTGGATATGGGAACAACCAGTAATCCAACCAAGGACGACCTGTATGCAACAAAGGGAAGAGACCCGCTGTCATCACGGCGAAAACCGTCATAGCCTCTGCCGTCCGAGCTACAGAGGTTCTCCACTTTTGACGGAAAAGAAATAGAATGGCCGAAATCAAAGTCCCGGCATGGCCGATACCAATCCAGAAGACGAAGGTCACGATCATCGTACCCCAGGCATTCGGATGATTCACCCCCAGAAGACCGATCCCTTTACCAATCACAATCCCAAGAATGATTACATAGAAAATCAAAATACTCAGGGCTCCGGTTAAAAGACCTAACCACCCTTTGGATGGATAAGCCTCTATCGGAGCACAGATATCTTCTGTAATATCTTTCAGGTCTTTGTCACCAAGGACCAACTTGTTACGATGGATCATTAGTGCCCACCTTTCTCAGCAGCTGGTGTTTCTTTATCATTGTTGCGAATTTTAGAAAGATAACGAACCGACGGAGCCGCATGCCATTCTTCAAGTAATGCATAAGAGCGAGGCTCGTCTTTAAAGATCTTAGCCACCTGGCTTTCTGGATCATTTAAATCGCCAAAAATAATCGCCTGGGTTGGACAAGCTATTTGGCAAGCTGTTTTGACATCTCCATCTTTCAGCTTACGATCCTCCAATTTCGCTTTATTCTTAGCTTCTTTAATTCTCTGAACACAGAACGAACATTTTTCCATGACCCCGCGAGGACGAACCGTCACGTCTGGATTCAAGGCCATGTGCATGGGTTTTTCAATGAGTTTTGCGTAATTGAACCAGTTGAAACGGCGAACTTTGTAAGGACAGTTATTTGCACAATAACGAGTTCCTACACAGCGATTGTAAACCATTTCATTCAATCCCTCGTCACTGTGAACAGTGGCCAGAACCGGGCACACGGTTTCACATGGAGCATTGTCACAATGTTGACACATCACCGGCTGGAACACAGCCAATGCGTCTGCGGGATTGCCGACATAATATCTGTCCACGCGCATCCAGTGCATTTCACGGCCTTGAAGAACGTAGGTCTTACCCACCACAGAGATATTATTTTCAGATTGGCAAGCCGTCATACATGCGGAACAGCCTGTACAAGTGTTCAAATCGACAGACATACCCCACTTGTGACCATTGTACTGATGGCCTGACCAGATACTCCAAGTTTTATGCCTGTGGACTCCTGCATGTTCGTTCTTCATGTAGTCTTTGAGCGTTGCTTCCGCCACGATCATACGACCTTCCATGGAGTTATTACCAGCGACACTGGCCAGATTATATTTCTTAGTCGTCTTGGTGAAGCTTGCTTCCTGACCCGCGAATACTGGGCCCCCGGCAAAGCTTGCAAATTCAAACATATTTTGGCCAACACCATCAGCGACTCTACCCGCTCTGGTGCGACCATAACCAACCGCCACAGCCAAAACATCATCATGCAGGCCCGGTTGAATATGAACAGGAAGTTCTACTTTTTTGTCACCCACTTTAAGCTCTACCACTGTGGATTGTTTTAAGTGGTATTTCTCTGCTGTAGCGATGGAAACGCAAACATAGTTGTCCCAAACAATTTTAGTCACTGGATCTGGGAGTTCCTGCTGCCAAGAATTGTTAGCACTGGAACCATCGCCATGTTGAACCGTTGGATAAAGTGCCAACTCAAAACCTGAGCGGTTGCTAGCAGGTTTAATCGCAGCAAAGGCTTCAGACTTGAAGGAGCGGGCTGCAGTAGAATGATCCAAATCTCCTACATAACCATTTTGCAGAACTTCAGCCCAGAAATCTTCAAAGGCTTTACCTTTAGCGGCTTTGGGTTGAATTTCTTCTTTCCAGAAGTTTCTCAAGTAATCGTAGAAAGTTTCAAAGGTGATCAAACGCTTAGGGCCGACATTCGCAAGATAAGCCCATGTCATAAGAGACAATTGGAATGAACGCGTGTCGTACAGAGGGCGGATAGCGGGTTGTTGGATTGCAAAAATATCTTTTGCAAACTCCGCATCCCCCCAAGTTTCCAATGGATGATTGTCCGGCGCTAGATAAGTCGCATGCTCGCCCGTCTCATCTATACGGTCTCCGGTATAAACAACCATATCTACTTTTTTAAGAGCTTCGGCAAAACCTGCCTCTTTAGGAAGAGCATACATCGGATTCACGCGATGGATGATCAAAGTCTTAACTTTACCCGCATTCATCTCTTTGATGAGTTTTTCAAGCTCAGCATAAGACGCTTTCAGGCCTGGGTTGCCGTTTTTACCGTCAACTGTTTTACCTTCATTTTCTAAAAGGCTGTTCAAGAAATTCACAGCGATTTGTAATTCAGCGGAGCGAGAGGTCAATGTTTGTAAACCGCCAGCGACCACAAGGGATTGACCTTTGTTTTCCCAAAGATCTGTTGCCACTTTCGTAAATAAAGCAGGCTCGATCCCCAGTTTTTGCGCTGTATTTGCATAAGAGACAAGGCTGTCCTTGAATTTCTCATTATTGGCATAAGCAGAAAGGTTTTTATTCACAACGAGAACATTGATCAAACCCATCACCACATCAAGCTGTTGCGACGGCTTGATCTTAACTCGAATATCTGCATTTCCTCCGGTCAATGAATACGTGGAATCAAAAGAGACAAGTTTAGACAATTTTTTAGGATCTCTGCGACCAGCGGCGAACTGCGCTCCAAACGTTGTTGGATTCAACCAGGTTCCCAAAAAATCCGCATCAATGGAAACAATCATTTTTGCTTTATCAAAACGATATTGAGGGACCACGGCTTCACCGTAAGAAGCTCTTTGACCTTCGCGAATTTCTTCATTCGCTAAAGGCTCCCAAGAGACGTGATCCGCTTTAAACGCTTGGGCAAAATCAGAAATCACCGCTCGCGTAGAAGGAGAAGCAACATTGCCAGTCAAGACAACAGCGCCCCCTTTTTTAAGCTGAGCCACGACTTTATCATCAAGGCCATCCCACTTAATGCTAACGGTGTCCTTGTTGCTGCGTTTTTCATTGAAAATATTATGCTTAGGACCTTGCAGTCTTTCAGGATCATATAGACTCAAGATGGAAGACTGGGCGCGAACGCTCAAGCCTCCTTTATTCATTGGGAACTTGGGATTGCCCTCGATTTTTATAGGGCGACCTTCACGTGTTTTTACCAAAACACCCAGACCTTCATTGCCATCAAAATAAGTAGAAGCATAGTAATTAGCCACACCTAAAGTCACTTCTTCAGGCTGCTTATTATAAGGAACAATTTTTTGCACTGGACGACGGATACAGCCCGCTGCGGACATAGCCAAAGAGGCGCCCATCAATTTCAAGAACTCGCGGCGAGCCCACCCGCCTTCACTTTCGCTTTCACGAAGGGGTGAAGATTGAAATTCAGTTTCAGCTTTCTTCATGAACTCAGGATCATTGTTGTAATGTTCCAGAGTAAGCCAATGGGTATTGTTTCTTTCGATTTGCGGACGCGCCGCCTTTTTGGCTGCTAATTCCGCCGATAATTCAGACTCAGAATGCTCGTGCATATGTTCGTGATTATTTTCAGACATGATACCTTCCACAAACTCTAGTGGTGACAAGTTGTACAGTTCAAAGGAGCTTTATTCTCTGGTTGACGGTGACAATTAACACACCAGCCCATTGAAAGATCCTGAACTTGAGTTATTTTAGCCATTTTCTCGACTTCGCCATGACATGTTTGGCAGTTCACGCCTTTAGCAATATGCGCAGAGTGATTGAACTGAACATGATCTGGAAGCATATGCACGCGCACCCACTCGATAGACCCGCCCTTATCATAGGCTTCACGCAATTTTTGAATGAAGGGGCTGTCGGTCTTTACTTGAAGATGGCAGTTCATACAGGTGGAAAGAGCTGGAATACTTGAGTGCTTCGAACGTTCCACCTGATTATGGCAATACTGACATTGCATTTGATTTTTTGTAACATGGATTTCGTGACTGAAAGGAAGCGGCTGTTCTGGCGCGTATCCTTGGTTGTAACCCCACCCTGGCTGAAATTTACACCCTGCAAGGCTCAACGCAAGAAGCCCCACTGCTGCAAAAGTTCTAAATACCCGATGCATAATCTTCCTTTGCCTCATGATTGCACTGATGATCGCGATGGTAGGTATAAAATAAGTATCTCGTAAGTATCAGATAAATAGCGAATACCAGCGTCGCTCACATCATATTTTTTTGATGGTTTATATTTAAAGGTGGAATATAGGAGTTGTCTACTCTCTTTTTGCAAGCTTGATGAGAATTCAAAAAAATTACTGACTACTTTCTCCGCACAAGGGAAGCATAAAGCACAAGGAGAAAGTGAGCGCCAATAAAAGCAGCAACATATTCTACTCCCCCCGCGCCGAAACCATAAGAATGAAGTCCTGCGCCGAGAACAAAGTTAACTCCATACCAAGCCATGATCACTAGACTGAAAGTAACAACCCCCGCAGCAATGGTTCCAAAATTTTTAAACCAACCACCGAGACGACCATGAAGCACCGCGAGATAACCCAACAGAGCAATCAGAGCCCAGGTTTCCTTGGGATCCCAACCCCAAAAGCGGCCCCAACTGTAGTCTGCCCAGATTCCTCCGAGGATAATTCCAGGAGCTAGAAAACAAATTCCGATTTGCATGGCTCTGTAAACTGAGACGGCAATGGCTTGAATTTTTTCTTTATGGCTTTGCTCGCCTCGGATGTAATAAATAAGCCCTATATCGCCTAAGACGAAAGCTAAGAAGAAGGCTGCATAACTGATGGTGATGGTCATTACGTGAATAGTGAGCCAGTAGTTGCTTCGAAGCACCGCTTCTAAAGGTTGCAAAGAAGGATCTAAAACCGCCGGAGCAGAATCCGCAATAATCAATGACACCATGGCACCCAAAGTGCCGGCAAAGAAGATAAACCTGTATCTATAGATGATTTCAAGCACTGAAGAAAAGACCACGGCTCCCCAGGACATCCACACCACGGTCTCGTACATATTGGTTACTGGCGCTCGATCCATTAAATACATCCGAATGCCAAACCCGAAGGTGTGCAAAGCAAAGCCCGAGCAGGCTAAAACCCAGGCAAACTTCATGACACCTGGCTTATCCATTGACCATACAATCAAAATCACCACGGATGCCAGCATATATAAGATATAAGCCCAACGGAAAGGATGAAAATGGTTATAGAAAACCTCATATTTTACTTTTGACTCTTGACTGTAGAGCTCAGGATTGTTGCTTTTTGCTTGTTCACGAAATTTAAGCACGCTGGCATCCAAGGCCAACGCAGCTTGAGTGACTTGTTCCGCTGGTGAGCCTTTGGCAAGCGCACCAATATGCTCAATGAAAGCCTTTGTCATTTACCCGAAAGCCGCCTGCTGTTCACCTTGAAAGTCCGCAACGGAAAGCCACCTATTTCCCTCTTTCGGCGGAATTAAACGCAGCATATTTCCCCCGGCGACTTCTCGGAATACCATTAACTGATTTTCCAGACGCTGCAGAGCTTGAAAATAGGGCGTTAATTTCTCTTTGGATTCACGCTTTGCCTGAAGCTCCTGAAGAAGAAGGGAAAAACGCTCATTTGCAAAAAGCTCATCACCGGTAAAGTACCGCTGCTCGATGGGAAGCTTCAGCGCCTTTAAAACCTCATGATTGCGCACTTCAAATATTTTTTTACTTTGCCAAGCTGTCGGACTGAGCATCCAAGTGAAAATAATTTCTGGGGCGCCATGATCTTCAAAGGTGGACTTTCCATAGATGAGCTCTAGGACCTCTTTGGAGAAGGTGTCGTAGGGTTTAATACGCCCCGCATCTTGCACCGGCAAGTATCGCATCTCATCACCAGGGGCCGCAAAAACATCCTTGTAAATAAGCATGGACAACAAAAGAACCAGAATAAACTGTAAACGTCTCATACAGGACTTTCCTTCTTTGCTTTCTTTCTAAAATAGAAAAGCATAATAATCCCCAGAACCATAATGAAGCACCCAAGGTACTTTAACCATCGGCCCGGATCTTGATTCACGGAAAAAATGGAAGCCGTGGGCATTTGAGATTTTGGATCCTCCTGAAAACTCGCCTGATAAATCGTAAAGCCTCTGTATTTTAAAGGCTCATTCATAGAAATCTCCTGAGTACCAGCCAAATCAGGAACTTCCACCATACTCTTATAAGCCATGGCCTTTGCAGTTCCCTGATAACGGCCGATTTCAAAGTTTTTAAGTCTGATTGGAAATCCCAAATCCAAACGACGATTTCCATAACTGACTATATAGACAACCTCTTGCGTAAAAAGCTTCACGGTATCATTTAAAAGCAACCAGTGATCCTGACCCTTAAACTCTAACTTCACCGCTGAAGTCGTCAGCGGCGTAGGGCTCGCACGATCTTGAAGATCCCACTCTTCCACCGCCTCCGGCAAGTATCTAAGAGCTCGCACTTCGATCGGCATTTTCCAACCTGGGTTAAAAATATCACCCTCTTTTATAAAACCCGTTTTTACAGGCTCCTCAGAGTCTTTTTTAAAGACCACATATTTTAAACCATCCTTAGCGGAATCCGGCGTAAAATAGATCTCGTTGGCACCTCGCCCTTTTGCAGGGGCAAGGCCCAAATGAAGCTGAGCCGGACCAAAATCATGGGTGGCCACCTCATTGGGACGACGCTGCACGATCCATTCAACCACATTCACTTTAATTTTTTCGCTTTGAATTTGAAAACGAAGTGCGGAGCCGCGACGCCCGCTAAGCTCTTTCGGTACCGTGACTTTATGGGAGGGGATGACGTAGGGTTTGTAGGCAGTGAACTTAATATCTGAGTTATAGCCAGTGACGATCAAAGGCTTTTGCGGCGTCGGAGGTGTGGTAAAAAAATCAACATTTTGTTCCGCCAGCTTGGTGTAACGATCCCCATCGAAAGAGGTGTAAACCAAAATATCGGTTTCAGGTACGATCACATATTGATTAGACTCACCAATGCCGACCCGCACACTTCCGTCCAAGCCATACTTTTGAGTTATCACAGCTCCCAACATCAAAATTAAAATTCCAATGTGTGCAAAAATAAATGGGGTATGGCGCCGCTTCCAAGGCCAACGATCCACCATCACGGCAATTAAATTTGTCGCCAGCACTCCCATCACGCTGTACATCCAGAAAGTCTCATAAACCATTTTTCTGGCAGCCGTGGCGTCGTATTTAGACTCAATAAGAGTGCCTGCCGCGATAACACAAGCAAGGGCAGCAATAACCACAACGGCGAGCTTTAACGAAGCCAAGAATTTAATAAGACGACGAAGCCTGCGCTTCAGGGCATCAACAACATCATTATTATTATCAGACATAATGGAAGAAATTTAATCTAACTTAGGTGCGAGGGCTAATCTTATCCTCCTCAACGCTCCCCGTTACCCTTCTACCCTCTCTGTAAATTCAGCATTTGTTGGCAAATATAACTCAGTGCTAATTCCACTTTGGCTTGAATTTTTTGAGCCTCCGCAGACTTTAACTTCTTGGTGGTTTCGTCCATATAGAGCCCCCGATTCATTTCCACTTGAATCGCATGATGCCGCTGAGCGGGGCGACCATAATGTTCACTCAGCCGCCCCCCAAAGTAAGGCCAATTATAGGCCACTTTAAATCCCGCAACTACATAAGCCGCAATCACCAGATCGCGGAATTGAGGATCACAGCTTTGACCGTGACAATCGCTCACTACAATATCGGCCCGACGCTCGCCCGGGTCGCGATGCTCTGCAGTTCCCACTGAAGGCATACTGTGAGCATCAATATGAAAAACTTTAGTTCGCCCCTCTCGTTCGAAATTTTCATAGAGTTTTCGCACTCTAGCGTGAAAAGGTTCATAGATTAATTCCACCAATTCCCGATAGGTTTTAACAGAAACTGGTTTGGACATCAGCTGATTATTGTAAGTGGTAATAGTCCATAAAAATCCACGGCGGTGCATCCCTGCAGGATTGATATGGCCTTCCACAGAACCTGCGTCCACATCTTCTGGCAGTCGATTGAGGTCTCCGGCATAACGATGCCACTCCGTTTTTACATACGGAAGATGTAATTTCTGAAGGCTGGGCTCATAAAGAAAGTCCACATAACGATCCACGTCGCACATCAAAATTTCTTCTGGAAGACTTTTCAACCAAGGGGCCTGGGGAGGGACTTTTTCACCGGAGTGCGGAATTGTCACCAAGAGCGAATACGGGGGAAGTTGCATTGTAAACTCCTTAATGTCATGCTGTGCCCATTCTAATTATATGTTTAAGGCTAAGTTTAGGGTGAGAAAACCATGAATGCAAAAATTTATACAAAAACTGGCGACAAAGGAAACACACGCTTAGTGGATGGCTCCTGTGTCGAAAAATTCAACCCCCGCGTCGAAGCCTATGGCACCGTGGATGAACTCAATTCTTATTTAGGGGTGGTTCGCGGAGGCTTGCAAAAACTCCAGGAGCTTCATTCCCTGGATCCGATTTTTGAAAAAATACAAAATCAGCTTTTCAACCTGGGCAGTCTTTTAGCTTGCGCCGACGAAACTATTTTCAAAAGACTTCCCACGCTTGAAGAGCGCGATGTGCAATTCCTAGAGCAAAAAATTGATGAGCTGAGTGTGGAGCTATCGCCTCTGAGTCATTTTATTTTACCTGCCGGGCATGAGGTCGCAACTCATTTACATGTAGCCCGCACCATCTGCCGCAGAAGCGAAAGAAGATCCGCTGAAATTTCAATGGAGGAGGAGCGCTATGCGCGGAGCTTGCAGTATTTAAACCGCCTCAGTGATTTCTTATTTGTGGCCGCTCGGTGGGTGAATCTAAAAACTCATTTTGCAGATGTTCTTTGGAAGAAAGACGAATGAACTCGGCAGCCAATTCAAATCCAAACTTGAAAGCCCCCCCTAACTCAAAAATAAGACTCGAGATCGCCCAACCTTCAGATAACCAAGCTATTTTAGAGTTCTACAAGAGCTTTCCAGTCAAGGGCGTCTTAGACCTTAAGGTGAATCGCTGCGGAGACTTTTTCGCTCCCTATGCAACGGAGTCCGATCGCTTTCGTACTTATTTACTGAAAGACACTCAAAATCGCGTTCAAGGAATGGCTTCTTTCATCATCAAAGATGTTTTGATCGACGGCGAACCAAAAACCGTGGCCTTTGGCCGTGATCTTCGCATTAGCAACAATCGCCGTGCTATCCTGGAGTGGGGCGACCATTTTGTCCCTACCCTACAGGACATTACTGCCTCCTATGGAGTCCAACATTTCTTTAGCGCACTCAACATGACAGAAACTTCGGCTTTCAATGCCTTTGTCAGACCTCATAATCTTAAACGGCTGCTTCCCAGATACTATAGTTATCGCCATTTTAACCTGATCAGCGTCCACGGCCGCCTTCCCTGGGCAAAAAAACCTTTGCCTCAAATGCAAATTCGTCACGGCTCTTCAGTGAATGCGGATGCCTTAATTTACTATTTATCCAGGAAAAACCGCGAACGCAATCTCGCGACTTATTGGGATTCTTACAGTTTTTTTAAACAGCTTCAACGTTGGCGCAATCTTAAAATCGAAGACTTTTTGATCGCTTTTGATCGCCATAACAATATCGTTGGCTGTTGCGCTCCTTGGAAGTCTGATGGAATTCAAGAGTTTATTCCTCTTGAGTATTCTCTGAAGGCACATAATTTTCGCCAATTTTTGAAGTTCGGGAAACTTCTCGGTTGGACTCGCTCTTTAACCAAACCCTCTTATCGCCTACAACTGGAAGAATCCATGCAATTTCAGTACTTAACCCATCTTTTTGCTGATAATGCAGATATCTTTGAATCCCTCCTTTGGGTGGCCTATGATCGCGCCCGCGCTAAGGATTTCTTAATCTACTCCCACACTCGCGAGGAGCTCATCTATAAACGGCCTCGCAGCTGGGCTTGTGCAAAAATCCCCCATTGCCTGTATTCCATG
>DATBTE010000008.1:0-9578 GCA_036559425.1 Pseudobdellovibrionaceae bacterium | reverse complement strand
TTGATAAAATCATCCGACACCATGCTAAACAGTGCCGCATACGTCTCTATCATTTAGTGAATGTGGGAAATCACCTTCATCTGGTGATCAAACTCGATGACCGCAAGCTCTACTCGAAGTTCATTCGTGCCATCACGGGCTTAATCGCCCGGCAAGTCTTAAAGGCCGAACGCGGCCCAGCTCAGGGAAAGAGCGACTTAAATATCGAAAGCCAAAAGAAGGGTTTCTGGGTGGCCAGACCCTTTACCCGTTTGATTGCCTGGGGAAGAGATTATAATTTTATTACCGGCTATATGAACAAAAATAAAGACCAAGCCCAAAGGTTTTTTACTCCCTGGGGCTTTGACATCCTGGATCCTGAGTTTATTCAATTTCTTAAAACCGGGTGAATTTAATGCTTATTCCAAAGAAACATTTCTGTCGTAATATCTGTTGTTGTTTCTATTATTAGTTCCAAAATTATTTCTATTTTTTGAACTTCTGATTGTACGCAATCAGAAGTAAAGTCGCGCCCAAAGTCTCTTTTTATTCAACAAGCGTCTTCGCGACTTATGCAAACCAAGCCTATCTTTCTTTTCCCTGACCTCAAAGCCTAATTAACTCCACTCTCTCCTAAAAAGCTTCGAAAAAACTCAGGGCCTATTCGCCTTCTGACTGGCCTCCGCCAAGGGAAGCCACAATGCCAATTGAGCTATTTCCTGCTCGTGAACTTTTAAAAAAGCCCCAGGAATCTGCGCACGTTCTTTGCTGTCTAAATCTTTTTTCTGATTGAGTAGCAGATCCAAACGCTCCTTCAATTTTTTGAGAATAAAATCGGAAATCTTATTCGAGACCAAGCCTCTGGAAATCCAACGAACCGAGAAGTATTCTCCTTTTTGAACTTCATCCAGTTTTTTCTGAGCCGCGAAATGGCCCCATAAAAGAACCGTCAGAGTTTGAGCAATTATGATCAGAAGATAAAAACTTAGAAATTGCCAGCTCTTTTCCGTGAGTGGATTTCCTTCAAAGGTGAAGTTCCAGGCAAAGGCGTCGCGCAGAAGGCCTGCGGCAAAAAAGGCTATCACCAATCCCACCGTGCTGGCGATGGCATAAGACTTTGCCGTCATTTTCGCTTCTTGATTGAGTTTACGAGATCTCCAGGAAAGGACCCACACGTGGGCGAGAATTTCGCCAATGATTATTGCCACAGCTCCGTTCAAGGACAAAGACCCAGCCACCAAAAGAACCAAGGCTGTCAACGTCGCCCAGGATTCAATCTCGATCACCAAAGTTAAAACAAACGTGACAAAAAGCCAAAGAAGCTGGGCAGGAAATCGACCATCAGCCAATAAAAAATGAAACTCACTCTCGCCAAGGACCGATAATAAAATGGATTGCTTTTGCAAAACCCACTGAGCCCCCACCAGAAATCCCCCAAGGCCGGTAAGAATAATTAAAAAGCCCAAACCTTTTTTAGTCCAGCGGTAGAAGAGATAAACACACACGGCCACAGATAAAAGAATTTCACCGTTGATCTGCCACGCCAAAAGAATCCCCATCATCGTAGTCCACAACCCCGCACTGCTGAGGCAGAGCAATAAAATGGAATATCGTTTTGAAAAACTCCGGGAGTTTAATAAAGCCACGGCACCATATTGAGATTGGACAAAACTTCCCTGGCCAACAGCACAAAGCTTCGTCGTGAGCAGCATTTTAAAGAGAGGAACTGATTCTGAAAGATTCAAAAATCTCGTTTGCAAGGTTCCGAAACATTGGCCGATGCCCAAGCGAAAAACGCTTAAGCTTCCGATCATCATTGCTATTGCACTTAGCCACATCATAATCATCATATTCACCTCATATAAACATCGTAACGGACGACTTTGCCTTCATAGACATGACGTACGCCGGGTAAAAGTGGTTCCGCTCCCAATGGACGTTTGACCACCACTCGGTTGACGGGCCATCGCAGAGCTTCTTCCAGAACTTTTACCGCATCCTCATCATTGCCAACCAGCTCGCGGAAAACCACCATTTCCTGTTTCGGCAAAGCTGTTTTCTTTTTATGAGGATACATGGGATCGAAAAAAATAGCATCAACGTCGCGGACACTCGCAGGAGAACGCAAATACTCGGAACTGTCGCCGCTCACAAAGTGAAGTTTATCTTGAAGTTCCGGAGCCTTTCGCAAAGCTTCGTCTAAGAGAACAAACAACAGTTTGGATCTCTCCACCGATGTCACTTGAAAACCCAACTGAGTCATGAAAACAGCATCAATGCCAAGGCCCGCGGACAAATCCAAAACCTTCCGAGTCCCTTTGGCGTATCCCAGAGCTTTAGCGAGCAACTCGTTTTTACCACGAACTCCTTTACGCTGATAATTCAAATGATCTTTTTGAAAATCGATTTCCAGAACTCGTCGCTGAGAATCGATGAGACGCAATCCTTCCAAAGTGATCTCTAGAAAAAATGGAAAAGCTTGAAGGTCTGGAGGGTTCACCGGGATTTGCAAGAAGTCAGCAAGACGCTGTACTTTTTTTTCCAAAGCTTTCTCTTCCAAAGCTCCTTCTTTAAAAACAATACAACCTAGAGTCCCCATGCCCGCCACCGGGCCCAGTACCAAACGTTCTCAAGGGTCCACAAAAAGATTGTCATAAGCACTAGATTATAACCACGGCGGCGAACGCGGACCAGGTCTGACCCTAAAGGGCTTTGCAAATAATTGATGCTCATGAAAAACGGAAAGGCGGTGAAAGCCAGGGTCGCCCCTAAAAACCAGGTCCAAAAGTTTCCGGCATAGCGAAGATGATACGCGATAAACATTCCCAAAAAGCACAGCCACCAGACTTTAAGAAAAGTCTTCGCTTTATCAAAGCCTAACCAAGTCACGGTGTTATGGAAACGAGCCTGGGAGTTAATCAAAATAAATTCAAAATTTTTAATATGCTGAAGGAAGACTACCAGCCATCCCCATAACATCCCTAAAAACAACGATTCTAAATCCCAGGAGCCCGCGATGGAAATATGATAACCCGTCGTCAGTAAAGGACCCAAAAGAAGGAAGACAAAGATTTCTCCGCCTTTTTGATATTTAAAAGATCCTCTTTTCAAAAATTGCGCCCAGACCCCCACAGAAAAGGTCAGTATTACGATACCGATGACGGCCGGGAAAGCAAAGATCACCAGTACAGCCAATAATAGTGCCAAGCCAACGAAAAAATTCGACCAATTTTTTACTTGGCTTGCCGTCATCCAGCCTCGTTGAATCACCCGGCTCCCCGCTTTTGGATTAATCCGATCAAGGCCCTTCATATGATCCATATAATCATTGCGAAGATTCACGGCAATATAGGCTGAAAGAATTCCTAGCGAGCTCAGCAACACCACAAAAGGATCACGGATGGTGCTATCAGCAGTGTTTTTAACTAAAATCAAATACATCGGGAACAAAACCAAAATTAAGGCTCGTACTTTCAACAAATAAATTAATAAAACCGCGAAATTTGGTTTGTTAATTTCACTGACTGGCTTAATTTCAAAAGTAACGGTCTCTTGCAACGAATTCGCATTCAAAGTGCGAATAGGCAAAGCTCTTTTGTCTTTAGAAAAAGTTCCTAAAAGATAAGATTCAAACTCCGGAGAGCTTTTGGAAAGTGTTATTACGTTACTCACGAGGCTTCTTTCTCCAATAGAGAAGATCCGTTAGCGGGTCAAGATACGTCAAAAGTTTTTCTTCCCCTGGTTTCAAGTGAGTTTTCAATCGATCCATATGGTGGAAATAAAGACTTATCAGTTTTTCATTTGCCGTATCGAAGGCTTTGAGTTTCTCATCGAATGGGGCCTTGCCACCAATGCTATTATAGAAACCTTCAAGATCTTTCGAACGAACCAATTGATCGATTTGTTGTCGACCCAAGCCTTCGCACACAAAAGCTCCGAATGAGTTCAGATACCCTGACTTCAAATCACCCAAGATAGCTTTGCCTTCATGATTTCGAATATTATAATCCAATAAATCGTCGCCCCGTTGAAAAAGCTGACCGAGGAGGGTGCCCATCTCTTCAAGGGTTCTATGCAACTCTTCATCATATCTTTCTAAGGCGATAAACGGAGCACGCAAACACCATTTAAACAAAGAGGCTGTTTTCAAATTATGGATACGATCGAGCTGTTCCAAGGTGACAAAGAAATCCCCCACTACTGAGTCCTGAAGCCATTCCCCTTCCAGCAAGTCCGAGATCACTTGAGAAGTGTAGGCCACCAATTTGATATTGCCATGGCTTGAAAGATTCACCATCACTCGCGCCAAAAGATAGTCTCCGGCAAGAACCGCATATTCAGGAGTGTACTTCAACCACGCCGAGGTTTTACCACGACGAAGATGTGACCTATCGACCAAGTCATCATGAAGCAAAGAAGCGTTATGGATAAATTCGATGGTTTGAGCCAGAAGTAACTCAGTTTTAGCTTCCAGCTTTAAAGAATCCCCCATCATGCGAATCATTTGGGCGCGAAAACCTTTGCCGCCACTGAACAAGTCATCATAAAGAGAGTTCAATTTAGGTAAATAGGCTGGAAAATCATCAGAATCGTAGATTTTGAGATCTATGACATTGCGCTGCAAGATAAGCTCCTAAGACCGGTTGAAAAGGCCGTAAGATTTCAAATTTATATGCTTGCTGTCAAGGAGTCCTTCATCTTAAAAGTTAAAAAGGAGCAAGTCAAAAAAGGAGCCAGTTGATGAGCCTGAATTTCAAGACCCAAATTCGGATTAAATTCCGTGAGGCTGATCCAGCCCAAATCATGTACTTCGCAAACCTCTTTAGCCTTGCCCATGATGTCTTTGAGGAGTTCATTCTGGCCACCGGTTACCAGTACCAAGAATGGTTTAGCCCCCTCCATCATATCATTCCCCTCCGCCATGTCGAGGCGGATTACCTGGCCCCCCTCCTTCCGGGTCAGAGCTATGAAGTCACTGCGATGGTAACAAATTTAGGGGAAACTTCCTTTAAAATGGCCTATAAGTTTGCACAAAATGGAAAACTCCACGGGACAGTTTCAATGGTCCATGTGATCCTTGACCCTAAGACGAAGGCAAAAATGATTTTACCTGATTTAATGAAACGGCGTTTGAGCCCTTATTTGGAGACCGCACATGGAAACTAAAACTGAATGGTGGAGAACCGGCGTTCAATTTCAGTGCCAAGGTTCGGGCCAGTGCTGCACTTCTCATGGGGAATTCGGTTATGTGTTTTTAACTTTAGAAGATCGCAAGCGCATGGCTAAAATTCTCAAAATGCGCACGGGAGACTTCACCAAGAAATACTGCCAGAAAACCGGGGGGATTTGGCATTTAATAGAAGAAAAGGGCCACCCCGACTGTCTATTCCTCGAGGGCAACCGCTGCGGCATCTACGAAGGCCGTCCGACGCAATGTCGTACATGGCCTTTCTGGCCCGAGATCATGGAAGCAAAATCCTGGAAAAAAGAAGTCGTCAACTTCTGCCCCGGAGTTAATAAGGGTAAAGTCTATACTGGTGAGGAAATTGAAAAAATCCTCAGTGAACAAATCAAAAGCGAAAAGGAACTCGGCACATGAGTGACTCTCAAAAATGGTTGACCTTGGTGCTGATGGCCATCACCGCGTTTCTGCTGTATTTATTAGCTCCCATCTTGATGCCCTTTGTGGCGGGCTTTCTTTTAGCTTATCTGGCCAATCCCGTGGTGGAACGCCTGAGTCGCTGGAAAATTCCACGCGTTGCCGCCGTGTTCATTGTATTTTCCGCAATCACTTTAGTGCTCATTATTTTGGTGGGCATACTCATTCCAGGCATCAGAGACCAACTTGTTTATTTAAATACTAAAATGCCGGAATTTATACAGTGGATTAATACCCAGGCAATTCCTTGGCTTGAAAACAATTTTCAAATTGACCTGAGGCACTTTGACATTTCCACTCTGACTGAAGCACTTTCAAGCTCTTGGCAAGAGGCGGGCTCGCTTATCGGCCGGCTTATTTCCAAGGTGGCCGAGTCGGGAATGAATATTGTGGCCTTCCTAGCCAGCTTGGCCCTTATTCCGGTGGTCACTTTCTATCTCATGCTGGATTGGAATAATCTCATCACTCACATCAGCGAACTTTTGCCTCGCCAGATCGAAGGGCGAGTCAAAGCCCTTGCCAAAGAATGTGATGAAGTGTTGGGCGCCTTCTTTAGGGGGCAACTTTTGGTCATGGCCTGCTTAAGCTTTGTTTATTGTGTAGGTCTTAAAATCGTAGGCCTTAATATAGCGATTATCGTAGGCCTCATCGCTGGTGTTGGCAGTTTCATCCCTTATTTTGGGTTCACCATTGGAATTGTCCTCGCTACCATCGGAGCCATTTTCCAATTCCAAGCGTGGCTCCCCCTCCTGTGGGTGTGGACGGTATTTGGTATTGGCCAAGTCATTGAAAATTGGGTGCTGATTCCTTACTTAGTAGGAAATAAAGTCGGGCTTCACCCGGTCTCCGTGATTTTCGCGGTTTTGGCAGGAGGTCAGCTCTTCGGCTTTTTTGGAATGCTCCTGGCGATCCCCGCTGCAGCCGTGATCGTGGTCTTGATGAGAGGCGTACGAAGGCAATACTTCGAGAGTCAACTTTATAAATAAAGGCTTCGGGCTACCTATTTCTTCAGCATCCCCAGAAGATAATTTAAAATTTGTTCACGATCCTCTTCGGGGTGAACCGTAAAGGTTTGCTGCTGATGCTTGCTGGTATCCACAGGATTATAACTGACTGCGACCTTATTTTTTATGCAGATATCAAGACAACTTGAATTAACGACCCGCACCTGTTTGCCATAACCGTGTTGTTTTAGCTGACTCTTTAAATACTTTTTAAGATTATCAGAAGCATTGCCATCTTCTTTGAGTTTTAACCCATCGAGGCTTTTGCCACATTTTTCACAAACGAGAACTACGGCCTCAGACCAGGAGGTTTTTTGTTTTTCAACGGCCATATAACTCTCTTTTCAATTGCATTGAAAGAACCTTTCCCAAGTCAGAACGAGGGATATGCGAAGTATACTTCATTTCACGGATTCTTTCAAAAGGAAGCACCTCACGATTAAAGTTTTCTTTCAATTGAGAAAGGAGCGTCTGATAAGGAGGTGACTGAAAATCCAGAGTTGTGACTAAATGGATTTCTGTTCCTAATCGTTTCGAAGGAGCATCTATTAATAAAACCTGCTGAATAACAGACATCTTGAGAGAAGGATGAAGGGAAAAATCCAGAGAGTTTAAAACTCTGTCAAAGATTTCTAAAAGCCGACCCATGGAGCTGCCTTCACCGCCAATTTTGATGAACTCATTTTTGCGTCCAAGGAAATGCATACAATCCCCTTGAAGACTCACCAAATCTTCGGTTGTGAACCACCCCGCCTCTTTGGGGTCCCAATCATGGATACTGCCATCCACTCGGCGCTGCCCATAACAAGTTAACAGTGAAGAACCTTGAACTTGCAAAAGGCCCTCTGCATTCAAACGCCACTCCACATGACTTAACTTTTGCAGCAGCGGCATCTTAATCTGCATTTCAATGGGCTCTTTTTCTTTCTGTAAAGTCTCCAAAGAAGCCGTGGCGATTTGTGAACACGTTTCCGTCATTCCGTAACTTGGCAATAGGGGCCAGCCCCACTTCCTTGCTTCCGTATAGAGGGTCTCACTCAAAAACCCCCCCCCTACGATCACAACTCTTAAACAGGGCGGCGACTTGAGCTTCGCTTGAATCAGATCAAACACTTGAGTTGGCACCATGGAAGCAAGCGTAATTTTAGAATCCTTAATAACTTTATGAATGCGCTCGGGGTTCCATTTTGCAAAATCATAAATCACTTGGCTTTGTGAAAGCTGGCTCCTCACTTCAACGCCCAAGCCTCCCACATGAAATCTTGGTAAAACCTGTAACCAAGTATCAGAGGTTGAAGCCTGCAGATGTCTGTTCACTGATCTTGCAGAAGTTAAAAACGCCTCCTTGGCAAGAGCCACAAGCTTAACAAAGCCGAAGGACTCAGAAGTCGAACCTGAAGTCGCTAACCACAGATGACCTTGAAGATTCCGCTTTAAGGAAACACTCTGAGCTACTTCTTGAAGCCATTGGCTCTCTTTGGCGGACCAGCGAGGATTTAATAAAATATAATTTTCGGAACTCCGCCAATCGATCTGTTGCGGATTTAACGAATTTTCAGGTGTGCCCATGGCTCTTTCATCAGCAGCAAATCAAAGCCTATCCCCTTGCCCGCAGCTCGCTTTATGTAGGGTCCAGTGGTTATCATTTCCGCAGAGTAAGCCTCCATCTGGAAAAGTCTTAAGGTCATGCACCCCGCATCCAAAATGCGCTGAGGATGAGACTTTTTGAGTTCACTTGCTATGGCCAGGGCATGGGCGACGCCTATGGGATGGTCCATATAACTGGTGACCGTGACCTTGAGATTATGAACAATGGAATATTGAATAATTCTTCCCACGTCCATCTTTGCAGGTTTCAAAATCACCACGTCAAAAGGATTTCCTTGGAGCTTCTTAAAATCAACTTTTGAGATTTGATTATCAATTGCAATCGGGGCAAATTTCTTCGCCTCGGTCCAAGCCTGAGCATCATAAGGAAAGGGATCCTCTACATATTGCACCCTTTGCAAAGCAACTTTGTTCACGCTCGACATGAAGCGCTCGTAGGTCTGCCAACTTCCAATGGCATTAAAATCCAAACGCAATTGAAAAGCACCATCTTGACCCAAGAGGCTGATAAACTCCGCTTCTTTTTTTAAATCTCGACCTACTTTTATTTTTACAGTTTCAAAACCATCCGCCTTAAGACGATCCGCCAACCACTCTGGCTCCGCCGCGACATCGACAACAATATAATTATTCTTGATTGTCGGAACAGTCTCAAAAGCACTCTTCCCACTCTTGCGAAATTGCCCATCTTTACGAGCCATCCAGATACTTTGCTCCACCATCTGAGAGATTTTCCCTTGGCGGAGATCCGCCAATTGATCTTCCCAGCTTGGATCTCCCAGCTCCGGCCACGGATGTAGATCCGCGTAACCCACCACTTCGTCCGGCCATTCAATTTTAAGAAGAGTGCCGTTACGGTCTCCCATGTGGGCAACGGTATTAAGATATTGAACAGGCTTTAAGGTGTAGGGACTGTAACTTATCTTCATTCTAAATAAAATCCTAAGCTAAGGAGCAATCCGAAAGTTAAGTGTAAAAGCGCCGCCTGCCCCAAGTACCTATTGTAAACTGAGCTAGGCTCTGTTTGAAAAATATTTTTAATAATAAACACGGCTAAAGGCAAGGTTAGGAGCGGAACGAGAAACGCCACTTTAAAACTCACCGTCCACCAGTAATAATTCATCACGAAAGGAGCCAAACTGAGAAAGGCAATTTCATAGCAAGCAAAACTTTTCCCCATACGGACCGCCAAAGTTTTCTTATTTACAGTCCTGTCTTGCTCGGCATCGCGAAGATTGTTAATCGCAATCAAGACCGTTGCATGAAAACCAATCTGTAAGCCTAACCAAAATGTCTGAAAGGTCCATTCATGAGTATGCAAAAAAAAT
>DATBTE010000007.1:0-2063 GCA_036559425.1 Pseudobdellovibrionaceae bacterium | reverse complement strand
GGCTTTATAAAAACCTCTGTGGACACTTCCGGTTCCAGATGATGATGCGCTTAAATCAACTTGGTTGAAGGTCATGACATTGGTTCTTATGTCCCTTTCGTTTCCTGGTTCTGTACCCCTCACTGCAATCGTTATTGCCTCCTCACTTTCAAAAATACCAGCCTGTGTGTCGGGTAGATTTTCTTCTGTATTTTTAAATATCTCGCATCTGAGTGAGGTTTTTTTATCTAGCCAATTTAAGTTAACTTTTACACCTTTCTCCTTTTCATATTTACTGACTAGGTTTTCAATGTATTCTTTATCTCTTGCGGCTTGTTCAGCGATTTTTTGCGGTAATGCCACGCCTGAAACTAGATTTTGAATACTCTTAAGTCGAGAAATTTCAAAGTAGGCTTTTACGTTAGCGTCCCCACAGATATCAATCTCAGCTTGTGACTTTTTGCCAGAATTTACCGTGATGGGTGTGGCTTCTCCGGCAAAACAAAAAAGTCTGTTGGGTTTAATACAAGCTTGAAAAGGCAAGGCTGGTTGCCAAGTTCGCACTAAATTCGCACTTTCACCCTCAGCTTCAGGTAAAGCGGGTGCACTAGAAAAGAAGACGGATTTCAATTTGCCGAATCCGAGGCCGTGAATATCAAAGGAAGTGGAATTTTCACCTGGAGCAAAAGGCAAATCCAGAATGGCCTCTGGGTTTGAGGAAATTATGGGATTCGCATATTTGACATGCCAATAGGAATAATAAGAGAGAGCTCCCAGCCAATAGGCATTACGAAAATCAAAAGTACTGGAGTTCGCACAGAAATCAACTTTTGAGTCGCTGGTCCAGTTAACCTCAGGGCGAGTCAGGTAATCTTCAGCGTAAGTAGTAGCTGAAGTAAATAAAAGATTTATTAGTAAAATCGCAATAAGTTTCATTAGGAAGCCTTCCTTAAACTATTTAAGTTGCGACACACTCCATATGATGGGATTGAATTCCCTACACCGAACGCAGAGTCACGGCTCCCGTCGATCCCTTATGCGACTTTGATACCAAGGTTTAGCTACGAATAAAATAGTTATAGAAGTAATAGGGCTGTATGAGCACTTTACAAAGTGCCGCGAATGGTCCTCCTGAGTCGAATTGCATCGAACGAAGGTCCATCGAACTTTTTGACACGCGGTTTTCATCCATATGTGCTATCGGTCTGTATAAAGGCATTCATTGAAACTAGATTGTATTTTCGGAGCTCATAAGGTCGATATTTTTTTTCTCACTTCCTTCGAAGATCTTTTTCAATTTTTTACGGAAATTGCGAATTGCTTTTTTTACCTCAAGAACATGATCTTGGGCTATTTCTGAGAAAACCTGGGTCTCAGGGGCTTTCTGCAAATCAAGATTGAGCTTTATATTAGAGTCAAGGTTATGCGCGATCGTCATCAAGGCGACTTCCTCTTCAGAGAGTTGACGTGGATTGCCGCCAGTCGATTCAAGAAATTGACTTTGTTGTGACACGAGATAAATAAGCTTTTGAGATTCATTCATGGTCAGCGCCAAAGCAACTGAAATCCTTCGGGCTAATTTATGGGAAAGGGGTCTTTTTTCTGAGAGAATTTCAGAAAGCTGCCCTGAGGAAACCCCTAACGATCTGGCAAACGCTCGCAAGGAATATCTAGGATTTTTCTCCTTTCTTTCATTAAAGATTGAAATCAAATAATCCGCCGCTGTTTTTAACTCTACTGCATCAATCATACACACCCTTATGTATTGAAATATTGTGGTCCTACAATGTTTCAGTCAGTCCGTTATTCATATTGGAGCAATTAAATTATAATTTGTCAAAAAAACTTAACAGTTATCAACAGATTTTTATATATTTATTTTTTTACAAGTTAAAAGTTTTGTAAAATCAATAAGATAGTATTTTATATAATATTTAACTTAAGATCATTTTGATGTAATTTTGTCATTAAAATATCGGCCTGACCGACAGATTTTGGTGTTCAATAAGAAAAATATGTGTTCGAACCGCTAAACAACTCACATTTTAGAAAGGAAAAAGAAGATGCCATGGAACTTATTTTTT
>DATBTE010000006.1:0-2191 GCA_036559425.1 Pseudobdellovibrionaceae bacterium | reverse complement strand
CTTGATGGGCTTTTAAAAATATATCTGCGTTTTCTAATGTGATGTCGAATCTTCGTTTCGCATCTTCAGAACCGCCCTCGAGATCTTTACAATTCTCAGAAAAATCAAAAATTATGTGATCGACAGAGCACCCATGCGTAAAGCCGCAGGAGTTGTAAAATTCGACGATCTCTTCTGGAGAATATGGGGGGGTATCTGCTTGTGCGTACGAGAAGGCGCCACAGTCGCCGAAGATCGGCATATTGTCATATTTAGGATCATTGAGGCGCAAGAACTCTCGAGCTCCAACGCGGTAAAACCGCATCGCTTGTGATTCACTATAGCAGTTTCCCTTGACTCGATGATCCCCTACGATTGCTTTAGATACAAGCATCCCATCATAGGGTGGAGTCATGAAAATTTCGTGAGGATAGACATCGTCCCAATAAGGGCGACGATTGGGGGCATAGCGATCCTCAATAAAGTCGAACTCTGGATCGACCATATCCATACTGTCACTAAATATAAACTTCATCTGGTAGGCCGCGATAGTTCTCTATCAAGACGCATTAAATGCTCACTCAAGCGGGAAATATGTTGAGTAGTGCTTTGAATTTCGTTCCAACGCCATCTAAGTCCTTCCCAAATGCCTTCAGTCCATCGACAGTGAGGAGCGATTCGCGCAAGTGAAGTGCGGACTTCTGCATCAGGATGAGATGTAGAATCTGCGCGGAGCATAATTTGATCCATTAATGCGCCCATTACTTTTATGCCAGCTGAGTGCATAAGCCGACTTTCGCTGGGGGCTTTTCCCCAAGCTTTAGGAAAAGTATCGCGTACAGTTGACCAATACATGACTAGCGTTTGATACATTGCGTCGGGATCGGAGTGATGAGTACCCTTGAATTGGCTTAGTGCGCCCATTGGGGGGCGAAGATTTCTCTTAATGACTTCTAAGATGGCAGAGTCTACTACAACACCATGTTCACTATGAGCGTTTGATTCGCGGCGAATGAGTTGATAAAAAGGAGACTTGGGGTCTTTGTTAAGGAGATTACACAATTCACTTGGCAGTTTCCGACTTGCGAGATCACGAGGAAGTAAAGCATCTACTTCAGGCAATAGTTCGTTGATCAGTCGCGTTGGTAGAGGTTTCGCTTTGTTGACTAAAATGAATTGTTCGCGCTGAGTTTCAATATCTGGAGAGATAAAGGCAACAACAGGAACTGGAATGCGACTATTTTTCGCTTTGGCGAGTGCGAGTGAGCGCTGTTGGCCATCAACAATCCATGCAACTCGGCGACCTTCTGGGAGCACAGGTATAGTTAGATTGCCGCTTTGAGCAACCTCTACGCAATTAGTTGGGGTAGGACCTCTTGATTGCTTGAAGTCTACTTCTTTTCCTAGTGCCAGAATGATTGAATTTGGAAAAAGGGCGTTGTTACTGTTTAAGTACTCAGTAATCGACTTGACGTGATTTTTGATCTCACTCCTTTGGAATCCCTTTAGTTCGTCGCCTTCATCTCGTGTAATGCGGCTAATGTCGGCAATCTTCATGATGTCTGATCCATAAATAAAGAACGCAAAGACTTCAATTCCATCTCCTTGATGGGTTCTTAGGGCACGAACTACAATTTCATTTATAACTTCTGATTTCATTGTCGAGTGCTTTCCATTGTATTTTTGACTGTGTGATAGATAGTTCGGAAACGCGATTGCTCACACGCAATTCCTAATTCTCGCCGAATAATACGCAATAGAGTAGACGACTGACCTTTTCCTCTTTCCCAGTTGTTATGGATGGCAGTACTAATCTCTTCGTCACTGAGTCGCTGGCGTTTGGGAATTTCTCGTCTGTTGAATGGAGAGAGTAATTCCAGTACTGCTGAGTAATGCGTAGATGCATCACCATTCTGGTGCATATTCAACACCTCAGTTACAAAGTGACGCAGAGCTCGCTGAGCAAAATCAGATTGAGTTCCACTGAAATCTTGTCCGGCACAGTCTAAGCGATCATCATATGGCATCCAATTACCGACAAGGGACGTGGGGAGCGCGGAATTTAACTTTTTTCCGAAGAAGCGTAGTCTTTGCCGTTGCTGGGGAGAGCAGTTCAGCAGTTCATCTTGCAGAAGTTCTATGTATGGTCGAGATAGAGCAAGGAGGATGAGGTCGTCAGGATGAAGTTCAAGGGTGTCAATAAGGGAGGAAC
>DATBTE010000005.1:0-1535 GCA_036559425.1 Pseudobdellovibrionaceae bacterium | reverse complement strand
CTGTTTGAGTACAACCAGAAGTCCAATGAAAACATTCGGATAGAATAAAGACTTGTTTTAATAAAAACCAATAGACCTAGGTCTGGCATATTTTCTATCATCAGTTGGAACAAACTACCCCATTCTAAAAAACGGAGAGGCAACGACGACGACTCACACACATGGCACTGTGTAAGAACTTTATGCAGTCTTTTCGCGTAATAACGGTTTTATCGGCAATTGAAGCTTGGAACGGTTCTCGCATGGGAGCTAAGTCAAAGGAACCGTGCCCCTGCAAGCTGGAAAATTCTCCTACAGGATTTGGAACGGCAGCATCATTATGAAAACATATCTTTCTTATTCTGCTCGCATTGTTTTTTATTCATTGGTCTGTATTTCAACGCATGCGTCTGAAGTCGGTGCTACAAATCAGAATCCTTCACCCCCTCTGTTTACTCCGGCTAATTTAAATAAACTAGAACTTGTTTCTGGTATGACCAAAGAACAAGAGATTGAAAGTGAAAATAAAGTACGCGCAATGGAAGCAGATGCTTCAGAACAAATTAATTTGTTTGAGAACTCATTGGATTCTTCCCTGGAGGCGATCAAAACTTCAGATAATCCAAGTGATGTGGAAATTTCTATTTATCAAAAAACCCCTGGAATTAAGTGGACGTTCCTCGTCGCTAAAGAGAATGGAAAAATCAGATATGTGTTTGCAACCTCTCCTGGGATGCAGGGTCATTCGACTCCGACGAGTCCCAGCGGAGTCGCTTGGAGCGTCTTGAGCCAAGCTTGGAGACACACCTCTACTAAATATCCCACTCCAAAAGGGAATATGGACCATGTTAGCTATTTCTTGCCTTTATATGGACTTCATTCAACGGTTTTAGGTGCTTATCATAAATTAGGAAAGCCAGATTCACATGGTTGCGTGCGTTTGGGACGCCCAGAAGCAAGAGCCCTTTATAGATTGATTGCAATGAATCAACCACGAGTCAAAATCTATTCACTTAAAAATCAAAAGCCTTCAGAGGAAGATCTCAAAGAAATCCTCCCTCTTTTGGCGATGGATTTAAATTTTATCCAAAAAGAACTTTTAGCACGTAACAACTCCGGAGATGTTCCCTTTAAAACAGCGAAACAATATTTGGAATACAAGGCTCTTCAAGAAATAAATGATCTGGAGCAAGTTCAAAAAATCAACAAGCTCTTTAATATCAAATCCATTCAAGAGATATACTCTGAGCAGGATCGCTTACCTGATCTGAAAATTTTGATTCCAAATCATGCGACTTAAGGGATAAAACTGACCGAAAGTCCACATACTTAAGTTGAGGGGCATCAGTAGTGACATCTAAAACGAGGCCCCTCGAGCTTGTCTTAAATTTATAAATCCATTACCGCGTTCTCGCTTCAATTCTCAGGATAAAGTCCGATAACTAATAAATCTAGCGGAATCCAAGGAGCTAAAAATGACGGAGATGGAAGTTCTAGCGTTGATTTCCTTTAAAATGTTTTTTGCAGTGGTATGTGGCTTGATTGTCGGTATCGAA
>DATBTE010000004.1:0-1646 GCA_036559425.1 Pseudobdellovibrionaceae bacterium | reverse complement strand
AGATTATTTTTTAATTCGTTGAACCATCTCTCGGAATCCCAAAACATCCAGAAAAGCGATAATGTAAGTTGAGTATTTAAAATTTTTATTTATGCCGGTCATAATGCTCCTGAGGGAATAGACTTTGATGCTGCCGTCTCGGGACTCATGCCCGGAATGCTGGCTGAACTTGAGTGGGTGTTGCCAATATGTTTACTATATAAGCGCGCAGCTTCGACAGATACCTCTGGCACTGGTATAACTTTAATGTGTTGGCGTCCAAATGAATCAATGATCTTTAATTTAATTTTTATCAACCCATTCTTCACAATCGGGCGATGGGAGCCATAGGCGAGATTTTCATTTTCGAAATAAGTTATGCCATTATGAATTTCGCCAACTCTAAAATAAGTGGAACCTTTTGAATCGAAGAAAAAAGACTTCTGTCTTATGAATGGATAAACTTTAACATGGTCTCCAATTTGACGAGAGAAGTCTGAAAGGGCCACAGTTTCCTTAATAAAGTTCCATCGTGATTTGAAAAATTCCTTTAGGGATGTAGGTGGAAACTTGTAAGCAGCAGATATACTGAAAATGCTTCCAGCAGCACTTCCAGTATTTGCAATTGATAGATATAGAGAAATGACCACGCGGTGGGTAGAGCGACCCTCAAACTTCGTATCACTAGGTACAATTGTTACAAATGATGGTCCTTGGATAAGGGAAGGTGTGAACTTCGGCTTTTGGCCTATGTATTTAAAAAAGCCGCCAAGCCAACCAATTAGCAGCGTGATCAAAAAAAGAACAAGGCTTAAAAAACCCGAATGCGTATCGCACCAGTTTATCCATTCGTTAAAATAATTCACATAGCCTTTCCATCATGAATTCTCATTGCGAAAATACTGCAAGAGCCGCTTCGCATTTTCGTAAATAGAATTTAGCTTTTTATCTTTTGTTAGAAGTCCGTCGAAATAAAGTGCGAAGGTTGCGAAGTTAATGTCCACAACATCATTGCGTATTTTCATCGAGGCAAGGTTGACCTGGCTCCCACTCTCAATCCACTTTAATAGAAGTGATTGAGCGCAAATAGCGTGACGAAAAATGAAAGTATCGGAAAGTTCTTCAAAAGAGGGAGTACGATTGACAGACGGATGAGTCGAGAATGTAAGCCCAGCAAAATCAAGGGCATTGGCTGTTGCTCGATTAAGAACAGCCATGTCCCGAATTCCTATTCCATTGCGAATCGCCTGAATTTCTGCGGTCGTGTATGTCTTTGATAGATCAATCAAACCCTCGAGAACCTTTTCTGTACTCGAATGAATTCGTGCAA
Organism: Pseudobdellovibrionaceae bacterium; assembly: GCA_036559425.1. GTDB lineage: Bacteria > Bdellovibrionota > Bdellovibrionia > Bdellovibrionales > Bdellovibrionaceae > JACMRP01. Next base: position 337 of record DATBTE010000004.1, on the reverse strand, counting down.
GTTGAGTCTTGGCGGCAATCCCGTGCTTCAGAACGCCTTCGCACTGTTGAATGCTTCCATGTTTAGCAAGTTCAAGATCTCGAAAGAACTGTCTGAAACCCTTCGTTTGACCTGCTTCAATAAATATCTCAGGATAGAGCGCGGGCTCACCAATTATTCCACAGCAATCCATTGCGCCCTTTAAAATTATGACTTGCTCGGGAAATGAGCCTAGAGTTTTCATTGATTGAAATGTCATTGCTGGGTCAAGAGGCGCGTATGTTTCAATTGCGGAATACTCCGTAAGTACTGCATAGTTTTGCCGAGATCGCGCCAAATATGAATTTAACTCCTCGGC
>DATBTE010000003.1:0-5996 GCA_036559425.1 Pseudobdellovibrionaceae bacterium | reverse complement strand
GACATCACAGAGGGAATTCCTCTTGCGAATGAACTGGCGGACTTGATTATTTGCCAAGAAGGCATTGAGCATTTTCCGGATCAATTGGCTGCATTGAAAGAGTTTAACCGCGTGATGAAGGATCAAGGGACGCTCATTATCACGACTCCTAATCATTCGAATCTTAAGCACAAGCTCTCCTATCTTTTAACCGAGAGCGAGCGTTACAACCGCATTATGGCGGTGAATGAGTACGATAGCATTTGGTTCAATCGTGATCACAACGACAACCAGTACTATGGACATGTTTTTCTGATTGGAATTACCAAGATGCGGCTGCTGGCTAGAATTGCTGGCTTTAAAATCCGCAAGATTCACTTCTCAGAAGTGAAGCCCTCTAATCTTATTTTATTTTTGATTTTCTATCCCTTTATTTTGCTTTCTTCACTGATGACTTATCTTCGCAGCGTGAAAAAGAAGCCCATTGCCAAAGCTATCTATCTGGAAATTCTCAAACTCAATATCGATCCCCGCATTTTAATTGATGGCAGCTTGATTGTGGAGTTTGAAAAGGAATTCTCAGTGGCAGAGGCCAAAAAAGCCCTGCACCAAATCGGCAGTTATGATCTGCAAACTTAAAGTCGAAAGTTAGAGTTAAAATTTAGAGTTGAACGTTCTCTCTGGATCTCATTTATAGAATTAAAAAAAGCATCAAATCTATTATATAGCTTATGGTTATATTTTTATAAAATATACTTTACATTTTTCATTCTAAATAGAATAATTTAGATATGAACATGAACAAAGCTTTAGCCTTGAAAGCCCTCCAAACCCTGGATGAAAAACTGGCCACTTCCACCTTACCTAAGGTCACTTTAACAGTAGGCGGAGGAGGCGCGATGATCCTCAAACATGACTACTCAGGCGCTACGGTGGATATTGATGCTGTACCTTCTAATATTGAATTTGAAGAGCTCAAGCCCTTTATGGAAGAAGTCGCAAAAGAACTCAAGATAGCGCCGGACTGGCTCAATCCTTACTATCAGGCGTTTACAGTCTATCTTCCTAAGGACTCTAAGAATCGAATGTCCGATATCTATATTGGAAAAAAGCTACTTGTAAAAAGTCTGGGCCCCGAAGAAGTCTTGATCATGAAACTAATGGCAGGAAGAGCCAAAGACATGACTCATATTAAACATCTTCTAAAAATGAAGATTGATCTTTCTATTGTGGAAAAGCGTCTTGAAGAACTCGTCGCTCTATTCCCGAAAATTGCAGAGAAGGCTTTGGATCTCTTAGATGACCTTACGGAGAACACTTGAAGCACGCGATTTACTTTAAAATCCAACATCATCCTCTCACGCTTTCGGAAAAGGAAGTTGCCAAAGCTCTGGAACTGGCTCGCTTCGATCCCCGACTTATGGAACTTATGGCTGAACATATTCGTGATTTTTGGTGGACCCTAGAGCCCGAGGATCTCAACAGGGCTTCCCGTAAAATGAAGTCGCCTTTTGTAATAAAAGCTCTCACTTCGGTCATCCTAGATAGGTGCACAATGACAAAAGAGGATCACGCTGATTTCAGTCAATGGGTTTGGTTCGCAACCCGGGGAATTAAAGATCCCCCTCCGCAATTTCTGTTTATTGGCCTTACTCCTGTGGGATCAAAATCTGCTTTTAATCAAATCAAGGAAGCTCTTCCCTCATTTTTTAGACACAATCTCATTGCCAAAGATCTTCCTTTTAACAAGGGAAATCCGGGAAGCTTAAAGACGGAAAACTCTCCCCCTGCAAACAGAGTGGATGAGCTGGATCTCTTGAAGTTTAACCTGGGTAAAAAAATAAAAAAAATAAAATCTGAGCGAGCCATCTCCAACCATGAAATGACAAAGCTCACTGGGATAAACACTGTGTTTCTCTCTAAGATTCTAAACAATAAACTTGAAAATATCTCCGTGGAATACCTGCGCGACCATCTGCTCAAGGCGAATCATGAAAAGACTGAAGCTTCTTCCACTCACTCAGGGTCACAAGACCGACGCTTTCTGAACCGGGATCGAAGACGATCTTAATTTCGCCCTTGGCTAACTGACGCTCAATTTGTTCGACTTTTTTTTCAAAGCCCACTTCTTCTCGCCCGTAATCAGTACCTTCGCGCAAAATGAAGCTCTCGACGATGCCACGAAGCGCTTCCGTACTGAGGGCCTCTTGGGGAATCTCCACAGGAGCTTGTGGCTCCTGTGCCTGGTTTTTTTTAGTATTCCTCGTCTTATCCATCCCCATCTTAAGCTCCTCCCCCTTAAACCGCGCCTTAAACGGCGAAATATTTTGCATTTGGATGCATGAAATAATATCCGCACACACTGGCTGGCGGAGTCATCGCGTAGTTCTCTGTCAAGCGAACGCCAATTCTTTTTTCAACGCCGAGCAAGCTCCAGATTTTCTTCTTTTCTGAGTGATCAGGGCAAGCCGGATATCCCGGCGCGGGACGAATGCTTCGGTACTTCTCAGCAATCAGGTCCTCCGCCGAAAGGTCTTCTTGAATGCCAAAAATTTCGCGAACGTTTTTATGAGCATACTCCGCCAAGGCTTCCGCCAAACGGTCACCGATGGCCTTCACCAAGATCGAAGAATAATCATCCAGGGCTTCCTCGAATTCTTTAGCCATCAACTCAACCCCAGGGCCCGCCGTCACAGCAAAAAGACCTAAGTGATCTTTCAGCGCCAACTCCTTCGGCGCAATAAAATCCGCCAAGCTGTAATTGACATCATTGTTCACGACCTTTTTTCGCGTCTGGCGATCAAAATGCAGGGTTTCCACCGCCTCACCTTTTTCGGAGTATACGAAAACATTTTCGTCTTTTGCATTGGCAGCAAAGATACCCATCAGTATTTTCGGATGAATGCGATTCTCCTTAATCATCTGATCCAAGAGCCCTTGAGCATCATTGAAAATCTTCTGCGCTTCCTCGCCATATTTTTCTGACGTCAGTATTTTAGGATAAGTTCCCTTCATCTCCCACGCCCAAAAGAACGGGCTCCAATCAATGTATTTGCGAACATCCTGAATTGAAACCGGAAGCTCAAACACGCCTGTGCGGGAAGGCAGCGGACGATCGATCTGAGTCCAATCGCAGCGGAAGGCTTTTTCCCGGGCTTCAACCACGGAGACTTTTTCACTCTCATTTTGGTTTTTCAAGTAGCTTTCGCGCAAAGTCGCATTGGTTTTCTTCACCTCTAATGCATAGGCTTCTCGAGTGTTGGGGCTAAGGAGTTTATTGCCCACCTCGACCACCAAAGAGGCATCATTCACGTGGGCCACAACACCCTCATAGTGAGGGTCTAACTTCACCGCGGTGTGAACTTTGCTGGTCGTGGCACCGCCAATGAGAATAGGGATTTTAAATCCAGCTCTCTGGAATTCACCTAAATTAAAGGCCATCTCTTCTAGTGAAGGCGTGATCAAGCCACTAAGTCCTATTAAATCTGCCTTTTCTTCTTGAGCGGCCTTTATGATATTTTGCACCGGGACCATCACTCCCAAATCGATGATTTTGTAGCCATTGCAGGCCATCACTACGGAGACGATATTTTTACCAATATCGTGAACATCTCCTTTGACCGTCGCAATCACCAAAGTCCCTTGGCTTTGCAAACCGGTCTTGGTCTTTTTCTCTTCTTCCATAAAAGGCTCCAGGTAAGCCACGGCCTTTTTCATCACCCGCGCGCTTTTCACCACTTGGGGTAAGAACATTTTCCCTTCACCGAATAAGCCACCGACCACTTTCATCCCTGTCATCAACGGACCTTCGATCACGTTCAACGGTCGACCGAATTGTTGGCGGGCTTCTTCCGCATCTTCAACAATATGAGAATCAATGCCTTTCACCAGCGCATGGGTGATTCTGTCTTGCAGGGAGTGCTTACGCCATTCAAGTCCTGTATCGACAGCTTTTTCAGAACCTTTTTCTGCCTTGAATTTTTCGGCTTCATTTAAAAGATCTTCAGCGGCGTGAGCATGTTTATTTAAAACCACGGCCTCCACCAATTCCCTGAGATGCACCGGGATCTCTTCATAAACCTCGAGCATACCGGCGTTGACAATTCCCATATCTAAACCCGCACGAATGGCGTGATACAAGAATACCGCATGCATGGCTTCACGAACTTTATTATTGCCACGGAAACTAAAACTCAAATTCGAGACACCACCAGAAAAAGAAACTCCCGGGCATTTCTCGCGGATTTCCCGGACGGCCTCAATAAAATCCACGGCATAGTTATTATGCTCCTCCATGCCTGTCGCCACAGTGAGGATATTAGGATCAAAAATAATATCCGCCGGATCAAAATCCAATTCCTCCGCCAACAAATGGTAAGCGCGTTCACAAATTCGAACTTTATCTTCTTTACTGGCGGCTTGACCTTTTTCATCAAAGGCCATCACTACCACGGCCGCCCCATATCGCTGAATGCTGCGCGCCTGTTTCAGGAAGGCTTCCTCGCCCTCTTTCAGGGAAATTGAATTTACAATGGCTTTTCCTTGCAAACATTTTAGTCCCGCTTCAAGGACTTCCCATTTCGAAGAATCCACCATAATCGGCACCCGCGCAATATCGGGCTCCGCTGAAATCAAGTTCAAATAACGAGTCATCGCCTTGGCGCCATCTATCAACCCTTCATCAAAATTGACATCTAAAATGTTGGCGCCACTGGTGACCTGGCTTCTTGCGACTTCCACCGCTTCGTCATATTTGTCTTCTTTGATCAGCTTCGCGAATTTGGGGGAACCGGAAACATTGGTTCTTTCACCGACCATCACAAAACTTCTTGCTTGCCCCGCCTGCAAATTGGCAAAGTTAAAAGGCTCAAGCCCACTCAAACGCATGGCTTCGAAGCTTCTTTCCGAACGTGGACTAACTTTAATAGGAGCCAAGCTCTCGGCAATTTTACGAATATGATTTGGCGTGGTTCCGCAACAGCCTCCCAAAATATTCACGATGCCCTCTTCCGCCATCAGTCCCAACTGAAAGGCCAAAGATTCTGGAGTCTCATCATAACCCGTAAGGCTTAAAGGATTCGGCAGACCCGCATTAGGATAACAAGAAATTGCGCAATCCGCGACACGGGCCAATTCACGAATGTAGGGATGCATTTCCTTCGCACCCAAAGCGCAGTTAATCCCTACACTCAAAGGCTGCGAATGACGAACCGAGTTCCAGAAGGCTTCCACTGTCTGGCCCGAAAGAGTGCGTCCAGAAAGATCCGTGATCGTCACGGAGATCATCAGCGGAAGTTTTTCGCCTCTTTCTTCTTCGATTTCAGAAATCGCAAAAAGAGCCGCTTTCACGTTCAAGGTATCAAAGATAGTTTCCGGCAAAAGAATATCCGCGCCCCCCGCCAAGAGTCCCAAAGTCTGCTCTTTATACGCGGCCTTGAGTTCATCAAAAGTAATGGCGCGATAGCCAGGATTGTTCACATCTGGACTCAGTGAAGCCGTCTTGTTCGTGGGCCCGATCGCTCCAGCGACATAGCATTTTTTCCCGGTTTTCTTTTCAAAATCCACGCAGGCTTTTTTAGCCAGCGCTGCGGCTTCTTTATTTAATTCAAAAGCCAAGGACTCCAAACCATAATCTGTCTGCGCAATGGAAGTACCGTTGAAGGTGCTGGTCTCAATAATATCCGCACCGGCTTCGAGATAGGCCATATGAATGTCGTAGATCACCTTCGGCTGAGTCAAAACCAAGAGATCATTATTCCCTTTTAAATCCTTAGGATGATCTTTAAAACGTTCACCTCGATAATCGGCTTCGCTCAGTTTATACAACTGAACCATGGTCCCCATGGCTCCATCGATAAACATCAGACGTTTTTTAAGTGTTTGTTCCAATTCTAACAACAGCGCGCTTTTTTTCATCACAGTTTATCTTTCAGTCTCTTTGCATGAGATTATTTAAAATGAAAACCATTTAGCTATTAAATTTTAATTATTAAACTATTTAAACTTTTTAACCACTT
>DATBTE010000002.1:0-5210 GCA_036559425.1 Pseudobdellovibrionaceae bacterium | reverse complement strand
GTCGGCAAATTTAGCTGTAAATACGGCTGGCATATGTTGAACAATGAGAGTCGGCGGCATATCTTCGGGAAAACTTGAAATAATCTCACGAATCACTTCGGTTCCTCCAGTTGAAGAGCCGATTGCTACGAGTGAGCCCTGGGAAGCTCTGGCTGAATAGGGGAGGGACGAAGGTCGCTTGCGCTCTTTCTTTCTTTTTACGCTCCGGGCGAGGTGAGGTTTTCTGCCGCCTGCGACTTTTATCAGGCCAATGAGTGCTTCGCCAAAATCCTTAACGTCTTGCGCCGATGGTTTTTGCAAATAGTCAAAAGCTCCCATCTCAAGCGCCCTCATCACCGGAGAGGCTTCGTTTCGTGATAAATCACTGATCATGATGACCGGAATCGCATCTGCAGATAAGAGTTCTGCGAGATAGGTCACTCCGTCTTTTTTTGGCATATGAATATCTAAAGTCATAACATCCGGATGAGTTTTTTTTCTTATTTCCTCCGCCTGAAAAGCATCATGGGCCATGCCTACGACTTCAATCATAGCATCCGTGGACAAGACGGAGTTAAGAATTTTTTGAATCACGAAGGAGTCGTCTACGATAAGAACTTTTATTTTTCTTTGAGGTTCCAGTAATGCCGGAAAAACAGAGTTTATCTCTGTTTCTGGAATGCGACACTGAAAGTTAAAAGGAGTAAAATCCAGCGTTACGTTTTTATCGCTATTCACAAATAGAAACTTCACGGACTCTATTTCAAAGGAGAGAAAGAATTCTTTAAGTTGCAAATAAGCAATTATTTGCTTGCTGCCGCAAATAACTATTTCAATATCTTTCCTTTCGGAACCCAACGCTTTCATGGTTTTGAGAAGTTTTGATATTTCTTTGCTAAAAAAGAACTTATTGTCACCGGAGACCGCCGCCATTCTTTCTCCTCTTTTCGTTTTAAGGAGCACGACGGCGGAGTTGAAAATGTGAAAGCTGTGAGGGGCGCTTCTGTTCGTAAATAATTGGACTTCAGGTGAAATACTTTGGAAGTTCATGGATTTATCTTTCGATAGATGGAAGAACCTTGAGATTTAATATTTTTAAAAAAGGACTTGAACTCATCATCCGGCGGTAAACTTTCGGAAAGTCCCAGAACTAAATATCCACCGATTCTGAGGTGCTTGCAGGCTTTTTGTATGATAGCGGCTGATTTTTCCGCTGAAAAATAAATAAGAACGTTTCTGAGAAAAATCACATCAAATAAGAGGTCGTCGGGTAAGGAGTCCGCGTATAAATTAAATATCCGAAATTTAATTGAAGCTTGAACGTCGGCACGGGCTTGAATTTGTCTTTCGCCTTTTGGCCCTAAGGATTTGGTAAAACCGCGTCTTAAGATGTCACAAGTCCTCTGATTTGAAATACCTGAATACGGAAAGGTTCCGAGCTCCGCTTTGTCCACGCAATCCGTACTAATGTCGGTTCCCAGGATACGAAACTGTGTAGGGCTGAAATTATTTTTCAAAATATCAAGAACAATGGAGTAAGCTTCTTCCCCTGTAGAGGAAGCGGCGGACCAAAACATCAAGGGTCGCTTTTGCGCAATGTGAGTCCCCTCCGTATGCAACCATTCATTTAAAAAATTAAAATGAACTGGCTCTCGAAACCATTCCGTTTTATGCGTCGTCAAGAAATCCACAAATCGTTTTCTTTCACTGGCATCCTTGGATACTAATCTGATATAGTCAGACCCCACTAATTGCAGTTCAAAAAGACGTTTTCTTAAACGGGATTCAATCAAACTTTCACGGGATCGATTCAGAATGATTCCGGTCTCGTCATGAAACAGTTCAGAGAGAATCTCATATTCGTTCTCATTAAATATTAATTTACGCTGCTCATTTGAGTTCAAGACAGTCACTCCTTTTTTGGAACTTTTATTATAAAGCGTCCCATGGGTCGGAAGCAGTTGCCTTTAAAGGAGGTTGACGTCTTGGTGCTGACTTCAATGGCGGTGAGTTACTAGAGGTTTTTTGTTTAAAGGGGATGATATTGGTTTGAGACCTTGAGTCCATTTTATTTGCTGCTTCCGAGGTTGTCGCCGAACTACCGCTGACAATCAGTCTGAGTTCATTGACCAAAGCCATCAAGGATTCCGCTTGTGATGAAAGCTCTTGGCTGGCACTGGCGGACTCTTCAGCTGTGCTTGCTGTTTCCTGGACGGTTTGATTTAAACTGTCAACACTGGTGCTGATTTGATTGACACCCTGGCTTTGTTCTTTGCTTGCTGAAACAATTTTTTGTGTGCCTTCTAAAATTTGTTTGATCCGCTCTAGCGACTCGATCATTTTTTGTTTTGTTTCGACAGCGAGGGAACTGCCTTTTTCAACACGTGATTTATTGTCTTTGGCGACGCATTCGGCTTCTTTGATGCTGGTCTTCACGATCGAAGAAATTTCAGAAGCCGCCTTGCCACTCATTTGCGCGAGGTTCCCGACCTCTTGTGCGACCACGGCGAATCCTCTCCCGTGCTCGCCCGCTCTTTCAGCTTCGACGGAAGCATTGAATGAGAGAAGTTGAGTTTTAAACACAATATCATCTATAATTTCAGTGCGCTCGCCGATTTCCTCAATCACTTTCACTAAGGCTTCAATCCGCGTATTGGATTCGAGGATCAAGCTCATCGCGTCAACTAAATGCTCCATGGACTCTTGGGTTTGCTCACTGATTTCAAAGACCTCTTGAGCCACATGGTTTGCCGACTCCGCGACTTTGACATTCGATTCCACCATGCCAGCGATTTCAGTCAAAGAAGAAGAAGTCTCTTGAACGGAGCTGGCCTGTTCTTGAGAGCTGGAGCTTAAGGAATCAGCGGCATTTGAAAGTTGCGTGCTCGCGGAAGCCACTTGGGAGCTGGCTTCGCCTACGGTGTTTGTAATACTCATCAGACGTTTTGCTAATTGGCTGGAAAAAATATACCCAAAAGCGGCCAATCCCAAGGAACACAAAATTGAAAAGAAAGCCGTGATGATTTGAGCTTGCTTTGCATTTGATTGTGCTTCGAGCACCACTGCTTTATTTCTTGTAACTGCCAAGGCCGCGAGATCGTCAATCACGGAAGTTGCTTTTACAGCGATGGGTGGCATATTTTTTAGCAAAAACTGTTTTGCCTCGGCATCATTTTTTCCAGCCTCTAGTAAGACAGTGGCCTTGCTGAGTTCCTCATTGAGTTTAGCAATGGGTTCTTTAATAGATTCTAACTTTACACGTGCTTCATCCGTAATTTGAAAAGTACCGTACAACTCAGTGCTTTTAGCCAACAAATCCATACTTTCAGCGGCCTTATCCAAGAATTTTTTTCGCTCGGCGTTGTCTGCATCATAGGCCAGGGCAAGCCACATAAAGCGTGGGGCTGAATTGATGGCGGAGCGCATATCGCTCATGGTTGTTGAAAGAGGCAGTCTTTGATTTCCCAGATGTTCCACGCTCTCAACAAGAGACCTAGAAACAGTGTAAGAAAAGAATCCTTGGCCACAAATAAGAACGACCGCTATGCCGACTAAAATTGACAACTTCGCTTTTATTCCGAATGTCCTGTGGTTCTTCATGAAACCCTTCCTTCTTTATGTAATTCCTTGGATTTTAGCTCGGTAACTTCAGAAATATCCGCCGCCTGCTTTAGATCTAACAGCAAGATCATGGGTCTATCTTTAAAATGGGCGACGCCTTGAATCGCATTTCGATTTCCAGGAATATTTATACTCAGGTCGCGATCAATATCAGCTTCTGATATATTGATAACGGCACTAATCGAGTCTACAACGCAGCCTAGGATAATTTCTCCCACATCCGTAACCACAATGGCTTGTCTTTTCTTTCGGCTCACTTCAGGTTCAAAGCCAAGCTTTGTACGCAAATCAATGGCTGTGATCACTTTTCCGCGCAAATTAATAAGTCCTAGAAAATAATTTGGACCTCCAGGTATTTCCACTAACAGCGGGAGTCCGATGACTTCCTTTACCACCGACAGAGGAACGCCATACTCAGAGTCTCCCAGGCGAAAAGTGAGATGTTTTATTTTTGGATTTGAATCCCGCTTATTTGCATCTTTAGTCATGTCGTTCACAAGGCCTCCAAATACGTATAACAGTGATCGGTGAGAGGCTTGCTCGACTTTAGGCCTTATCCTTAGTTGCATGACGTGGATCAGTCCTCTGGTCACCCCTTGTAAGAAAAATGATTTGAATCAATGAATTCAAAACGAGACTCCTTTAAATTTGAATAAGATAAACAAGGAGAGCTTAATGCAAGAGTTTGTGATCGAAGCACAAAAGATTCCGGCGCAGGATAGACATCCTTTTATTTTTCAAAGTTTTGACAATCTTCAAGGAGGAGATTCTCTGATTATCATCAATACCCATGATCCAAATCCTTTATTAAGGCAATTGCAAGAAGATCGTCCTGAGCAATTTTCTCATGAATACTTGCTGCAGGGGCCAAAGGAATGGAGAGTTCGTATTTCAAAAATCAAAAAAGAAGGTTGTTGTGGGTTTTGTGGTTCCTAGAACGTTCTTAGAATAGACTTTGTTCGCATTGCACAAAGAGGCAATGGTCCTCTTTGTGGATATGCATTTTGAGCAGTGAAAAATAATCTTGAAGAAGAGTGCGAAAAATCGCTTCTTGCGAAGCTTCTGCCGAGATTTGCATTAAATGCCGCAGAGCTTCGCTCAGGCGATGTCCCACCTCGTGTTCTTCCATCGGGATACTCAAGGGGCTTTGCGGGCTGAGCCACGCAAACTTCTTATCTGGGGGAAGAAGAATCGAATCTTTTTTAGCCAGAGACATTCGATTGAAATCATCTAAATGTTGATTTATTCGCGCCAGGGGATTCAGATCCAGACGTATACCCATAAAGTGTCCGCAGAGAGGACCGCCGTGTCTAAGCCAATTCTGTCGGGCTATCCACGGGAATAAAATATTTTCTTCTTTTTCGTGGTGAGTGAACTCAACAAATTGAAATAAATCATGCAGCCGTTTCTGATTGATAGAGAGTGCCTCCGCGAGGATCCTCATTTCGTTAAGAATGAATTCATGTTCGGATTTAAGATTTTTTAAAAGATCTTTCATATAAAAGCCTTCATGCGCTCTAAGTTTTACTTGAAGACGTTTTTAAATTTTCCAGGGCTTGCCGATTCAAGATTTCCACGTGTTTTGACCGGGTCAGAATCCAGCCTTTTTT
>DATBTE010000001.1:0-4897 GCA_036559425.1 Pseudobdellovibrionaceae bacterium | reverse complement strand
ACCGATGAAATTAAGGAACATCCCTTCGTGATGGATGCAGACCCGCGGTATCCCAAAACCGAAGTCTATCATAGTGATTTATTTGGCAACGACATTGACCGCCTGACTCATTCCTCCGGCTTCGATAGTGAGATGATCTTTGTTCCCTTGAAGAAGCAGGTGCTTTTCACCTCGACCCGTGGCGGGATTCCAGGCGTTTATTGGCTGGACCTTCGTACAAATGCAGTGCTCCCTTTCCAGTTCAATAAAGAGCGCCCCCAACGCAGTCCCTCGCTGGCCTCTGATGGCAAAACCCTCTTTTGGATTGAAGAGGACCTGATCGACAAAACCCAGAATATAGTGACCGCCTCGGTCTTGGGTAAAAATCGAGCGGTGGTACGAAACCTAAAAGGGATTATCCACAACGTGGTTTTCAGTCCTAAGAACCAGCTTATTTATAGCTGGATTCCCGAAGGAGCAGAATTCAGTCAAGTGGACCTTTACGATGAAACCAAACCATGCACTCAGACTCTTTTAAAACATAAACTTCATTTTTCCGAAATGCAGTTTTCTGTGAAAAATCCGAATCTAATGCTCTTCCGCGTGGCGGATTCAGATAGCAGCCAAGTCTACCGTTGGGAATTGCCTGTAGATCTTGGCCCTTGCAATGAAGGAAGCCCCTCAGATACACTAAAAAAGTGAAATACTTAATCTTAGGATTTTTACTCTTATCTTCGAATCTTTATGCATCTCTTACTATGGCGGCTCCTCATCCTGCCACCAGTACCTCTCTACTGACAGATCCTCAACAAGGCCATTATTTTCAAAGTCAGGGATTTAATTTAAAAACACTTGGCACGGATTGGTTGCCCACTCCGCAAAACAAGGATTCCTTGTTTGAGTCGGTTCGTTTCACTCCCAAAGGAAGTATTGAATCTTCGGCTTCATTATCGGTGCGAACGGATACTTTAGTGAAACAAACCAGTCTAGAGATTTATGCAAAAAAATGGATGCGTGATTATCCCAGCTATGGCTTTGAAGTTTTAGGAGCCAAATCCTTTACTGTTGCCGGCAGTCCTGGACTCGTCGTCGATATGGTGCAAAAAAATAAAAACAAACAAATCCGTCAAGTCATTTTGCAAAAGGGACAGAGGGTGGCCATCCTGACCTGTTTGGATGACCAGACAAGTTTTCAAAAAACCCTTCTCTCTTGCAATCAACTCGTTAAAAACTTTGAGTGGAATAAAAAGAACTAAGTCTTCCTGGATAGCAATTTTTACATCCCCTCTTGAAAATAAGATTCTTTTTTTTAAATCCTTTGCTCTTCATCACAAAATAAAACTATAAGATGCTGAGTAGCTTCCGTAAAAGACAGATTACTTGGAGATTAAATGAAAGCGCTTGCTCTCGCGACCCTCTTCATCAGCCTTTTAAGTTCTAACCTCTCTTCCGCCGTTAACTTTCCTCTGAGTCCAAATGAGCAAATGACCCCAGGCAAACTCTGCTCTTCTTCCGACAATACTCGTTACCCAGAAAGAATACGTTACTGCAATCGGGACGTGTCATCAGACCTCAAGCAACAAATCATCGTAAACTACGACCGTGCATTTGGTTACCGAATCGAATCTTTGCCCCGCGATCAGTTCAAGATAGACCATTACATCCCTCTTTGTGTCGGCGGCGCCAACGACATGAGCAACCTGTGGCCACAACATGTAAGCGTCTACAGCATCACGGATTCATTAGAGGAATTAGTTTGCAAAAAAATGGCTGAAGGAAAACTTCGGCAAAAAGACGCCATTAAAATTATTATTGAGGGCAAGCATCATCTCGACGATGTTCCAGAAATCCTCCACCATGTAGGGGCTCTGTGATAGAGGAAGGTTTCTATCAATAACACTTGCAGCTTGGGGACGAGCTGATGATCCCCGCACAGCGAAAGGTCTTAACTCCATTGGACACTTCAAGATCGTCAATCTTGCCGTTTTTCTCCGTGAGCATCATCTCTTGTCCCCCATCGAAGTAAACACGTTCCCCTTTTTCTTCTTGGTAAACCTCTCCATCTTTTTGTAAGGACGCAATGAAAGACTCACTAGGGTCTTTACTTTGTTCGCTGGGCAAAGGGATCAAGGTCGGCTGCCCTTGGGCATCGAGCTTAAAATAGAGCAAATGACGAGCGGCCTGATCGTTTTCCGAATAATCAGTTTCGATGCGAATGCGTCTTTCTTCACTTCCCGCAGGGGAATTCACCCGCAAATTCCAAGTGATCCAGTCTTGAGAGCGTAAAACCGGATCCCCCAAATCAGCTTTTACGGCTGCCATCAAACTCTCACTGCTTGGGTCAAGCCGGTCCGCAGTTCCCGCATTATTAAGAGCCATACAAGTCGCAAGTTGCTTCATGCTACGGGCAAAAAATTCAGAAACCTTGTTCAGATCGACGGCCTCTGCTTTTTTATTTTCCGGAGTCGCTGTGGGATCAGCTCCCACCTTGACGTCTAACTCCTCGTCTAAGTGCAAATCCGACCCAGAGTCCTCAGGAGTATCCGAAGCCGCCACTTCCGCTGCATTCGCTTTTGGCGTAGAGGAATCGCTACGAAACCAAATGAAGCCGCTCACCGCAGCCACCACAAGACCCACGGCAATACCCATCTGAAAATAATGTTTTACCTTTAAACTGTCGTCTTCTGGAATTTGCGGATTCATTCTAAAGCCTTTTTAGTTTTCCCAACTTTCCTCGCCAGGACACAAAGAGAGACACAGATATACCTCAAGGTTACTTGAAAAGGATTTTAAAAACCATGACATTTTCTGGACTGGTAAAGCGGAAATGGACATCTCCATCCAGCAATCGAAAAGCGTGATCGCTGCGATAAGGGGAGTCCCCGCTCTCATAGCCGCGATAGAGCACGGGACGAGGATCTAACTTCAAAGTATCCACAATAATCTCACGCAGTTTCTTATCAGGATGTTGCTCTTGCCAAATGCATAGGAGCGATTCGACTTCTGGCAAAAACTCAATCTTGATTTGCTTTTTCTCCGCCTTTTCGAGCCATCCTGTTTTCGCTTCAGGCTTGGATTCAATCTCTGGAAGGTAAGGTTTTATATCTAGAATAGGTGTGTCATCCACCAGGTCTGCTCCAGCAAGAATAAGAGTGTCCTCTTCAATGCGAACCAATTCGACCAGGGAAAGCCCGATAGGATTAGGACGATGGGGACTTCGAGTTGCAAAGACTCCCATACTTTCTCCGCCCAAACGGGGAGGGTGAACTTTGGCATGATAACGAGCCGTTTTATTTTGATGAAAGACAAAGACAAGCCATAAATGGCTGAATTTTTCGAGCCCTTGCAACGCTTGCTCAGGCTGCAAATCCGCACGAATTTTAAGACAGGACCAAGCATGAGGAGAAAGGCCAGATTGTCGCGGCGTTCCAAATTTATCCCGATAGGAGGATTGCAGGTAACCTATGGGTTTTAAATCGTTTACAGGGTCAAAATTCATCATCGCCACTCTTCGCACAGTCTTCACAAAAAAGATAAGGAAAAGACAAGCACATTTCTGATGACTTGCGTCCAGACACTGATTATTTAGTGCGCAGATTAAACAACTTAAAAAGGAGGCATTTATGATGCGTTTGATTATTTCTGCAGCTTTGATCTTTGGCATGGGCTCTTTGGCGACCGCCGGCGAACTGGATAATGAGTCCGGAGTTACTAACAAAGAACTTCAAGGCACGATCGTTTTACGAGTAAACACTGTGACCAATGAGACCTCTTTCGTTAAGACAGAAGCGGCTATGAGTTCTGAAGCGGATGCCAAAGCTTTTGCACAAGCTGCGGAGTTCGCAAAAGTTCCAGAAGCAAAAATGAAGTCGGAACTTGATCATGATGGAGGCGCTTCTAGCTGGTATTTCTATTCTCCCTATTCCCAGTACAACTACAATTACTACCAGCCTTCTTGTAACTGGTACGGCAACTCCTACAACCCCTATTATCAGTACAACTACGGGTACTATAATTATTACTACTATGGCTCTTGTTGGTCGTATTGCAGATAACTCTGCTGTATAAGGCTGGTTCTTTGAACCAGCTTTTTTTTTGCCCTGATTCTGAAAAAGGAAGTATGTCGTGCAAACCATTCTGCTCTTTCTCTCTTTCATTTTAATTGCAAACACGGCTCAGGCCCAAGTTTTTAAAAATATCTCGGTTCTTCAAAATTCCCTGGGTTTTAAAAAGTATTATGCAACCTCGAACCCTCCTCATCCCCTGAAAGTAGCGATTTTCGATAAGGGGTTTGAAGGCTTTCAAACTGAGATTGGCAAATCCCTCCCCGCCAACACTGTATATATTCCTGGCCCTGTCCCCGCACCCGATGATTTAAAAACAGAACATGGCCTGCGAATGGCCCAAATTTTTACTGCCCTGACCACCAACAATCTGCAACAGCCACAGATGATTCAAGAATTTTATCTTTACAATGTTTTTGGTTTCTCGAATTTTAAGGCGGCGATCGATGATGCCATTCAACGTGGAGTGGATGTCATTTCCTACTCGGAGGTTTGGGAGTATGGCGGAAATCATGACGGCCACGGTTTCATCAATGCTCAAGTGGCCCGGGCCACGGCGGCGGGAATTCTTTGGATTAATGCCGCGGGGAACTTCGCCTTAACCAGTTACAACTCGGCCATCTCTACGGGCAATGACGATTGGGTAAAACTTCCTGATCAAAACAGTGCTCTGACTCTCCGTTGTGAAACAAATAAGAAAGGCAAATGTTCTATTAAAGCCGTTCTTTCTTGGAATGATTTTAAAAATGATGTCGATCCCGGCACAAACAAAGATTTAGATTTAGCTCTGGCAGATGATATGTTGAACATCGTCCAAACCAGCGCCCTTCATCAAAGTATGGATCCCAGCGAAA